>NZ_BMQE01000067.1:0-26048 GCF_014647955.1 Planomonospora antibiotica | reverse complement strand
AGCAGGAACCCCAGCGGGCGACCGCTGGAATCCCCCGCCTTTAGGCGGGGGAGGAAGTCAACGTCACACCTTATAGAGCGGTGGTCAGGGAGCGGGGGAGCCCGGCGGCCCGGGCGGGGATCCTGCGAACGGCGGTGCCGGGACCGGTGGCCGACGGGGTCGGCCCGGGGCGGGGGGCTCGCAGCACGCCGGTGCCGGGGGACGGCGCGGCCGGTCCCGGGTCAGTAGCCGACGTAGCCGGTGCCGTTCTTCGTGCCGACCACGCCGGGCACCGCCGAGACGGATCCGTAGCGCTCGATGGCGTACCGGACCCCGGCGATGATGTTGTCCACCGGGTGGTAGATGTCCTTGTGGCCGGGGAGGGACCAGCGGTCGAAGGTCGGGTCGATGGTCTGCATCAGCCCCTTGGACGGGATGCCCGCCGCGGCGTTGGAGTCCCAGTTGTTGATCGCGTGCGGGTTCCCGCCGGACTCGTGCTGGATGATCATCCAGATGTCGCTGGGGTTCATCTTCTCGGCGGGGTACCCCTGCGCCTTGAGGATCTCGATCGCCTGCTCGATCCACTCCTTGACCTGCCCGGTCGGCGCGGGCCCGCCGCCGGGCGGGGGCGGGCCGCTGGGCCCGTAACCGCCGAAACCGCCGCCCTGGCCGTTCCCCCCGCCGCCGTTCCCGCCGCTCCCGGCTCCGCCCTGCGGCCGGTAGCCCGCGGTCCGCTCCCAGTCGACGGTGCGGCCCGGCGCGGGCACGAACCGCTCGTCGCCCGGCGCCGCGATGCCGGCGAAGGTGGCGGGCCGCCCGGCCATGTGCTTTTCAACCGCGTCCTTCGCCGCGGTCACGGCCTTGCCGACGGCCTCGACGTGCGGGCGGGCGTCCGAGACGGCCCGGCCGACCAGCGACCTGATGCCCGGCTCCAGGTCCTTGTCCGGTCTGCCGGGGTTCCTCCCGCGGTGGGCGGCCACGTCGTCGAGGAGGGTGCCCATGATGGCGCCGACCTTGGCCTCTGCACTCTCCAGGGCCGCGGCCGCCGTGTCGAGGGCGGTCGCGCAGTCGGTCAGCGCGTCGTGCAGCGCGTCGCCGGCGCGGCCGTACCGGCGCATGTAGGTGTCGAAGGCGTCGGCGGAGTCGCCCTTCCAGGCGGCGTCCACCTCGGCGACGGCGCCGCCGAGGCCGCCGGTGTAGTCGCGCACCTTGCCCGCCGCGCCCCGCCAGCGGGCGGCGACGGCGCGGACGGCGGCCGGGTCGCCGTCGACCCTGCCCGCGAGCTCGGACAGCTCGGCGCCGCCGGGCAGCCCGGCGACCTGGTCCCTGAGGCTCACGCTTCTGCCGCCCCGCCGGCCCGGTTGGCGCCGCGGACGTTGTCCTGCACGAGGTCCAACGCGCGCTCGACGCCCTTCAGCCTGCTCGTGGCGTGCCCGAGTTCGCCGTCGACCGCGGTCTCGACCTCGTCGACGGCGGTGGCCAGCGCCGAGGAGTCGGCGAGTCTCCCGAAGACGGACGAGTCGGTCCCCTTGGCGGGATAACCGGCGCCGAGGTCGGCGAACTTCCCCGCGAGGGTCTTGGCCGCGGTGCGGCACCGCTCGAGCGCCTCGTAGTGGAGGTCGACACCCGCCATCCGGCTGTCTCCTTCCGGCCGCTACGGAGTCGGACCCGGTCGAGCATAGTAGATAAGGATCTTCCGGTAATCAGTCATTCTTTACTCGATACTGGTATTTCACTTGATAATGGGTGACACGCCGGTGACGTCAGGGGAGGGGGCCACCACTGATGGACGAGTTCCGTGCGGCGATGGACGGACTCGCCGCGGAGTACGACCGGCAGGCGGAGCGGCTGCGGGAGGTGTACGGCAGGCTCGGCGAGCTGTCGGCGACCGCCTCCTCGCGCGACCGCATGGTGACGGTGACGGTGGGGCCGCGCGGCCAGGTGACGGGGATCGAGTTCGATCCCCGGGTCTACCGCAGGCTGTCGCCGTCGGAGCTGGCGCAGACGATCATGGAGCAGATCGGGGCGGCGACGGCCGAGGTGGCGGAGGGGACCCGGGAGCTGATGGCCCCCTTCGTGCCGGAGGGCCTGCCGTACGAGGAGGTCTTCGGCGAGGGGGTGGACCTCGGCTCCTTCCTGCCCCGCCCCGCCGAGCTCCCGGTGGAGGGACGCGGATGACGGAGCGGTCCGGGGGCTACCAGGCGGAGCGGGCGGGGCTGCTCCGGCGGGCGCGGGCGTTCGCCGACGAGCGCGACCGGATGGCCGCGGAGTGCGCGGCCCTGGAGGAGGTGTTCCTCCGGGAGGGGCGGCCGCTCGGGGACGACCAGTACGGCGCGGAGCTGGAGCGGAACCTGCCGAAGTTGAAGGAGTCGGTCTTCGGCGGATTCCAGGCGTACATCGACGAACTGGAGGGCGTGCGCAAGGGGTTGATCGCGAACGCCGATGGTTACCGGGCCGCGGAGCAGGCCGGCACCGTCCCCGGTGAGTGAGGCCCGTGGGATTCGACGGCTTCCTGGTCCCGGACTGGGCGAAACCGTGGGTGGGCTGGGTCGTGGGGACGGACTGGCCGGAGGGGGACGAGTCGGCGTGCTTCCGCCTGGCGGACGCGTGCGCGGCGGCGGCGCTGAAGGTGGCCTCGGGAGGGCCGCTCGGCTCGGCGGCGCCGGTCCGGCCGGGTGACGACTGGGACGGCGAGGCGCTGAAGGCGTTCGCCGATCACGTGCGGCGCGTCTCGGGAGGCAGGCAGGCCGACCTGGTGGACCGGCTGGTGGCGGCGGCGCTGGAGTTCAACCGGGTGGGGGTGCAGGTCGAGTACACCAAGCGGATGATCGAGGTGTCGGTCTGGTTCCTGATCCTCCAGATCGCCTGGCTCCTGGCGGCGGCGGCCGGGCCGTGGGGGGCGGTGTCGCTGACGCTGGTCGGTGCGCGGGCGCAGATCACCAGGATGACGGTCCGGCAGATCGCCAGGCGGCTGCTGCTCAACATCGGGCTGTTCGGGGGACTCATGGCCGGGCTGGACCTGGGCGTGCAGGCGTCCCAGTCGCGGCGCGACTCGATCGACTGGGACCAGGTCCTGGCGTCGGCCGGGACGGGCGCGCTGACGGGAGCGTTCCTGACCGGCCTGTCGGGCGGCCTGTCGCGGCTGGCCACCGGAGGGCTGCAGGCCGGTCTGACCCGGGCGGAGATGTCGGCGCTGGAGAAACTGCTGGCGGCGTCGAGCCGGTCGATGTGGGGGCTGATGGGCCAGTCGGCGCTGGCCAACGGCGCGGCCACGGCGGTCTCGCTGGGATTGAGCGGCGACTTCGACTGGGAGGCGGTGCTCAAGGGGACCACGGCGGGTGCGCTCGGGGGTGCGGACGCGCACTGGGCGGGCGCGAGCCCTTCGTGGCGGAGCGGCGATCACGGCGGCCCCGGCGGCCCCGGTGACCTCGGTGGTCCCGGAGGTCCGGGTGGCCTCGGTGACCTCGGTGGTCCCGGAGGCCCGGGTGGTCCCGGAGGTCCGGGTGGCTCCCGGGGCTCGGACGCTTCCGGTGACACCGGCGGTTCCGGTGGCTCCGGTGCTCGTGACGGCGGGAGCTCCGGCAGCTCCGGTGGTTCCGGCGGTTCCGGTACTCGTGACGGCGGTGGTTCCGGTGGTTCCGGCGTTCCGGAGGGCGCCGGATCGGCGACCCGACTCGCACAGTCCGCACCCGACGGCGCCGCCGTACCCGGCGCCGGGCGGCCCGGCGACGGCACCGGGTACGGCGGCGCGGGGCACGCGGGGGAGGGACGCTCCGGCGCCGGGCACGGCGGCCAGGACGGGACCGCGCCGCGTTCCGCCGTCGACAGGTTGCTGAACTGGGGGGACCGACCGGCGGACGGGCCGGGCCGGGAGACGGCGGGTGCCCGGGAGGCCACCGGTGGCCGAGACGGGGCAGGTGCCCGGGATGCGGCGGGCGTCCGGGACGCGGCGGGCGTCCGGGAGGCCGCCGGCGTCCGGGACGCGGTCGTGGGCGACCCGGGCGGCGACCCGGGCGGCGACCCGGGCGGCGGGCACGGGCGCGCGGGGGATCCGCAGTTCTCCCCGGAGCAGCTCAGGGAGCTGGCCGACGCCCAGGTGGAGGCGGAGCGGATCCTCGCCGACAGGTTCGGCGACGAGGCCCCCGTGGTCGACTACACCTCCACGCCCATGCACCCCGACATCGCCCGGGAGTACAACCGCGCGCTGGTGAGGCTCGCGGACGGCTTCCCCGAGGTGATGGCCGGGCTCGGGGAGATCAGCACCCGGGATCCGCTCGGCAGGTTCGACGGGGGCGTCGGCGGTGGCTACTCCGTGCTGAGGGGACCCGACCAGGGGATCTACCTGAACGCGGGGATGCTGGACGACCCGCGGCGCGTCACCGAGCTGTACGCCGACCGGATGCGGGTGGGCTGGCTCTCCCGCGGCTACGAGGACCTCGGCGCGGTCCTCTACCACGAGTTCGGCCACCACCTGCTCCAGGATCTGCCCTACAGCGCGGAGCGCCAGCTGGCGCAGGCGTTCCGGGAGGTGACCGGGCGGCGGCTCGCGGTGGACATGCCGTTCCACCCGGACACCGCCGCGGAGGTGGGGCGGACGCTGTCGCGCTACGGCGCCGCCGACCCGCACGAGATGGTCGCCGAGGCGTTCGCCGAGTACATGGGGGCGGGCATGCCGCGCCCGCTGGCCATCGCCCTGGGCGTCGTGCTGAGGGCCCACCACCTGCCGGGCGGGGCGGGCGGCTGAGCACCGCCGCGCGGCGGCCGAGGCGGCCGGGACGGAGGCGCTCACCAGCGGGGCCGGGTCCGGGCGGTCCCCGTACGGGGAGCGGGTCCGGGCGGCCGCCTCAGACGGCGCCGATCCGCTCCTCGTAGAGGCGGAGATCGTCCTGCGCGCCCTCGCGCAGCGCGAAGCGGACGCCGCCGTCACCGGGATACGCCGCGCGGTGGTCGAAACCGCCGAGGAAGATCTCGTCCGGCACCCGGCCGGGGAAGGCCTCGCAGTGCGGGATCCACAGGTCGAGCGAGGTCACGGCCTCGCGGTTGCGGCGCAGCCGCAGGCGGGCACAGGCGTCGCAGATGTTCGGGTCGCGGAGCACGATGTCCTCCTTTCCGCGGGACGCAGCCGAGCCTATCCGGCCTCGGGCGGCGGCTGGGGGGCGAGGAAGGCCGTCTGGACCAGGCGGGCGCCGTGCCGCCGGTCGGTGTGGTAGCCACGGCCGGGCGGGAGCGGGTGCGGGCGCACGTTGCCGAACAGGGTGCCCTCGTCCTTGTTGCCGGACAGGATGACGGCCGGGGTCGCCATGTCCTTGATCCGCTGGATGACCGGATCGAACATCGCCCGGCCCACGCCGCCCATCGCCCGCGACATGACCAGGTGGAGGCCGATGTCGCGGGCCTGCGGGATCAGGTCGACCAGGGGCAGCAGCGGGTTCGACGAGGTCGCGACCAGGTCGTAGTCCTCGACCACGATGTACAGGTCCGAGCCCTGCCACCAGCTCCTGGCCCGCAGCTCCTCGGCGGTGAGGTTCGCCGGGGGCAGCCGTTTGAGCAGGGCGCCGCGCGCGTCGTTGACCAGTTCGAGCGCGGCCGCGCCGGAGGCGGCGTAGCCGATGCGGTGCTCGGTGGCGGCGGAGTCCAGCAGCGACCGCCGATAGTCGATCACGATCATCATGGCCTCCTGCGGCGTGCGCCGGGCGACCAGTCCCTCGGTGACGAGCCGGAGCAGGTTGGACTTGCCGCTCTCGGTGTCGCCCACCACGATGAAGTGCGGGTCGGCGTCGAAGTCCAGCAGGACGGGGGAGAGGGCGGCCTCGTCGATGCCGATCGGGATCCGGTGCCCGGTCTGCTCGGCTCCCGGCAGGGTCTCGGCGGGCAGCACCGCCGGCAGCAGCCGCACACCCGGGGCGGCGGGGCCCTGCCAGGCGTCCCTGACCGCGTGGACGAGCGCGCGCACACCGGCCGGCAGGTCCTCGGCGCTGTGGACGCCGTCGATCCGGGGGACCGCCGACAGGAAGTGCAGGCCCTCCTTGGTGAGGCCGCGGCCCGGCACGCCCTCGGGTACGGCGAGCGACGCCTTGCGGTTGACCTCCGACTCGTAGGCGTCGCCGAGCTTGAGCTCGACCCGGGTGCCGAACAGGTCGCGGATGCCGGGACGGAACTCCGACCACTTGTTGGTGGCGGCCACCACGTGGATGCCGTAGCCGAGGCCGCGCGCGGCCAGGTCGGTGATGACGGGTTCGAGCGTCTCGAACTCCTGCCGGACGGTCAGCCAGCCGTCGACCACCAGGAAGACGTCGCCCCAGCCGTCGCCCTGGATCGTGCCGTCGGCGAGCTGCCGCCGGTAGGCGGCGATCGACTCGATGCCCTGCTCGGCGAAGTCGCGCTCGCGCCGCTGCAGGAGGGCGGCGATCTCGGCCACCGTGCGGCGCACGCGGTCACCGTCCAGGCGGGTGGCGATCCCGCCCACGTGCGGCAGGGCCTCCAGTGAGGCGAGCGAGCCGCCGCCGAAGTCCAGGCAGTAGAACTGGACCTCGCGCGGCGTGTGGGTGAGCGCCATGCCGGTGATGAGCGTGCGCAGCACCGTGCTCTTGCCGCTCTGCGTCCCGCCGGCGACGCCGACGTGGCCGGCGGCGCCCGACAGGTCCAGCCAGAACGGGTCGCTGCGCTGCTCGAACGGTTTGTCGACGACGCCCACGACGGCGTGCAGCCGGCCCCGGCCCGCCCAGCCGGCCGTGGTGAGGCCGAGCTGCGGCGTGACGGACAGCGGGGGGAGCAGGTCGGCGAGGGTGGGGGGCTCGCCCAGCGGCGGCAGCCAGATGCGGTGGGCGGGAGGGCCCTGGCCGCGCAGCCGGTCGACCACGACGTCCAGCAGGCTGGGAGCGTCCCTGCCGTCCCTGCCGCCCTCCCCGCCGGTCCCGTCCGGCGGCCCGTCCTCCGCCTCCGGCCGCCCGGCGGGCTCCTCCACGACGGGGAACGGCACGAACGCCGGGCCGTACGGCACGACCTGGCGGACGGGCCCGCGCGCGCCCGCCGTCCCGTGGCTCGGGTCCGCCTGGTAGGGGCCGGAGACGTAGGCGGCCTTGAACCGGGTCATCCCGGTCGTGTCGAACTTGAGGTAGCCGTTTCCGGGCGCGGACGGCAGCTCGTAGGCGTCGGCGACGCCCAGCACGACCCGGCTCTCCATGGCCGAGAAGGTGCGCAGGCCGACCCGGTAGGACAGGTGGGTGTCCAGGCCGCGCAGCCTGCCCTCCTCCAGCCGCTGGGAGGCCAGCAGCAGGTGGACGCCGAGCGACCGGCCCAGCCGGCCGATCATCACGAACAGCTCGACGAACTCGGGCTTGGCCGCGAGCAGCTCGCTGAACTCGTCGATGACGACGAACAGGGTGGGCAGCGGCTGCAGGGGGACGCCCTGCTCGCGGGCGCGCTCGTAGTCGCGCAGTGAGGCGTAGTTGCCCGCGGCGCGCAGCAGCTCCTGGCGGCGGACCATCTCGCCGTGCAGGGCGTCGTGCATGCGGTCGACGAGGGGGAGCTCGTCCTCCAGGTTGGTGATCACCGCGGAGACGTGGGAGAGGGAGTCCAGGCCGAGGAAGGTGGCGCCGCCCTTGAAGTCGACCAGGACGAAGTTCAGGATCTCCGACGAGTGGGTCATGGCCAGGCCGAGGACCAGGGTGCGCAGCAGCTCGCTCTTGCCCGAGCCGGTGGCGCCGATGACCAGGCCGTGCGGGCCCATGCCGCCCTGCGCCGACTCCTTGATGTCGAGCTCGACCACCCGCCCGTCCCCGCCGAGGCCGATCGGCACCCGCAGCCGGTTGCGCCCCGCCCGGGGCCGCCAGACCACCGCCGGGTCGAGGCGGGCCGGGTCGCCCACCCCGAGCAGGTCGGTCAGCGAGGTGTTCGCCGTGAGCACGTCCTGCTCCTCGCCCCCCTTGGCGGTCGAGGCGCGCAGCGGGGCCAGCTGCCGGGCCAGGCCCTCGGCCCGCAGGAAGTCCAGCCGGTCGGGGTCGCCCAGCCGGGTCGAGCTCTCCTTGCCCGCGTGGTCGACCTTGATCATGAAGAAGCCGTCCGGCCGGACGTCCAGCCGGAGCGTGCTCTTCTCCTCCACCGCCCCGGCCGTCCCGGACAGGTCGATGACGGTGACGCCCTGGATCGCGTCGGCGCCGAGCTGGGAGTCGTGCGGGATGTGCCCGCCGTCGACGATCAGCACGTGGTACGGCAGGGCGTCGGCGGAGGCGCCGGGCCGGAAGCGGGCGCGCTCCTTCAGGTCCTCGCCGACCAGCCGGTCGAGGTCGGCGAGGGTGCCGGACATGAGCCGGGCCTGGCCGGCGGCGTCGGTCTCCTCGGGGTGCAGCGCGTGGGGCAGCCACTTGACCCAGTCCCACTGCGCCATCCACTCGCCGCCCGCGCAGACCATGATCCGCAGGTCGTCGGGGGAGTGGAACACGGCCATCTGGGCGACCATCGCCCGGACCAGCCCGCGGACGGCCACCGGGTCGCCGGTCAGCCTGATCCGGGCGAAGGAGTGCAGGGCCACGGCGACCGGGAGGTGCGGGACGGTCGAGTGCGTCCGGACGAACCTGCGCAGCGCGCCGGCCGAGAGGGCGTCCAGGTCCTCGACCGGCTTGGAGTCCGGGGGGATGAGCTGGATCGCGAGCTTCTGCACGCCGGTGCCGAGCCGTACGGTGCCGAAGTCGTCGTCGCGGGGCCGCCGCTCCCACAGGCGCGGGCCCAGGGCGATCCACCACAGGGAGTCGGGGGCGGGGCTGCTCCACTCGAGCGCCTCCCGCTGCTGCACGGCGGCGCGCCGCACCCGCTTGCGGACCTGGGAGAGGTAGCGGAAGTAGTCGCGGCGCAGGCCGTTCAGGCGGGACTTGCGCTCCCCGGCCTGGCGGCCGAGCTGGCCCATGGTCATGCCGACCATGGACAGGGCGAACAGGCCGCTGGCGACGTACATGACCGGGTTGGTGTTGCCCCCGGCGGTGAACATCAGGCCCATGGCGGCGCCTCCCGCCAGCATGGGCAGGTAGGTCATCACCCCGGCGAAACCCTGCGACTGGACCTCGGGGATCTCCGGAGGCGACTCGAGGAGGATCTCGCCCCGCGGTGGCTTGGGCGGGGGACGGCGCTCGGGACGCCGTACGACGACGATGCTCACCCTGGAAATGCCCTCCTGTGCCCGGACGTCTTCCCTGCCGCCGGTGGACCCGTCCACTCGCGCGGCCGGCGGCGCCTGCGGCCGACCACCGCGCGTGATCCACATTGTGCCGCTACCGTATCCGCCATATCCGAGATATCCCCTATGTCGGTGATATTCGTGATGTCCACGGGAGAGGGAAACGGCTGTGCTACCGCTGAGTCAACCACCCGTCCAGGGGCCGGGGCCGCAGGGGGTGGCGGTCCGGTCCGCCGCGCCGCTGCCGCCGCTGTGCCACGTCACGATCGTGGCCCCCCGCGTGAAGGCGGACCTGGCACTGCCCGCGGACATCCCGCTGCCGCACATCCTGCCGGGCCTGCTGCAGGCGGTGGGCGAGACGGGCGGCGGCGCCGCCGCGGTCCCCGTCTGGGTGCTCCAGCGGATCGGGGGCGCCCCCCTCGACCTCGGCCAGAGCCTGGGCGCCCTGGGCGTGCTCGACGGCGAGGTGCTCTACCTGCGCCCCCGCGACGCCGTACTGCCCCCGGCCGTGTTCGACGACGTGGCCGACGTGGTCGCCACCAGCGTCAAGGAGGGGCCGAGCAACTGGGAGAAGAGGCACACCAGGCTGACCGGGCTGGGCGCCGCGGTGGCGCTCCTGCTCACCGGGACGGTGGCGCTGGTGGCCGCCGGCCCTCCCTGGACGGTCCCCGCGGTGCTCGCCGCGGTGCTGGCGCTCCTGCTGCTCGGCGCCGGCGGCGCCGTCTCGCGGGCGCTGGGCGACTCCGCGGCGGGCGCGCTGATCGGCTACACGGCCCTGCCGTACGGCTTCCTCGCCGGGCTGCTGGCCCCGGCGGGCCTGACGGACTCCCCGGCCGGGTTCGGCGCGCCGCACCTGCTGTCCGGCTTCGCCGTCACCGTCTTCGTGGCCACCGCCGGCGGGATCGCGGTCGCCGACGGCGTGCCGGGCTTCATGGGCACCGGCGTGGCGGCGGCGGCCGGGGCGGCGGCGGCCGGGGTCGTGATGGTCTCGGGCGCCTCCCCCGCCGGGGTCGCGGCGGTGACGGCCTCGATCCTGCTGGCGCTCGGCTCCGCGGTCCCGATGCTGTCGTTCCGGATCGCCCGGCTGCCGATGCCCACGATGCCGACCAACGCCGAGGAACTGCGCGCCGACAACCAGCGGGTCGACGGCGAGACCATCCGGGAGCGCACCGGCCGGGCGCAGCGCTACGCGACCGGGATGGTGGCCGGGATCGCGCTGACGGCGCTGGTCACCCAGGTGTACCTGCTGCTGGACGGCCGCTGGATCGCGATCGCCACGGCGCTGGTGCTGGCGGCGGTGCTCGTCATGCGGGCCCGCGTGTTCCAGGGGCTCGGCCAGCGGCTCTGGCTGACGCTCGGCGGCGTCGCCGGGCTCGCGGTGTTCGCGGTCGGGCAGGCGGTCGCCGGGAGCGGCGCCGCGGCGATCACCGTGGTGGTGGCGCTGCTGTGGGCCGCGGCGGTCCCGGCGGGCCTGGGCCTGTGGCTCCCGGCGGGCCGGCCGTCGCCGTTCTGGGGGCGGGCCGGGGACATCATCGAGGTCCTGCTCGTGGTCGCGCTGTTCCCGCTCGCCCTCGGCGTGCTGGACGTCTACGCCTGGGTGCGCGGCCTGGCGGGGTGAGCACGGCCCGTGCCCGCGGAGGTGCCGCGCGGTCCGGGGGAGTACGGCCCGTGCCCGCGGAGATGCCGCGCGGTCCGGGAGGAGAAGCCGGCGTGCCGCCGGACCGGGGCCCGCGCCCACGGGTCCGGCGGCGTCCACGAGGAGGGATGAGCGATGACGGCTGGGTTCGGGGATTTCGCGAACATCGATGTCGACAAGCTGCTGAACATGCGGTTCGACCACGTCCAGGACGTGCAGAAGGCCGCGTCCGAGCTGGTCGGGCGGGCCGAGGACGAGAGCGGCCTGGTCGCGGTCGAGTACGGGAGCCAGGGGCTGAGCGGGCTCGAGCTCCACCCCAAGGCGATGCGGCTGAGCGCGGGGGAGCTCGCGGAGATGATCAAGGCGACGGTCCGCGCCGCCGCCGAGGACTTCAACACCCGGTTCGAGGACCTGATGGGCGAGGCCTTCGGCGGGGACGGCGCGATGCGGGAGGCCCGCGATCCGGAGGCCCTGAAGGACCGGATCAAGGAGATGGAGACGGCCTACGACCGCACCTTCAACGATGTTATGGGGGAGCTTGACCGGATTCGTCACCGTTTGGGGCTTTAGGAGCGCCGAAGGGTAGGTGCGTCCTCCAGTGTCACCCCTTTCTGGATATATGCCTCGGATGGGACATCTGACCTAATAGGCGGCAAAGTTATCTGTCCGTAATATGCATTCTTGTTATCCAGGGCGGGCGAGATCACTAGCATGCCTGGTGATGATGTTCGCGGGAGCAGTCCGCCTCGTCGGCGATGCGGCATCGGGCCGCACGGCCGGCGCGGGCGCTGAGCCGCGACCGGCAAACAGGTCCTATGTCACGGAGGTGACCGGTGGCGGATTTCTTCGGTGCCAGTCCGGCACAGATCAAGAAGGCGTCGGAACTCGTCGTGGACACCGCGCAGTACGTCGAGGGTCTCCGCAAGGGTGTGCAGACCACCACGCAGGAACTGACGGCCACGGGATGGCTGGGCACCGCGTCGGCCAAGTTCCTCCAGGCCATGACCAAGTGGGACGAGCAGATGATGATCGTCCGGCGCGACCTGGAGTCCATCGCGCAGAAGATGGGCGACAACTCCATCACCTACAGCGCGGCCGACCAGGACGTGCAGAGCGGCATGAACAGGGTCGACTCCCTCATCAACACCGGAACCAGGTGACCTGAGGCCCGCGCGGCCCCCGGCATTTCTTCCCCGATCCCTCCACGACAAGGACGGAGAGCACAGTGTCCGACTATACGAAGGTCAACTTCGTGCAGATGGAGCAGGCCCAGCTGGGGCTCCTCAAGGTCGTCAGCAACATGGACAAGGCGACCGACGAGCTCATCAGGAAGCTCCAGGAGGTCCTGGGCGACAACTGGGCCGGCGACGCGGCGAACTTCTTCGAGGAGCACCGCAAGATCTGGGACGCCGCCGAGCAGGAGATGGGGCGCCAGCTCAACGAGGCCGCCGTCGCGCTCGGCACCGCCAACGAGAACTACAAGGCGGCCGAGGCGCGCAACCGGGCGATCTGGTCCAGCTGACCCGGGCGGCGCACCGGCCGGGCTCCGTACGGCCGCGGCCGGTGCACTCCGCGGCGGCCGGGCCGGGCCGCCGCGCGCCGCGTGCCTCCACGGCGGCGGTCTGCCAAGGAGTCTTCGGAGTCTTCAAGGAGAACGATGGGTAACGAGCTCTCCCCTGATCCGAACTGGCCCGGCGTGCACAACTACGTGACGGGGACCGAGTTCGACGTCGCGCGGATGCGGAAGGTCGCCGAGGACCTGGAGCGCTGCGCCGGAGAGATGAAGAGCGGGGCCGGGTCGGCGACCGGCCTCTGGCAGGACTCCGCCCTGACCGAGTTCCAGGTGGGGACCTGGCCGGCGGCCAGCGCGTTCGCCCGGAGTGTCGGCCGCAACCACTCCCCCGAGGGCGTCGCGGGCATGTACGTCGGGCCGGTGTCGAACACGCTGGCCTACGTCTACGGGATGTTCGCCGTCCGGCTGGAGGACGCCGCCAAGGCGATCCGGGCCAACGCCGACGAGTACGACAGGGCCCGCCGTGCCAACGGTGGCTGACGGCGGGCGGAAGCGATCACGGGAGGGTCGTCGTGGGCAGTGAGAGCGGGAGCCTGGACGTCCGGTCCACCAGCGCGGTCCCCAGCGCGGGCCAGGTGTCCGCGTCGAAGGAGGAGATCGAGCGGTGGCTGCACGCCACGGCGCCGGAGCAGGTGACGGCCGCCGCGGCCTCCTACCAGGCCGGCGTGGCCGTCCTCGGCTCCGTCCGCGAGGCCCTGGCCCGCAACGCCAAGGAACTCGCCGGGGCGTGGAGCGGGCCCGCGTCCGTCGAGGTCCAGCGGGCGCTGCAGATGCTGCACGCCACCGGCGCGGAGCTGGCTGAGAAGATGGGGCAGATGGCCTCCGTCCTGCAGACGTACGGCGGGGCCGCCCTGCCCCAGGCGATCGACGAACTGGAGAGGCTGAAGGCCGACCCCGCCCCGCAGCCGAACCCCTCGCCCGGCCCGGCGCCGACGCCCTCGCCCACCGCGTCGCCGTCGCCGTCCGCCTCGGCGTCCCCCTCCACCGCGCCGTCCACGATCGGGCCGCTGAAGGAGCCCGCTCCGGGCCTGACGCCCTCGGCGCAGGCCGCCATGAACGGCGACCACGCGGCCCGGGAGATCCTCCGCAAGCTGGACACGAGGATCGTGCAGCTCTACGAGAGCGTTCCGGCGAACGTGACGTACAACCTGCCGACCGTGACCATCCCGGAGGCTTCCGGCGGCTACACGCCCGTGGAGTACCCGCCGGGCGGCAGCCCCTACGAGGGCGGCTCGCCCCGCGGGAACGGCGGATCCGTCCCGGCCTACTCCGGAAACCCCGGCGGCACCGGCGGTTCGGGCACGGGGGGCGGCCCCGGCCCGGGCGGCGGCCCCGGTTCCGGGGGCGGCCCCGGAGGCGGTTCCGGGGGCGGCCCCGGCTCGGGCGGCGGACCGGGCCCCGGTCCCGGTGGGCCTGGTTCCGGTGGACCTGGTTCCGGTGGCGGGACCGACCCCGGCGGGAGCGGACCCGGAGGCGGGACCGACCCCGGCGGGAGCGGACCCGGAGGGAGTGGACCGGGCTCCGGTCCCGGCGGGAACGGGAACGGCGCGTTCCCGGGTTCGGGCGTCACCGGTGACGGCACCGTTCCCCCGGTGATCGGTCAGGCCGGTGACCCGGCCGGCTCCGGCGACCCCCGGACCACCGAGGTCGCCGCCTTCACCCCGAACGACCCGGCCACGGCCCTGACGCCCACGCAGAATCCGGCGGCGGTCACCGCGCAGCCCGGCCCCGGCTTCGGCCCCGGATCAGGCTTCGGTCCCGGCTCCGGTCCCGGCACGGTGGTCCGGCCGAACCCGCTCGGGATCGGCGGGCCGATGACGAGCGTGCCCCCGGTCCTGGGCGGCGGCTCGGGCGCCGGCGGCGGGGCGGCCCTGTCCTCGTTGCGGGGCGCCGCCGCGGGCGGCGCGCCGATGATGCCGTTCATGCCGATGGGCGGCGCCGCCGGCGGCGAGGAGTCGCAGGGCCAGGAGCGGACGAGCTGGCTGACCGAGGAGCACGACGTCTGGAACACCGGCCATGAGGTGATCCCCCCGGTCATCAACTGACCCCGCCCGGCTCCCGGAAGGCACGGCATGGCGTTTCAACTGGATCCAGACTGGCCCGGCCTGACGGAGGCCGACCGCAAGCACGGCGCCGAGGTGGACCGCACGGAGGTGAAGCGGATCGCGGGCGAGCTGGAGAAGGCGCTGAAGGCGCTGACCACGGGCGGCGCGGAGCCCGCGGCGGCGGGCGACCACAAGCCCGGTGACGACTTCTCGCCGCCCCCGCCCCCTCCGCAGGGCGCGGGGGCGCTGCCCGACCTGCAGCGCCACTGCGCGCTGAGCGAGGCCCAGCTCGGCCAGTGGCAGACGGCGCAGCAGTTCTCCATGGGGATCGTCTCGGCCTATTCCGTCCTGGTCGGGGACCCGGGCAGCCCGGGCAGCGGCCTGTACGCCTCGCTGGCCCGGCAGTACGGGGAGTCCATCAACGCGCTGCTGGAGATGGCCAGGTCCTACGACGGCGCGGAACAGGCCTACGGCCGGCCGGGCGACCGGCACTGAGTGCGGGGCGGACGATCATGGCGGACGTGCAGAGGATCAGGGTCAAGCCCACGGACGGGCCGCTGGCCACCGAAGAGACGCAGATCTTCTACTTCGACTACCTGGAGAAGCGGATCCAGGAGTGGATCGACGGCGCCGATCCGGTCGCGGTGCGGCGGGCGGGCGACTACTACGTCGCCGGGCACGGGGCGCTGGAGGCCGGCGCGGCGGAGCTCAAGGCGAAGGCCGCGGAGCTGGCCCGGTACCTGAAGGGGCCGGCGGGCGTCGAGGTCCAGAAGCAGCTGCAGTTCCTGCACGCGACCATGCGCGAGCTCGCCGGCAAACTGAACGCCACCGGCACGGTGCTGCGCAAGTACGCCGACACGATGGCCTGGGCGCAGCGCGAGGTGGTCGTCCAGCAGGGCCGGGACTCGCGCACGGACCGGGACATCGATTGGGCCGACCTCACCCCGTTCTACGGGGTCTACCGGGTCCAGCGCCGGGCCAGGGACCACTTCTACGCGGTGAACGAGAAGATCCGCGAGCTCTACGCGGAGCTGCCCCCCGACGTCCAGCAGGCGCTGCCCACCCCCACGGAGGTGGACCTGCCGGAGTACAAGCCGACCGGCCTCCCCGGCGGCGACCCGTCCACGAAACTCCCCTCGGAGCTCCTGGGCGGAGGGCGGTCCGGGACCGGCGCCTCCGTGCCCGGCCTGGACGGTGATCCGTACGGGCTCGGAGAGCTTCCCGGAGACGGGGGGACGGTCCCGGGCGGCCTCGATCCGTCGGGGCTGGTCCATCCGCTCCCCGAGGGCGCGTCGGGCCTGCCGGGCGCCCCAGGCCTTCCGGGGACGGGCGCCGGCGGGGCGGTGAACACGGGCGACGCCTCCGCGCACCTGCCTGGTCCGCCGGACGCGGGCGTGCCCGCGCCGGGATCGTCCGCGACCACGCTCGCCGGTCTGCGCGACCCCTCGATGACCGGATCGCCCGCCTTCCCGGGGATGGCGCAGTTCCCCGGCGGACCCTCAGGAACGGGCGGACCCGGGGCCGGAGGCTGGCCGGGCGGCGGCGCCTTCCCGGGCGGGGCCTTCGGCGCCGCGGGCGGGCCCGGGGGTGCCGCAGGCGCCGGCGGTGCCGGAAGCGCCGGCGCCGGGGGTGCCGGGGGCGCCGGGGGCGCCGGGGGCGCCGGGGGCAGGGCGAAGGCGGGCGGCGGCGCGCCGATGGCGCCGTTCATGCCGATGGGCGCCGCTGCGAAGGGCGGCGCGGGAGGCGACGAGGAGCGGGACCGGGAGAACGGCACCTGGTTGTTGGAGGACGACGACGTCTGGGGCGGCGGCGGCGACACCATCCCGCCGGTGATCGGCTGACGTCCGCGGGGGCGGTCGCGACGGAACCCGGACCATTCGGCGAGGCGGCCCCCTGGACCGTTCACCGGAGACCGGGCTTCCGGGCCGTCCGCCGGGGATGCCGGCGGACGACCGCACCGGAGGGCCGGCGCCGCAGGTCACTTCTCAGGCGGGTCCGCCTGGTACGGCTCCGGCAGCTCGCGCTTGGGGGCCACCCGCAGCGAGGGCGGCGTGGTGGAGATGACCGCCCGCTTGAAGTCGATCGCGACGCCGTCGGTCGGCTCGATGTTGAACATCTGGCCCATGGACTGGAGGGCGGTGCCGAAGGTGGTCCCCGCCACGCCGAGGAAGGCGGCGAGGATCTTCGTGTTCTGGGCGACGAGCCAGTTGGTGAGGGCGACCAGCTTCTCGAGCCACACCTGGGAGGCGAATCTCAGGTGCGGGAGGGCCTTCATGGAGTGGGCGGCCGCCACATAGCCGAGGACGGTGCCCGCCAGGGCCGCCGCCTCCAGCCAGTAGTAGTTGTAGGCGTCACGGACCTGGTCGACCTGACCCTCCAGGTTGTAGCAGAGGCCGCTCAGCTTCTGCAGGTCGCCGCCGAACAGTTGCACCGCGTGCAGGAACGCCTCCCGGTCGTCGGCGATCCAGTCGGCCCGGGACAGGAAGACCGCGTTGCCGATCAGACCCGGGTACTCCACCTCCAGGGCCTTGGCCAGGGCGTTCCAGTTGGCCTTGGCGTCGCCCATGCCGGGGACGTCGGCGACGGCGGTGCCCAGGACGCCCACCGCAACCATCAGGCCGGGGGCCCGGGGGACCGCTTTCTTGAACGCCTCCATGGCCTGCGTGGAGGCCGCGGCGGCGTTGCCGGCTGTCACGCGCATGTCCGGTGCTCCTCGGGGTTGTCACCTGTAGACGACGGCGCTGCTCTCCTCGGCCGCGCGCCAGTTCCGCTTGATGGTCTCCAGCGCAATGACCCACGCCTCGACGGTGCTGACGGCGTCGTCGGTCATCTTCCGGACGTCCTCCTGCACGTCGCTGTACTTGCCGCCGAACACGACGCCGAGGACGCCGAAACCGGGAAAACCGACGTCGGTGCTGTCGATGTCCTCTCTGAGGTCCCGGAGCGCGGGCAGGACCTTGTCATCGAGGTTCCGCTGAATGTTAGAGATACAGGAGGAAGTGACGTATTTGTCCTGACTCACGCGGAAATCCTCCTATGCTACAGATGTCTGTTTTTGGCCGTTGGTTTCTCGGTCTTGGGAAAGAATTCACCTGGCGGGATAGTATCTTGCGATACATCCGATATGAGAGTGGTCCGAGTGGTTGATGATCACTCGATGTCGAAAGGGTGCGCGGTGTCCGAACCCCGCTTCGATCCCACCGGTTTCGATCCGGAGAACTTCGACCCGGACGACCTGGACCGCGTCATCCAGGATGCGGAGCGGACGATGAGCCGTCTCGCGGACGTGCAGGAGGAACTCGCCGGTCTGCGCGGGCACGGCACCGGAGCCGGAGACCTGATCGACGTGGTCACCGACGCGACCGGGCGCGTGGAGCGGATCGACCTCAACCCGCGGGTGATGCGGATGGACAGCCGCACCCTCGCGGACGAGCTGACGAGCGCGATCCGCTCGGCCCAGGAGGACGGGGAACGTCGGGCGCGCGAGCTGCTCGCCGGGGCGGGCGTGTCGGTCCCCGGCGCCGACTTCAGCGCCGATTTCGGCGAGGTGGAGAAGCGGATGACGCGCGGTCACGAGCCGTTCGCCCGCGAGATGAACCGGCGCATGGCGGAGGGACCAGGACGGTTCCCCGGCGGCGGCTGAGCACGGGCGGGGCGCGGCCGTACTCCGGGGGACCGCGACCGGGCGCCGTCCGTTCCACGGTGATCTGTACGGCGGTGCGTCGCGACAGTAGCCTGAACGGGCGAAACGATCACGGACCTCGCGGGCCGGGACGGCCCGCGGAGGCTGCGGAGGGGTGGACGATGAGCGGATCCGGCGGCGGCCAGACGCTCGGAGGCTACGGGCTGAACGGTCCCGGGGTCTCCTTCAGCGACGAGAAGCTGAAGGCGCTCGGGAAGGACTACGACACCCACGCCGGCACGATCGAGGGCGTCGCCGACCGGACGAAGGCGATCGGCGTCCCGTTCCCCGGATTCGGCGTCCTGGGCGCCGGGCTGCACATCGCGCACGACCGCGCCCGGGACAGCGCCGCCGACGCCCTCGGCGCGGGCAGGGACGTGCTGGCGTCGTGGCGGACGGCCCTCGAGACGGCCAGCCATACCTACAAGGCCGCCGAGGACGCCAACGGGCTGCCGGACCTTCCGGGTACGGACCTTCCAGGGGGCGGCCTGCCCGGGGGCCTTCCGGGGGGTGGTCTTCCGGGTACGGACCTTCCGGGCGGTGGCCTTCCAGGGGGCGGTCTGCCCGGCGGGGGCCTTCCGGGGGGTGGTCTGCCCGGCGGGGGCCTTCCGGGCGGGGGCCTTCCGGGGGGTGGTCTGCCGGGCGGGGGTCTGCCCGGCGGGGGCCTTCCGGGGGGTGGTCTGCCCGGGGGTGGTCTGCCCGGGGGTGGTCTGCCGGGCGGGGGCCTTCCGGGGGGTGGTCTGCCGGGTACGGACCTCCCGGGCGCGAACCTCCCGGGCGCGAACCTGCCGGGCACCGGCGGCGTGCCGGGGAGCGGAGGGCTCGACGGGCAGGTCCCCGGTCTGCCCGGGCAGACCGCGACCGGACTGCCGGGCCTCGGATCGGTCGACCCGCGCCGGACGGACCTGTCCGCCTACACGCCCGGCGAGCCGTCCGTGCCGCAGTTCAAGGTCCCGGAGGCCACGACCTGGACGGGCGACCAGACCGGGACGGGCACGGCGGGCCGAGGGGGCGGCGCGTTCCCCGCAGGGGCGGGTACCGGCGGCCCGGGCGGCCTGCCGGGAGGTGCACGCGGAGCCGGTGCGAACGGCATGCCGATGATGCCGATGGTGCCGATGGGCGGCGCCGGAGCAGGCGATCAGGAGCGCGAGCGCGACCAGACCACCTGGCTCTCGGAGGACGAGGGGGTCTGGGGCGGCGACGAGGACGTCGCCCCCTCGGTGATCGGCCAGGAGCCGTGATCCGGACGGGACGCGGCGGGACGGGAGGCTGACGGCATGGCGTACGAGAACGACAAGGACATGTACATCGCGGCGGTGGCGCTGGCGACCATCGCGGCCGGAGTCCTCAGGCGTCCCATGGCGTTCTCCATCGCCGCGACGCTCGGCCTGATGATCTCCGATCCGGGTGCCATGAGCGCGGCGGCGAAGGAATGGGACAAGGCGGACCTCGACCAGCTCAAGCGGGAGATAACCGAGCTGAAGGAGACGCTGAGGAAGGACGGCAAGTGGGAGGGCGAGGCCTTCGCCGCGTTCGACGCCGCCGTCCTGAAGTTCAACGACGAACTCGGCAACGCGCAGAACCTCCGCAAGGGCATGGGCGACGCCCTGGACCAGACCGCCCTCGTCTACCACGTGGGCGCGATCATCGCGATGTCCGTCGCGGTCATCATGCAGGCGCTGGCGGCGCTCTCCATCGTCTTCCTCGCCCACCCCGGGGGGAAGGTGGCCTTCGAGGTCGCGCTCACCGGGGTGCTCAACTCCATCGACAAGGCGGTCAAGTCGATGGCCAAGAAGAAGATGACGGCCGCCGGGGTGGTCGCGGGCATCCTCTACGGGGTGGCCACCCTCCAGGACAACATGGGCAAGCTGTTCTTCGGGATGAAGGCCATGCCGGAGGGGACGCCGGAGTTCACCAAGGCGGGCCTGACCTACGATCCGGCCGCCGGGCTCAAGAAGACGGAACTGCCCAGCCTGAACATGAACCTGAGCCAGGGCGGCTTCCACCTCCCCGGCCTCCCCTGACCTTCCGCGCCGCGCCCCCGGGCTGCCCCGGCCTTCCGCGCCGCGCCCCCGGGCTGCCCCGGCCGGAACCCGAGGGGCTCCGGGACGGGCGAGGCCCGGCCGCTACGGCCGGGCCGGGGCCGCCGCCGGCTGCTCGACCCGCACCGGCACCCTCGCGGCGGCCGGATCGAGCGCCGGCCCCTCCGGGATCAGGTGCATCAGGTGGGCCGGGAGCGGGGCGACGTCCCCGTCGGCGTAGCCGAGGCTCTGCAGCGCCTCCGGTGAGGGGATCGCGTGCCGCCGCCCCTGGTCGCCGATCAGGTAGAGCGAGCGGACCGCGTCCAGCCTGCCGTCTCCCGGCAGCAGCCCCACGAGCGCGCCGGAACCGGGCGGGAGCACCACCTGGTCGACCGTGGCCTGGTCGAAGCGCTCGTTCGGGGGCGCGGGGATCCGTACCGTGCTCTCGACGGTCAGCGTCGCCTGCGCCGACCCCCGTGCCGTGCCGGAGTAGACGGCGCAGAGCGGGTCCGCCGGGTCCGGCTCGATGACCTTCGGCATGGTCTCGGGGAGGCCGGTGGAGTCCAGGCGGGTCTTCGAGACCCGCATCGCGTTCGCGGTCGCGGCGTCCAGCGTGATCGCCCGGACCGGCGCGCGGCCGTACGCCTTCCTCGTCGCGGGGTTCTGCAGGAGCAGGTCCGCCTGGACGGGGGTGAGGCTCGCCAGCCCGTCGGCGAGCAGGACGTACCACTTGGCGGGGCCGCCGACGGCCGGCGGAACGGTGTAGACCCGGCCTGCCGCGGACCCGCGGCCGTCCGGCCCGCGCACCGCGCGGCCCAGCCCCGGGATCCAGGGGCTGCGCAGGTCGGGCCCGGCGGGCAGCGCGTTGAGCCAGGCGGCCGGGACCTGCCGGCGCCCTCCCTCCGGCAGCGCCCGCACGCTCTCGGACGCCACCCGCATCCGCCGGTTCGACCAGAGCATCCAGGTCTGCCCGCCCTCCTCGACCACCATGGCGGAGTCCTGCCCGATCGGGCGCCCGCCGACCTCGAAGCCGCCGATCAGGGACGTGTACGGCCTGCGCCCGCCGGCGGCGTCCGTGCCCTCCACCACGCAGGCCGACCACGGGGCGCGGACCAGGCGGTCGGGCGCGGGCAGCGACTCAGGAGCGCCCGGGATGCCCACCAGCGTGCCCCGGGTGAAGCGGGCGAGCGAGGCCGCGGTCACCGTCCGGACCTTCGCGCCCTGCGTGCCCAGGAGCAGCCGGGCGGAGGCCACGTTGGCGACGGGGATCATCCGCCGCTGCGGGGCGCTGTAGACGAACGTCGCGCCGGACTCCTCCTCGACGAGGACCGTGCCGGGTTCGGTGAGCGCGGTCGCGCCGCCCGGGCGCAGCAGTCCCAGCACGCCGAAGACGACCGCCACCAGGACGGCGGCCAGCACCGCGCAGAACATCGCCACGTTGTACCTGCGCATCGGCGACTCGGGCAGGTCCGGCTCGCCCTGGAGCAGAGCCGTGCCCAGTCGCTGCGTCATCAGCCGGTACGCCTGGTAGAGATCGCGACGGGTCTGCATTCCACCTCCGTCTCGCCGGACACGCGGTAGCCGACAGCATAGAAGCGCGATCAAGGAGTTGCCCCCTCCGAGACAGAAAAGGGATCTTCCTCTCTTCCGGGGCGGGCGGGGGAGGCCCCGGGACGCCTGGGCGGGCCAGGCCGCAGGACGCCGGAAGGGAGCCGGAAAGCGCCCGGACATCCGCAGGCCGCCCGGTGTTAACGGGAGCCCCGTAGCCTCTGAGCCGCCGCCCGGCCGTGCGCGCGGCGACGCGCGGCCCGGCGGTGCCGGGGCGCCAGGGGCGCGGTGACGGCACGGCGGTACGGCGATACGGAGACGATTCTCGGAGGCTGGTCGATTGGCTCCTCAGACCCCCGGATACGAGGTCGCGGCCGGGCACCTGGAGAAGTTCGCGGGAACCGCGGGGGACGCGGGCGCCGAGGTGCAGGGCGCGCTGGACGGAACGCCCCGCTTCGAGGGGTGGAACCTCGCCCCGCTCGCGGGCGTCCCGCTCGTCGGGCTGCTCTTCGTCAACCGGCTCAACGCCGTCGCGGACACCTGGGCGGCGGGCGCGCGGGTCCTGCGCGAGACCCTCGCCTCGGACTCCGAGCGGCTGATGCGGGTGGCCGCCACGTACGTGCAGGTGGAGCGGGCCAACGCGGCGGGAGGGAAGCCCTGAGCGAGAATCCGCTGCTCCCGGGCGGGCAGCCGCCCGGGCAGGGCCCGCTGTACGTCACCGACCGCCACGGCACGGTCCGCCGGACCGTGCAGGTGGGACCGGCCGGCGGGCCCGGTCCGGTCGGGCAGGCCCGCGCGGCCGCGCCGGTCGTGCAGGCCCGGACCGATCCCGGTTTCTTCCGCAAGCTGATGGGGTCGCTGAACGTGCTGCGGCAGCCGACCCGGACCGCCATGGTGATGTCGGGCATCGGCGCCGCCGCCCTCGCCCTGGACGTCGCCGCGACCGCGAACATCGGCAACCCCTTCCTCTTCGCGAACCGCAGGGACACCTGGAAGGAGATCTCCGGGCGGCTGGAGAGCGGCCGGGCGGACCTGTGGCGGGCGTTCTTCGACGAGGTCTCCCCCAACTGGCAGGGGGAGGCCGAACAGGCGCTCCAGACGCACCTGCGGTTCAACACCAACGGCCTGTTCGGCGTGCTGCGCAAGGTGTCCGACGACATGAGCACCACCATGCAGGGTCAGTACAAGGAGGTCCTGGAGTACGACCTCTCGGTCTTCGCCATCTACGCGGCCTCCGCGCCGATCTTCAAGACGCTCACGGCGCTCAGCACGACCAACCCGGTCGCCAGGGGAGCCCTCATGGCCTACGTGGCGACCTTCGCCGGAGGGCTGGGGAACCTGGTCAAGCAGTTCGCCGACGTCTACAACGGCTACGAGACGGAGCTCAACAAGCTCGAACTCAAGCTGAACGACCTGCGGGCCGCCTTCTGGACCGGAGGGGACCCGGACAGGGGACCGCGGCGGCTGGGACTGCCTCCCGGCGTGACCGACCCCGGCAACATCAACGACGACTACTGGCAGCGCGCCCCGCACCACAGGTGACGGGGACGCCCTGGATGAGCGCGGACGGGCGGGAGATGGAACGGACAGGGCAGATCGCCGCATTCGCGGCCGGTGCCGAGGGTGACGTCGCGGGCCTCCTGCGGGAGGTCGGCGAGCAGGTCGACCGGCTGACCGCAGCGCTCCGCGAGCTGAGCGGGCGGGAGGTGGAGGCGGACGCGGCCGACGGCGGGATCCGGGTGAGGGTCTCGGGGTCGGGCAGGCTGCTCGCCGTCACCGTCGGCGCCCGGGCGATGCGGGACCTCGACCACGAGGAGCTGGGCCGGGCCGTCGTGGAGGCGATCCGGCGGGCGCGCGAGGCCGCGGGGGCGGAACTGGCCGAGGCGGTCGCCGAGGCGACCGGCACGCGTCCCGCCGTCCCGGCGGACCCGGACGGCCCGCTCGTCCCGGCGGACCCGCTGGCGCCGGCCGTCGACGCGCTGCTGAGGGAGGCGTGACCGTGGAGGAGCACGAGCTCCTCGGCCTCGCCGAACGGCTCCCCGAGGCGCTCGCGGAGCTGGAGGCGGCGGTGGAGGAGTGGAGCGGCAGGCGCTTCCACGGCACCGCGGACGAAGGACGCGTCGTCGCCACGGTCGACGCGCTCGGTTCGCTCCTCGACCTCGAGATCCACGTGCTCAGCCGGCGCCGGCTCGACGGCGTCTCCCTCGGCGAGGCCGTCGTCGCGGCGGTCGGGGCCGCGGAGGAGGCGGCGGCCCGGGCGAAGGACGAGATGATGCACGGCCTGCGCCTGGGGAGCCTGCCCAGCCTGGGAGAACTGCTCGGCGGCGCGCGCCGGGACTTCGAGAATCGCAGCGGCTTCCCCGCGTAGCGGCGCCTTCCCCGCCTGCCCGGGAAGCCCGGCGGCTTCCCCGCGCGGCCGAGGAGCCGCCGCGGCCTCCCGGGCGAGCGGGGGAGCGCTGCGGCCTCCCAGGTCAGAGGGGAGAGCGCTGCGGGCTCCCAGGTCAGAGGGGAGAGCGCTGCGGGCTCCCGGGCCGGGCGGTGGGGCGCTGTGCGCCCGGCCGCCATCCGCGCCGCCGGCCCAGGGGCACGACGACGCCGGCCAGGGCGGCCAGGACCGCCGCGGAGAGGGAGAACAGGGCGACCCGGCCCGCGATCGAGATCCCCCTGACGTCCTCGGCGGGTGCGGGCCGTACCGCGCCGGGCGGCAGCGGGGCGGGTTCCTGCGGCGCGATCGCGACCGTCTCCGGCAGGATCGCGGACACGGCCAGCAGCGGGTTGACCATCCCCGCGCCGGTCCCGGAGCCGGAGGCCCCGTCGGCGGTCAGCTCGATGCGCCGCCGTACCCGCACCTGGTCCAGGCCGGGGTAGCGGGCCCGCACCAGTGCGGCCACCCCCGCGACGTACGGCGCGGCGAAGCTGGTCCCCTCCAGGTCCTCCCGGTAGGCGCTGCCCGGCCAGGGGGCGGTGACGGCGGTGCCGGGGGCCAGGACGGAGACGGGGGTCGACGCGTTGGACGAGTCGGCCCTGCCGCCCTCGGGGCCCGCCGAGCCGACGGAGAGCACGCCCGGGTAGGCGGCCGGGTAGGCGGGCGCCGCCGAGCCGTCGGACCGCTGGACGTTGCCCGCCGCGGCCACCACCACCACGTCCTGGGCCAGCGCGTAGTCGACCGCGGCCTTCAGATCCGGCTGGTCGGCCGCCTGGATGGAGACGTTGACCACGTCCGCGCCGAGCTCGACGGCGCGCACGATCCCCTGGGCCAGTTTGCCCACGTCGCCGTTGCTCTCGTTGGTCTGCTTGATGGAGATCAGCTTGGCCCGGGGGGCGACACCCGTGAAGGGCACCCCGCGGATCTCGGCTCCAGCGATGATGCCCGCCACGGCCGTGCCGTGCCCGACGCAGTCGTAGCCGTGCGTGCCGGTGAGGTCGACGGACGAGGCCACCTTCAGCTGCGGGTGCCGGGCGTCCACGCCGCTGTCCACGATCGCCACCGTCACTCCCACGCCCTTGGTGAGCCGCCAGACCTCCGGCAGGTTCAGGCGCCGCTGGGCCCACGACTCGCCGATGCTCGTCGTCCCGCGCTGCGGCGTGCAGTCGGACCCCGCCGCCCCGCCCGCCGCCGCGTTCCCGGTGGCGGGCGGGGCGGCGACCGCCAGTGCCAGCGCACCCGCGGCGAACCTTCCGGCGATCACGGAATCTTCACCTCCGCGCGGGCGGCCTCCGTACGGCCGCCCGCCGAACTCGGTCGGGTGCCGCTCCTCCGGGTCTCCGAAGAGGGCCGGCGGGAGCGGCCGGAAGACCCCTCCCGGAGGCCGGAGCCGTCCGGGAGGGGCGTCACGTCAGGTCCGGGGCGGACCTTCAGGACGGGATCAACCGCAGTTCCCCCAGTCCGAGGAGGTCTGGCCGCCGGGGCCGCCGCCGGAGAAGCGCACGCACTTGCCCTTGGCGGGGAGGACGACCGGTCCCGCGTAGTACTCGAAGGAGCCCCTGTCGGTCAGGGAACCGCCGCCCTGCACCTCGAGTGTGGCCCAGAGCTGGCTCGCCTTGCCCACGTCGGTGCTCTTGACGGTGACCACGCAGTTGTTCCCGGTGGACGCGTTGTAGAGCTGGTGAACCGTCCCGCCGCTGAACGACAGGGACCGCTGCGGGACGTATCCCGCCCCGCAGACCTGCTGCGGGCTGAAGGGCCCGGCGGGTGCCGTCGCGGTCCGCGACGGGGCGGCCCCGATCGGCGGCCGTACATCGGTGGGGGTCGGCTTGGCCGTGCTGGTCGGCGGGTTCCAGGTGGGCCTGGCCCGGGTCGGCGTCGGCTTGGCCGTGCTGGTCGGCGGGTTCCAGGTGGGCTTGGCCTGGGTGGGTGCCGTTGTGGGCTTGGCCGCGGTGGTGGTGGGCTTGGCC
>NZ_BMQE01000066.1:0-27664 GCF_014647955.1 Planomonospora antibiotica | reverse complement strand
AGGTCTTCCTCAACGTGAACTCGGTGCTCGACTCGCCGACCATGTGCGCCCGCCGGGTCTTCGAGCTGTCCGCCTGCTCCACGCCGGTGGTGACCGGCTGGTCCCGGGCCATCGAGGAGACGTTCGGCTCCCTGGTGCCGATCGCCCACGACCAGCTGGAGTCCTACAACACGGTCCTGCACCTGCTCAACAGCCCGGAGCTGCGCGCCCGCCAGGGCCACCTGGCCATGCGCGAGGTCTTCGACAAGCACCTGTTCTCGCACCGCGTGGACCAGATCCTGGGCCTCCTCGGCCGCCCCGTCGAACCCCGTGCCCACTCGGTCTCCGTGGTGCTGCCGACCAACCGCGCCGCCCAGATCGAGCACGCCATCTCCTCGGTGGCCAAGCAGATCCACCGCCCGCTCCAGCTGGTGATGGTCCTGCACGGCCTGGACATCGACCCGGTCGTCGTCGCCGACAAGGCCAGGATGGCGGGGATCACCGACGTCGTGGTGCTGGCCGCGGACCCGTCGATGTCGCTGGGCGCCTGCATGAACATGGGCATCGCCGCGGCCGAGGGCGAGCTGGTCGCCAAGATGGACGACGACAACCTGTACGGCGAGCACTACCTGTCGGACCTGGTCCGCGCCTTCGACTACGCAGGCGCCGAACTGGTCGGCAAGGGCGCGCACTACGCCTACTTCGAGTCCACCAACACCACGATGCTCCGCATGCCGGGCCTGGAGCACCGCTACGCCTGGCTGGTGCAGGGCGGCACCTTCCTCGGCAGGACCGACATGTTCCGCCACTACGCGTTCGAGGACGTCACCCGGGGCGAGGACACCCGGCTGGTCAAGCGGCTGCGCGAGGACCGGGTCAAGATCTACTCCGCCGACCGGTTCAACTTCGTCTACTGGCGCAGCGGCGACCCGGCCATGCACACCTGGCAGCCCGACGACCACAAGCTCACCCGCGGCGCCCAGTTCTCCTTCGTCGGCCGCCCCGACGACCACGTCATGATCTGACCTCTCCTCCCGGGTTCCGTGTTTGTGCGGGTCCCGTTCCCGCGGTGATCGGGCTCGGTACGCACTGCGGTGGTTCGGCCGGGTCCCGTCCCTGCGGTGATCGGGCTCGGTACGCACTGCGGTGGTTCGGCCGGGTCCCGTCCCTGCGGTGGCCGGGGCTGGGTGCGCACTGCGGCGGGCCGGTGGTCCTGCCGGCCGTCTCAGCTGGACTCTGGTGAGGTCAGGCCTCCGGCCTGGCGGGCGCGCGGGGTACGGTGCTTTATACGCCGGCAGGACCACCGGCCCGCCTCCGTGCATCGCGGCCCCGCCGTACCCATGCGGGCCGTAGCGTCTCGCTCTCCGGCCGCCCGGCGCTCTCGCCGATGCTGAAGCGATCCGTACGGAGACCGTTCAGAGCGGATCGCCGTCGCCTGCGGCCATCCCGCCAGGAAGGAGCTCAGGGCCGGGCGCCGTAGGTGCTCTGTCAAGGGCTCCGGCATTCGTAGTCGTCGTCGCTGCGTTCGACCTTGAAGTAAGCGTCTTTACCACGAGCCAACAATTCCCAGCAGGCACGGTCGGATTCGGCCAGGAAGTTGATCTCCATCAAGATGCCCATCCTGCCGTACGGTCAGGTCTACGCCGGGCGCTCATCAGCAAGCCGGTCAGCGTCACGTCGATGTGGCGGCTGGCTTGAGGTCACCTCGCCATCGGAAGTGGGACAGAGCCCGACAACCGGACGCCCAACAACGTCCAGATGTACCCTGCCGACCTGACCGAGCCGTCCGCCGGCGCCCCGCTCCCCCATCACAGGAGGTCGTTCGTGGTCCGGCTCCACCTTTGTTCCGGCATCGGCCCCGGTGACCCGGACGTACCCGTCATGGTGCTCGTCGTCGACCGCAACGGCCTCCCCGGCGAGCGCACCCTCGACCGGCTGGGCATGTACTGCCACGAGTGGGACGGCGGGCTCTACCTCCTGCAGACCGGCGGCTGGGCCGAGCGTTTCCTTGAGGGCAGCCGCCTGGTGGTCGACATCGCGGTGTACCCGGTCGCACTGCGCCAGGTCGGTGTGGACGCCGCGGCGTTCCCCGGCCGCTCGGTGATCGACCCGGACGCGGTCGTGGTGCTGCGTGCGCAGGCCGAGGTGGACCCGCGGCTGTACGGGCGAGCGGCCCCCGAGACTCTGGCGTTCACCGCGGACCCGGGCCACACACTCGATGACGCGATCGCCTCCAAGGAGTGGCCCATGGTGCTCGCACCCCCGCCCACCGAAACGGCGAGCTGAATCCGGACAAGCCTCTGCCATCGTGACCGCTCCGCCCTGTCAGACGGCCTTGAGGAAGCCGCCGTCGACCGCGAACTCCGTGCCGGTCGTGCTGCCCGATCGCGGGGAGGCCAGCAGGGCGACCACGTCGGCGATCTCCTGCGGGTCCGCGAGGCGCCCGGTGGTCAGGCTCATCATCTGCGGCGCCACCGTCGCGATCACGTTCTCCCGGTCCGTGCCCGCCTGCCCGGCGATGATGTCGGCCGCGCCGCCCTCCTCGGTCCACCACGCGGTGAGGACGGGGCCCGGCGAGACCGTGTTCACCCGGATGCCCTGCGGGCCGTACTCCTCCGAGAGCGCCTTCGTCAGGTTGTTCAGGCCGGCCTTGGCCGCGCTGTAGTCGGCGTTCATGGGGGCGGGCTGCCGGGCGACGCCGGAGGAGACGTTGACGATCGCTCCGCCGCCGCGCCGGAGCATCACCGGGATGGCCGCCCGGATCGCGCGGACGGCGGAGAAGAGGTTGAACTCGAACATCTCCCGCCAGTCGGCGTCGGTGGGGGTCAGGAACCCGAAGCGCGGCAGCCTCGCGCCGGGGGGCGGGCCTCCGGCGTTGTTCACCAGGACGTCCAGCCCGCCGAACTCCTCCACCGCGCGCGCCACGACCTGGCCGGGGGCCTCGGGGTCCATCAGGTCGACCGGGACGTGCACCAGGTCCGCTCCGGCCAGCGCGTCCAGCTCGGCGCTGCTCTTGCGGGAGGCCGCCACCACGCGGGCGCCCTCCTCCAGGAACGTGCGCGCGACGGCCAGCCCGATGCCCTTGGACGCCCCGGTGACGACGGCGACACGACCGGAAAGTTGCAGATCCACCAGGTTCTCCTTCGTTCGGCTTCCGGCCCGCTGGGGCCGTGACCACGAAGGTATTCCGATCAGTGCGCAGGTGACCGGCGGCGAACGGACGTGCAACTCCAGCGGGATCCGGACATCGCAGTAGACCAGTTTTTATCCTGTTGAGAATTTCTCGCTATGAGATTAACTTTCCGTCGGAGGAATGGCGACAAGGCCGAGGAGACGACGATGAGAAGAGACGGGCGCCGAGCGCTGGCCGCGGAGACGGTGGAGATCCTGGAACGCGGTTGGTACGCCGACGGCTCGGGGCGGCGGGTCTCCGTCGCCGACCGGCTCGCCGCCTCCGTCGCAGGCACCCGGCTGTGGACGCCCGATGACCTGACCGGCCTGCTGGCGGCCCATGAAGGACGGTCAGGCGGCCGGGCTCCGGAAGCGGAGGACTCCGTCTCCCCCTGCCGGATGGAGGTCGTCAACGAGACGTCCCTGTCCGCCGCCCGCCGGCTGGTGGACGGCGGCGACCCCGTGGGCTGCCTCAACTTCGCCTCGGCGAAGAACCCCGGCGGCGGGTTCCTGAACGGTTCCGAGGCCCAGGAGGAGAGCCTGGCCCGCTCCTCCGGGCTGTACCACTGCCTGGTCGGGGTGCCGGACTTCTACGACTTCCACCGGAGCCAGGGCGACCCGCTCTACAGCCACCGCGCGATCTTCTCGCCCGGCGTCCCGGTGTTCCGGGACGATCGGGGCGGGCTGCTCGCGCAGCCGTACCCCGTCTCCTTCGTGACCGCCGCCGCGCCGAACGCGGGCGCCATGCGCGGGGACGGCCCGCGGCTGGAGCGCCTTCCCGAAGTCCTGTCCGAGCGGGCGGCGCGGGTCCTCGCCCTCTTCGCCGCGTCAGGAGTGCGCAGGCTCGTGCTGGGCGCCTGGGGCTGCGGCGTGTTCCGCAACCCGCCGGAGCTGGTGGCGTCCGTCTTCGCCGGACATCTCGGTCCGGGGGGCGCCTTCCGGGGAACGTTCGACCGGGTGGTCTTCGCCGTGCTCGACCGCTCCCCCGGCACGCCGGCCTACGACGCCTTCGCCCGGACGTTCCAGAGCCTGGCCTGACAGCCCTCATCCCGCCGTTCGGAGCCCGCCGGCCCGGCCGGGTCGCCGCGCGGGGACCCGGCCGGGTGATCGGGGTCAGGGGACGGGGTCAGGGGACGGGGTCGGGGTCCTTCGGGGGGACATGGGTGCCGTTCGCGGCGGGGACGGCCCCGTTGGGAGCGGCAGCGGGAGCACCGCCGGCCAGCAGGGTGCGGGCGAGGCCGAGGCCGGTGCCGCCGAGGGTCAGCGCCTTGGCGAGCATCTCCTCGATGCCCTGGGCGCCGTTCAGCACGACCATGTGGTCCACGTTGCCGAAGGCCTTGGCGCCGGACTCGACGATCTTCGGCCAGTTCTCGGCGAGCTGCTGGGCGATGACCGCCTCCTGGTTCTCGGCGAGGGCCTCGGACCGGGCGCGGATCGCCTCGGCCTCCGCCAGGCCCTTGGCCCTGGCCGCCTCGGCCTCCGCGAGACCCTGCGCCTTCGCCGCCTCCGCGGCGGCCAGGCCGCGCGCCTTGGCGGCCTCCGCCTCGCCGAGACCGGTGGCCTTGGTCGCCGCGGCCGCGGCCTCACCGCGCAGCCGTACGGACTCCGCCTCGGCCGCGGCGGCCTGCTTGACCTGCGAGGCCTGCGCCGCGGCGCGGAGCTCGGTCTCGCGGGCCTCGGCCTCGGCCTGGGCGATGCGGGCGTCGCGCTCGGCCTGGGAGAGCTTCACCGTCTCGTAGGCCTTCGCGTCGGCGGGCTTGCGGACCTGCGCCTGGAGCCGCTGCTCGGCCAGGGCCGCCTCCAGCTCGGCGGCCCGGGTCTCCTGGACCACGACCTCCTGGCGGGCCGAGGCCTCCGAGAGGGGACCGGCCTGGCGGGAGCGGGCCTGGGCCTCGTCGATCTCCGCCTGGTAGGAGGCCTGCTTGATCTGTGCGTCGCGCCAGGCGGCGGCCTTGTTCGCGGCGGCGATCTGCTCGGCCTCGGTGGCCTCCTGGTCGCGCTGGGCCTCGGCGATGCGCGCGGAGGCGGCGATCTTGGCGGCGTGCGGCTTGCCGAGGTTGGTGATGTAGCCGGTCTCGTCGTCGATCTCCTGGATCTGCAGGGAGTCGACGATCAGGCCCAGCTTGATCATCTCGTCGGCGGCCGAGGCGCGGGTCTCACCGGTCAGCCGCTCGCGGTTGAGGATGAGGTCCTCGACGGTCAGGTTGCCGATGATCGAGCGTAGATGGCCAGTGAACAGCTCGTGGATCGCGCCGTTCATGGAGTCCTGCTGGTCGAGGAAGCGGCGGGCGGCGTTGGCGATGGAGTGCAGGTCGTCGCCGACCTTGTAGATCACCACGCCCCGCACCACGACCGGGATGCCCTGCTGGGTGACGCAGGAGACCTGGAGGTTGGCGGCGCGGCTGTCCAGGCGGAGCCGCCGGGCCGTCTGGAAGCCGGGGAGCACCGCGGTGCCCTTGCCGGTGACGATCTTGAATCCGAGGCTGTCGGCGAGCTCGGTCTTCCCGCGCGCGCCGAGACCGGAGATGATCAGCGCCTCGTTGGGCTCGGCCACCCGCCAGACGGCCTTGAACAGCAGGATGAGGATGAGGAGGGCGGCGAGGGCCGCGCCTCCGATGACGAGGTATTGCGTCGGCATCCGGACCTCCGCGGTGGGGGAGTTGGAGGGAGGGGGGGGTCAGACGAGCGCGCGGGCGACGTAGACCGTGCGCGGTGGGAAGTATTCGACGACGACGACGATCGAACCGACGGAGATCTCCTCGTCGGGCACGGTGGGGTGCGCGTAGAACGCCTCGACGCCCCCGCGGACCGCCACCAGGACCTCCCCGACCAGGCCGGGGCCGATCCTGCCGGTGACCCTGCCCTGCTTGCCGATCACACGCGGCTCCCCGTCACGTCATGGAACAGTCATGGAACAGTCATGGAACGAAAACCCCGGATCCGGACGCTACTCCGGCACGGCCGTCTCCACCACTCGCCGCGGGACGACAGGGGTGTTCTCGGCCGTGCCGGAGGGTGCCGCCGATCCGCGTTCTCCGTCCCCGTCCTGGCAACGAGCGGGGCTCCCGCGGCGTTCCGGATCCCGCGGGTGCTCAGGATCCGCGGGTGCTCAAGATCCGCGGGCTCCTCGCGCATTCAGCAGGTGCTCAGGATCCGCGGGCTCCTCGCGCGCCCGGCGGGCGCCCGGGAGCCGGCGCCGCGGCTTGCGGGGTCAGGCCGGGCGCCGCAGCCGGGTGAAGGCCCAGCTCATCCGCGGCTCGACCGCCCAGCGGGCCGCCCTGCGCACCGGCGGGGTGCACAGCAGCGCGGCCAGACCGGCGCCGCAGAGCGCCACCGCCGCCACCCCGGGCACCGTGGCGGCCCAGTCGCCGTAGGACCGCTCCGCGGCCTTCACCACGAACCCGTGGAGCAGGTAGGCGTACATGGTCGCCGCGCCGAGCCCGGAGTACCACGTCCGCCCGGACGGGGTGACCGCCAGGAAGGCGGCGACCAGCAGCGCCCCGGAGGCCAGCAGGCCCAGCCGGATGAGGCTCCCGGTGAGGTCGTCCACCCCGATCACCTCGTTGGCGTGCCGCCAGCGGATCCACTCCGTCCGCACCTCCGTGTGCAGGACCAGCGCCGCCGCGGCTCCCGCGGCCAGCACGGCCGCCCCCGCGATCCGCATCCCGCGCCGCCGGAGCAGGGCGAAGTGCCCGGGGCGGAGCATCAGGCCGAGCACGTAGAACGGCAGGAGCGCGAGCGTGCGGTTCATCGAGAGCTCGTCGGGCAGCGAGCTCGTCCCCGAGAGCAGCGATAGGCCCACCGCGACCGCCAGCGGCCACCTGAGCTGCTGCCAGACCGGGGTGGACAGCCGCCACAGGAACAGCGACATCAGGAACCAGGTCAGGTAGTACGGGTCGAGGAGGCTGATCTCCAGCTTGCCGTACATGACCAGCCGCGGGAGCGAGTAGGCCAGTTCGAAGAGCACGTACGGCACGGCGAGCGTGCTGATCAGTTTGCGCGCCTTGCCGGAGGAGAAGGTGAAGTTCCGCGACAGGTAACCGCTGAGCACGATGAACAGCGGCATGTGGAAGATGTAGACGTAGAAATAGGCCGCGTGCGCGACCGCCACGTCCCGGAGGTCCTCGATCAGATGGCCGGAGACCACCAGTGCGATCGCCAGGAACTTGGCGTTGTCGAAGAACGGGTCACGACCGGTCTCGCCTGGGGGGTCCGTCCGGACGGGGGTTGCGACGCTCACAGCCTCCGGACCCTAACGAGGCGGCCCCGGATCCTCGCCCAACACCGGGTGAAGGCCCGGAGAACTCTCCCGCCGGGCGCCTCCGGCGCCGCGATCGCGCACTTCGGAGCGCGGGTGCCGTTCTCCGGGGCGGGAAGGCCCGCGCGCAGCCGTCCCCACGGAAAATCATTACAATTCCAACATTTACCCCATTAATCACACTAATCGGCAGACCCTCCACTGCGCCCGAACCGTATCGGTGCTAGTCTCCTGTCCGATCTTTCGGAGGCGCATTCACCCCCAAACCGCCGCAAGCCTCCGCGCACTGAGGTTGGGACGAGTGGGCATGGGCTCTGGAAACCGCTCGATTCGGTTCAAGATCTTTTTGCTGCTGCTCCTGCCCCTGCTCTCGCTCAGCGCCCTGTGGGGCTTCGTGCTCAACCTGACCGTCGGCGACGGGGTCGCGCTGCTCCGGGCGGACAGCCTCTACGAGACGGTCGGCGTGACCTCCACCGAGCTGGGGCGGCAGCTCCAGTCCGAGCGGACCCGCACCTCCACCGCGATCAGCTCGCGGGAGCTCACCAGCGGCTTTGGCGAGCAGCGCGCCCGCACCGACCGGGCGCTCGCCGAGTTCCTCAGCGCCGAGCGGACCATCGGCCCGGACGACCCCGAGCTGCGCGCCTCCCTGAACGGGCTCACCGACCGCCTCGCCAAGCTGCCGGACATCCGCTCGGCGATCGACGGCGGCCGGTACACCCGTCTCGAGGCGCTGTCGCACTACAACGAGATCCTGGACGCGGTCTTCCTCCTGTACGACCAGCTCGTCTCGGTCCCCGACCTGTCGATCTTCCAGCAGGCCACGGCCATGCAGGCGATGGGCAACGCCCGCGAGATGCTCGCCAGGGAGGACGCGCTGATCAGCGGTGCGCTGATCGACGGCCGGCTCTCCGCCGACGAGCGCGCCGCCTTCGCCGAGCACGTCGCCGCCCGCCGGTTCCTGCACGCGCGCGGCCTGTCCGGGCTGGACGTCACGCTCAGCAGGCCGTACCGGGAGGTCTTCACCTCCCCCGCCTTCGAGAGGTTCCTCGTCACCGAGACGGCCGTCGTCTCCGGTGAGGGCCTCGCGCCGCCCGCCGAGGCCCGGCTCTGGAAGGAGACGGTCGCCCCCCTCGCCGACCGGCTCGACCGGCTCGGCGCCGCCTCCTCCGACGCCCTGGCCGAGCGGTCCCGGTCGCTGTCCTTCGGCGTGGTGACCCGCATCGCCCTGGCGGGCGGGGTCGGCTTGGCCGCCGTGGTCGTCTCGATCGTCATCTCGGTCCGCTTCGGCCGCCGCCTCGCCGGCGAGCTGGCCGGGCTCCGCGCCGCCGCGCTCGACCTGGCGGACGTGCGCCTCCCCCGCCTCGTGGCGCGCCTACGGCGCGGCGAGGACGTCGACGCGGCGGCCGAGGCCCCGCCGATCGAGGCGCGCGCCGCGGGCGGCTCGGCGGAGGTCATCGACGTGGCGCACGCCTTCGGCTCGGTGCAGCGCACCGCGGTCGAGGCCGCCGTCGGCCAGGCCGACCTGCGCCGCGGCGTCAGCCAGGTCTTCGTCAACCTGGCCCGCCGCAAGCAGGCCCTGCTCCACCGCCAGCTCTCCCTGCTCGACAGCATGCAGCGCCGGGCGACCGACCCCGACGGCCTCGACGACCTGTTCCGGCTGGACCACCTCACCACGCGCATGCGCCGCCACGCCGAGAGCCTGATCATCCTGTCCGGCGCGGCCCCCGGGCGCGCCTGGCGCAACCCGGTGCCGGTGGTCGACGTCGTCAGGGCGGCGATCGCCGAGGTCGAGGACTACAAGCGCGTCACCGTGTCGCCGCTGCCCGACGCCCTGTTCGACGGAGCCGCGGTCGCCGACATCACCCACCTGATCGCCGAGCTCATCGAGAACGCCACGATCTACTCGCCGCCGCAGACCACGGTCACCGTGCGCGGCGACGTGGTGGCCAACGGGTTCGCCGTCGAGGTGGAGGACCGGGGCCTGGGCCTGGGCGCCCTGGAGTACGAGGAGATCAACGCCCGGCTCGCCGACCCGCCGGAGTTCGACCTGGCCGACAGCGACCGGCTGGGCCTGTTCGTGGTGGGCCAGCTCGCCGCCCGGCACGGCATCCAGGTCGTGCTGCGCGCCTCGCCGTTCGGCGGCACCACAGCCATCGTGCTCGTCCCCCGCGCGGTGCTCGCCGAGCTCCCCTCCCCGCTCTCCGTCACCGCCGAGCGGATCCCGAGGCGGTCCGCCGGGCCCAGGCTCGCGGACGGCGCCGGGAACGCGGCCCGGCTCACGGGCGGCGCCGGGAACGCGACCGCGGCCGGCGGCTCCGCTCCGGCCGCGCTGGGACCGGCCCCCACCCGGAGCGGCACGGCGCCGTCCTCCCCGCGGGGCGCGGGACTGCCGCGCCGTACGCGGACGGTCCCTCCCGCCTCCCCGGCGCGCGACGCCTCCGGTCGGCCCCTGGCCGCGCCGACGCTCACCGTGGTGAACGGCCTGCCGGACGGCGGGCTGCGGAACGGCGGGGCGAAGGACCCCGGCGGCCCGCCCGCCCGGGAGACCACGGGCCCCGGTAGCCTGCCCAGGCGTGTACGGCAGGCGAACCTCGCCCCGCAGCTGCGCCAGGATGCCCCGGAGCCGGAGGAGCGGGCGCCGGAGCCCCCGGCCGCCGGACGCTCGCCGGAGGAGGCCCGCGCGCTGTTCTCCGCCTTCCAGGCGGGCGCGCGGCGCGGGCGCGAGGAGCAGGAGGACGACGCCGGCGGACGGGAAGACCGCGCCGGCGATCTCGCACACCAGAAGACAGGCGAAAAGGAGGACAAGTGACCGAGCACAGCGAGGGTGCCGGCCGGCGGGAAGCCGTGGTCATGCGTCCGACGGAGGAGGTCACATGGCCGGAAAACTGAGCGGCACCGGCGAACTGAACTGGCTCCTCGACGACCTGACCAGCCGGGTGGCCGCGGTGCGGCAGGCGGTGATCCTGTCCACGGACGGGCTCGCCGTCGGTTTCTCCAAGGGGCTCAGCCGCGAGGACGCCGAGCACCTGTCCGCCGTCGCGGCCGGCTTCCAGAGCCTGGCGCGCGGGGCCGGACGCCACTTCGGCGGCGGCGAGGTCCGCCAGACCATCGTGGAGATGGAGTCGGCGTTCCTGTTCGTCACGGCCGCCGGGCAGGGGACCTGCCTGGCCGTGCTGAGCAGTTCGGACGCCGACGTCGGCCACGTCGCCTACGAGATGGCGATGCTGGTCAAGCGGGTCGGCCAGCACATCTCCGCGAATCCGCGCCAAGGCCTGTCATGACCCGCTGGATGGATGAGGAGGCCGGGCCCGTGGTCCGGCCGTACGCCCTCATCGGAGGCCGCACCAGGTCCTCCGGTGACGCGCTGGACCTGGTCGCCATGGTCACCGCGACCGGCGGCGCCCCCTCCGGCGGGTTCGTGCCCGGCCCGGAGCAGGAGCGCATCCTCACCCTGGTCACCACCGCGACCTCGGTCGCCGACATCGCCTCGGAGCTCGACCTGCCCCTGGGCGTGGTCCGGGTCCTCCTCGGCGACCTGCAGGACCACGGTCTCATCTCGATCGGACGCGCCTCGGCGAGTGAGCGCATTCTCAAGGAAGTGATCAATGGACTTCGAGCCCTCTGACGAGCCGGTCGCGCTCAAGATCCTCATTGCGGGCGGCTTCGGCGTGGGCAAGACCACGCTCGTCGGCGCGATCAGTGAGATCCGCCCCCTCCGCACGGAGGAGGTGCTCTCCGACCGGGGCATCGGCATCGACGACACCGACGGTGTGGAGGGGAAGACCACCACGACCGTCGCCATGGACTTCGGCCGCATCACGATCCGCGAAGGGCTGGTCGTCTACCTGTTCGGCACGCCCGGCCAGGAGCGGTTCTGGTTCATGTGGGACGAGCTGTCCTACGGCGCGCTGGGCGCGGTCGTGCTGGCCGACACCCGGCGGCTGACCGACTGCTTCCCCTCGATCGACTACTTCGAGCAGCGCGGCACGCCGTTCATCGTGGCGGTCAACTGCTTCGACGACGCCGACCAGTACGACGTCGAGGAGGTCAGGTCGGCCCTCGACCTGGATCCGGACGTCCCGGTGCTGATGTGCGACGTACGGCGCCGCGCCTCGGCCAAGACCGTGCTGGTCACCCTGGTGGAGCACTCCCTGCGGGTGCTGACCGCGAGCCAGGCCTGACCCTCCCGCACCGCGGACCGGCCGCCCCGCGGTTCCCTCTTCGCCGAGGGAGCCGCGGGGCGGCCGGTCCGTTCTCCGGCGCTCTTCGCGCCCTTCCCGTGCCTTCGCGCGCCGCTCCCCGGTCCGCCTGCGGGACGGCCGGGTCAGAGCGCCCGGATGCCGTTGATCACTTCCAGGAGCAGGCTCTGCGCGGGCGACGTGGCCGCGGGGATCGGCTGGCGGACGAGGATCAGGCCGTGGTCCAGCAGGTCGCCCAGGAGCACCTTGACCACGCCCAGCGGCAGCCCCGCGTCCGAGGCCACCTCGACGATCGGGCGGGCCCGCCCGACCAGGCCGAGCAGCCGCCGGTGCTCCGAGCTCAGGTGCGCCCGCGGCGAGGGCGTCGCGCCCGTCGCCACCACCATCGACATCAGGTCGAAGGCCGTGGAGGACGGGATGGTCCGCCCACCGGTCATGGCGTAGGGGCGGACGACCGGGCCGGCCTCCTCGTCGATCCATTCCATGTCGTTCACCGGGTCGCTCACTGGCCCGCCGTCCTCGGGCCGGTGGCCAGATGCTGGCCGACGCGGGTGACCAGCCGCGCCATCTCGTAGGCGATGAGGCCGACGTCCGCTGCTCCCGTCGTCATGACGCACAGGCAGCTGCCCTGGCCCGCCGAGGTGACGAACAGGAAGGCGGAGTCCATCTCCACCATGGTCTGGCGCACGGACCCGCCGCCGAACTGCAGGCTCGTCCCCTTGGCCAGGCTCTGGAAGCCGGAGGCCACGGCCGACAGGTGGTCGGCGTCCTCCTTGCTCAGGTCCCGCGACGAGGCCATCATCAGCCCGTCGTTGGACAGGATCAGCGCGTGCGAGACGTCCGCCACACTCGTGACGAAATCATCCAGAAGCCAATAAAGCTCACCCGGCACGTGGTCAAGCCCCTTCCCCACCGTTGTGTTCGCTCTCCGACCGCCCGCGCCGCCATCCCGCCTGAAGCGAGTTCAGCAACGCCCTCGCCTCCTCCGGCGACCTCTCCTCCACTTCGGCGACCCTGGTCTCGGCCTCGGGGACCGCTTCCGTCTCCTGACGCAGCTGCGGCGTCAGATTGGCCTGGCGTACCCGGCGGGGCAGCCCGCCACTCCGCCGCTGCGGTGTCCTGCGCGCGTCCAGCACCGAATGCGCCCGTGCGGCCGGAACCCGCACCGCCTCTCCGGCCGGGCCGGGGGGGCCCGGGTCTCCGGCTCCGGCGGACCCGGGGACGCCCGCGAGTCCGGCGCCCTCGCCGTACCCGGCGGGCGCCGCGGTCTCGGCGGTCTCCGCGGCCCCGACGAGCCGGACCCGGCCGGTCCCCGAGGCCGTCGCGGGTGCTGAGGACGCCTGGTGCGCCGCCGTGGAGGGCTCCGACGGTCCGGGGTCCGGCTCGGGCGCGCCCAGCAGGCTCGCGGGGATCAGCACCGTCACCGCGGTCCCGCCGTACGGCGAGGGCCGCAGCGTCACGCCGACCCCGTACCGGGCCGCCAGCAGGCCGACCACCGCGAAACCCAGCCGGTCGGTCTCCGCCGGGTCGAACTCCGGCGGGCTGGCCAGCCGCGCGTTGATCGCGTCGCGCCGCTCCTTCGCCAGGCCCAGGCCCCGGTCCTCGATCTCGACCGCGAAGCCGCGGGGGACGAGCGCCCCCCGGATCGAGACCTCGCCCCCGGGCGGGGAGAAGACCGTCGCGTTCTCGATGATCTCGGCGAACAGGTGCATCATGTCCGCGACCGCGTCACCGGGCAGCGTGCCGCCCGGCATCGGGTAGATCCGCACCCGCGCGTAGTCCTCGACCTGGGCGGCCGCGCCGCGCAGCACGTCCTCCATGGGCACGGCCGACCGCCACCTGCGGCCCGCCGTCCCGCCGGACAGGATCACCAGGCCCTCGGCGTGGCGGCGCATGCGGGTGGTCAGGTGGTCGAGGGTGAAGAGCTTCTCCAGCGTCTCGGCGTCCTCGGCCTGCCGCTGCATCCCGTCGAGCAGCTTGAGTTGCCGTTGGAGCAGGCCCTGCTTGCGCCGGGCGAGGTTGCGGAAGGCATGCGCCACGCCCTCGCGCAGCCTGGCCTGCTCCACGGCGGCGTCCAGGGCGCGGTGCTGGACGCTGTCGAAGGCGGCGGCGACGGCGTGGACCTCGGAGGTGCTGCCCAGCCCCTCCAGCGGCGGCGCCTCCGCCTCCGCGTCCACCCGTTCGCCCCGCCGCAGTCTCTCCATGACGTCGGGGATCCGCACCTCGGCCAGTTCCACGGCGGCCCGCCGCAGGCCCGCCAGCTCGCGGGTGAGCCCGCGGCCCACCCGGTAGGAGACGACCAGCGAGACGATGACCGCGACGAGCCCGAGCGCCCCGGCGATCCCGGCCCTGACGTACGTCGCGGTGACCGCCGGGCCCGCCTTGTCGGCCAGGGCGGCAGAGGACCTGGTGACGGCGATCTGGAAGGCCGCGTCCAGCCGGTCGGTGACGGACCGCCAGTCGACGCCCGAGACGGTGGAGCCGTCCAGCAGCCGCTTCTCCATCGCGCTGAAGCGGTCGTGCAGCGGGGAGGAGGCCACCTCGGCGACGGAGCCGCGCAACTCCGGTCCCAGCTCCGCCAGCCCCTGCTCCAGCAGGAAGGCGCGCTTGGCGGACAGCTGGGTGAACAGGCTCAGCTCCCCGCTCGACAGCGGGCGCTCCAGCGCCAGCACCCCGATGCCGAGCGCCCGCTCGCGACTGAGGAAGTCCTTGGCCTGGTCGATCGCGGCCAGCGCGCGGGCCTGCTGGTAGATCTCGGGGTCGTCGCCGGAGCCGAGGCTGTTGCCGAAACGCCGCACCGCGTCGGGCACCAGCCCGAACTCGCGGGAGAGGGCGATGAAACCGATCCGGCCCTGGTCGATCCGGGCACGCAGCTCGTCGATCCGCCCGGCGCGGACCATCAGCTCGTCGTAGTGGGCCTTCGTGCGCGGGCTCATGATCGACTGGGCGGCGTCCACGGCGGACTCCGCGCGGAGCCGGGCGCGGGCCTGGTCGGTGATCATCCGCTGGGCGTCGAGCCCGCCGCGGTCGGCGGGCGAGCGGGTCACCATGTACTCGGTCGAGAGCAGGTGTTCGCGCTGCAGGGCGAGGACCAGGTCGTCGGCGGGCTCGGCGACGGTCTCCTGGAGGGTGCCGGCGTTGAGCAGGCCCACCGAGTCGCCCACGGTCACGACGGCGCCGAAGCCCCACAGGGCCACCAGCGAGGCGAGGGGGGTCACCAGCAGCACCGAGAGCTTGAACCGGATGGACCTGCTCGATGCCATGTCACCTCGACGGTTCAGCCTGGGCGCACCGGCGGGGAGGACCCCGCAGGGCGATCACTGGATCGGCGATGAGGATAGCACTGTCAGTTCCCGGTATCTGTGTCCTATTTGTGATAAGTCAGGAAATAGTCATGGAGTGTGACAAGTCGCACCAGTGTGACGAGTGACTCCAAGAGGGGCATGTCATCCCAGAACGGCCTGCGAGGCGTGGGTGCTCGTGCTCCGGATCCAGGTCAGCTGGAGCAGCCGCACCGCCAGCACCGCGACCAGAGCGACCTCGGCGCCCAGCAGCACCCGCTCGACCAGGCCGATCAGCACCCGGTCCCCGGGGAGCGCCACGTAGGTGATCGCCAGGAGGCCGAACCCCCCGGCCAGCGAGAGCCACTCCACCGGCCTGGCCGCCGCCCGCCACCGCTCGTCCTGCGACAGGCTCGTCACCATGAGCATCCCCGCCACCGGCATCGCGGCGAACGCGCCGACCGAGACGTAGCGGTGGACCTGGGCGCCGAGGTCCAGCACCATCCCCGGCGCGACGGTCGGCACCACCGCGATGAGCACCAGCGCCGCGCTCCACACCAGCATCAGCCGCTCCGCCGCCGTCCCCACCGGCGCCCGCACCGACCGCAACCCGGCGACCAGTGCGAAGGACGCCACCCCCAGCGACATCATGGCGAACTCGGTCGCCCCGCCCCGGTCGAGCACGGCGTACTCGCTGATCGTCAGGTTGAGCGGGTCCAGGTACGGATCAGGGTCGATCTGCCCGACCACGGCCGCGACGGCCGCGATCAGGATCCCCGCGCAGGCGATCAGCGGATAGAGCATCTTCAACCGGAGCATGATGCCCAGACTGCCCTCCAGGCGTGCCCGCGGACATCGGGATCGACCCCTGATCCGACCCTGACGCGCCCCTGAGACGCGGCCCCGGATCTCCGGGAGGCGGCGTCCCGGGGACGCGGAGGGTCAGCCGAGCGGGCGGACCTCGGCGTAGCGGGCCCGGATCTCCGGGAGCGGGTCGGCCTCGTAGCGGGCCGGCGCGCCGCCCTCCCAGGCCGGGGGCTCGTCGGTGCCGGCCAGCAGCCAGGCGGCCTGCCGCGCCGCGCCGTCCGCGACGTACTCCCCCGGCTCGGGCACGACCACCGGCCGTCCGAAGACCGCCGGGGCGATCCGCCGTACGGCCTCCGACCGGGCTCCGCCGCCGACGAGCAGCACCCGGGCCGGGTCCAGTCCGAGGGCGTCGAAGGCGTCGGCCAGGTGGCAGAGCATGCCCTCGACCGCCGCCCTGGCCAGGTGGCCGGGGGTGGAGGTCTCCAGGGTCAGCCCGTGCAGCGCCCCGGTCGCGTCCGGCAGGTTCGGGGTCCGCTCCCCTTCGAGGTACGGCACGCAGACCAGCCCGCCGGCCCCCGCCGGAGCGGCCAGGGCCAGCTCGCCCAGCCGGTCGAGGCCGACCCCGAGCAGCCGGGCGGCCGCGTCGAGGACCCGCGCCGCGTTGAGCGTGCACACCAGCGGCAGGAACCGGCCGGTCGCGTCGGCGAACCCGGCCACGGCCCCGCTCGGGTCCGCGCTCGGCGCCTCGGCCACCGCGAACGCCGTCCCCGACGTGCCGACGGACACCACCACGTCGCCCGGCCGCGCGCCCACCCCGAGGGCGGCGGCCATGTTGTCCCCGGTCCCGGGAGCGAGCAGTGCTCCGTCCGGGACCGGGGCGCTCCCCCATGCCTGCGCGCGGGGGTCGCGGGCGAGGCGGACCTCGCCCGCACCGTCCCGGGGGTTCAGCACCTGAGGGAGCTGCGGGACGGAGCCGAGGGCGGCCTTGAGCAGGTCGGTGCGGTAGGACCCGGTCGCGGGCGACCAGTAGCCGGTCCCGGAGGCGTCACCGCGGTCGGTGACGGGCGCCCCCGACCGCCCGGCCAGCCGCCAGGTAAGCCAGTCGTGCGGCAGGCAGACCGAGGCCGTGCGGCGGGCGCTGTCCGGCTCGTGCTCGGCCAGCCAGCGCAGCTTGCTCACGGTGAACGACGCGACCGGCACGCTGCCGACCGCCGCCGCCCACGCCGCCGGTCCGCCCAGCTCCGCGACCAGGTCGGCCGCGGCCTGCGCCGAGCGGGTGTCGTTCCACAGCAGGGCGTCGCGCACGACCTGCCCGGACTCGTCCAGGCAGACCATGCCGTGCTGCTGCGCCGCCACGCTGACGGCCGCGACGTCGTCCAGCCCGCCCGCCCGGTCCACGGCCTCGCCCAGGGCCGTCCACCAGGCCTCGGGGTCGACCTCGGTCCCCTCGGGGTGGGCGGCCCGGCCCTGGCGGACCAGGGCGCCGGTCGCGGCGTCCCTGATCACCACCTTGCAGCTCTGGGTGGAGGAGTCCACCCCGGCCACGAGGGTTCGCGCACCGGTCATCCGCGCACTCCGAGGAGGTGCTCCAGCGCGAGCTGGTTGAGCCGGGTGAAGTGGAAGCCGCGCTCGGCGGCGGCGTCCAGGTCGAAGTCGTCGCGGGCCAGGTCGTCGAGGGTCTCGCCGGGGGCCAGGGTGGGCTGCGACAGCTCGCCGACCCGGCTGGCGGCCAGCGCCTCCTGCACCTCGGGGTCGGCGCGGAAGGCCGCGGACTTCTCCTTGAGGATCAGGTAGGTGCGCATGTTGGCGGCGGCCGACTCCCACACGTCGGAGGCGTCGTCGGTGCGCAGCGGCTTGTAGTCGAAGTGGCGGGGGCCCTCGTAGCCCTCGTTCTCCAGCAGGTCGACCAGGAAGAACGCGCTTTTCACGTCGCCGTGGCCGAAGATCAGGTCCTGGTCGTACTTGGGACCGTGCTGGCCGTTCAGGTCGATGTGGAAGAGCTTGCCGTGCCAGAGCGCCTGGGCGATGCCGTGCACGAAGTTCAGCCCGGCCATCTGCTCGTGGCCGACCTCGGGGTTGAGGCCCACCCGCTCGGAGTGCTCCAGCTCGTTGATGAAGGCCAGCGCGTGGCCGATCGTCGGGAGCAGGATGTCGCCGCGCGGCTCGTTCGGCTTGGGCTCCAGGGCGAACCGGATGTCGTAGCCCTTGTCGATCACATAGGAGGTCAGCAGGTCGAGGCCCTCCTTGTAGCGGTCGAGCGCGGCCTTGACGTCCTTGGCGGCGTCGGACTCGGCGCCCTCGCGGCCGCCCCACAGCACGTAGGTGGTCGCACCCAGCTCGGCGGCCAGGTCGATGTTGCGGATGACCTTGCGCAGGGCGTGGCGCCGGACGTCGCGGTCGTTGCTGGTGAACCCGCCGTCCTTGAAGACGGGGTGGGTGAACAGGTTGGTGGTGGCCATCGGGACCTTCAGGCCGGTCTCGGCCAGGGCGCCCTTGAAGCGCTCGATCGCCTTGTCCCGGTCGGGCTCGACGGCGAGCAGGTCGTCGTCGTGGAAGGTCACGCCGTAGGCGCCGAGCTCGCTGAGCCGGTGCACGGTCTCCACCGGGTCGAGGGCGGCCCGGGTGGCGTCGCCGAACGGGTCGCGCGCCGACCATCCGACCGTCCACAGGCCGAAGGTGAAGCGGTCCTGCGGGGTGGGCGTGTAGGCGTTCATGGGCCGGTCCTCCGATTTAGTCCACTTAATGGATTTAATATGCGTCCTGGAAGTGGGATCGTCAAGAGGTGGGTGTTCCATGACGCAGGCCGTACGCCACGACTCGATGCGCGCCCGCAACCTGGGGGTGGTCCTGGGCGAGGTCCGGCGGAGCGGGCCGGTCACCCGGGCCGCGCTGGCCGAGATGACCGGGCTGACCAAGACCACGGTCTCCAAGATGGTCGCCGACCTGCTCGCCGCGGGCATGGTCACCGAGACCGGGGTCCCGTCCCGGGGCGAGCGCGGCCGGCCGGGCACCGCGGTCGCGCTCAGCGGCGGACGGGTCGCGGCGCTCGGCCTGGAGATCAACGTCGACTACCTCTCCGCCTGCGTCGTGGACCTCACCCTGGAGGTGCGGCTGCGCCGTGCACAGGCTGTGGACAACCGGGCCGCCTCGCCTGTGGAAACCCTACGCCACCTGCGAGAACTCGCTCGTGAGGCTGTGGACGAAGTTCGCTCGATGGGCCTGGTGGTCGCCGGATCGACCCTCGCCGTCCCCGGCCCCGTGGACGACGGGCTGGTGCACAGCGCCCCCAACCTCGGCTGGCGGGACGTGCACGTCGGCGAGCTCCTGGACGATCTCCTGGCCCCGTCGGGCCCCCCGTTCCCCCCGGCCATCGCGGCCGGCACGACGACCGGCGCCGCGACCACCGGGGCGACCACCGGGGGGACCGCCGCCGGGGACCCGGCCGGTCCCGCCGGGCCCGCCCCGGTCCCGTTGCCGACCGTGGACAACGAGGCCAACCTGGCCGCCCTGGGCGAGCTCTGGTTCGGTTCCGGCCACCGCGACTTCCTCCACGTCTCCGGGGAGATCGGCATCGGCGCCGGCCTCGTCGTCGGCGGTGCGCTCTTCCGGGGCTCCCACGGGCTCGCCGGCGAGCTCGGCCACGTGGTCGTCTTCCCCGACGGCCCGCCCTGCCGCTGCGGCGGCCGGGGCTGCCTGGAGCAGTACGCCGGGCAGGAGGCGCTGCTCCGCGCCGCCGGAGCCGGCACCGTCGAGGAGCTGACCGGCCGCCTCCGCGACGGGGACGCGGCGGCGCTGACCGCCTGCGAGCGCGCCGGGCACGCGCTCGGCCTGGCGCTGACCTCCGCCGTCCACCTGTTCGACCCCGGCACGATCGTGCTGGGCGGCGTCTTCGCCCCGCTCTTCCCGTGGATCTCCGGCGCCGTGCGCGAGACCACGGCCGCCCGGCTGGCGGCGATCCGCGACGCCGTACCCGACCTGGCCGTCTCCCGCCTCGGCGGCGACGCGGCGACCCTGGGCGCGGCGGGGCAGGTGATCCACCGGATCATCGCCGACCCGGTGGCCCATCTGGCCGCGACATGAACCGTCTCCGCGTGGGTCGCGGCGGGTTCGCGGGCCGCGCCGACCAGGGCGGCGCCGTCGAGCACTACCAGGCCGGCGCCGTCGAGCACGACCTTGTCGCCGCAGGACCTGCGCGGCCCGCGCGCCGCGGTGGCCGGGCCCGCCAGGCCGGTGCTCCCCGAAGGACTCCGGGTCAGAGGCTGCGGGCGACGATGTCGCCGTAGGCGGTGGTGGCGTGGATGTCGAGCTCGGGGGCGCCGTTGCTGGCGAGGGCGTTGTCGATGCGGCCGTAGCCGGTGCCGGCGTTCAGGGAGGCCGAGACGCCGGCGGCCTCGTCGACCTTGATCTGGCCCTGCGCTCCCTCGAAGGCCACCTCGCCCAGCCGTCCGACCGCCCGGAACTCGGCGGCGGCCGCCTTGGCCCCGATGCGGGACCCGGCGGGCAGCCGGACCGTCACCTCGATAGCGAGAGCACCGCCCGCGCCGCCGAGCAGGCCCGTGAGGTCCTCCACACCGCAACCGGAAACGCCACGGAGGAGGCCGCCGGGCCGGCATCCGGCAGGTGACCGGGCCACCGGCCGGACAGGTGACCGGGACACCGCATGGCGCATGGGCCGGCGGACGACGCCCGGCGGGACGCACCGCACGGCCGGTTCCAGGGGCGCGGTGAGCCGTCAGGCGGAGCCGGCTCCGGCGGTCCCGTCCCCCAGGACGGCCGCGCAGATCGCGGCGAGCTGCCCGGTCTGCTCGGGGGTGAGCCGGTCGAACAGGCAGCGCCGTACGGCCTCGACGTGTCCGGGCGCGGCGGCGGCGAGCACGTCGTGGCCGGCGTCGGTGAGCGCGGCCCAGCTCACCCGCCGGTCCGCCGGGCAGGGCAGGCGCCGCACCCAGCCGCGCTCCTCCAGCCGCGCGACCGCGTGGGAGAGCCTGCTCTGCGAGGAGTTGACCCCGGCGGCCAGTTCACTCATCCGCATCCGGCGCTCCGGCGCCTCCGACAGCCGCACCAGCACCGCGTAGTAGGCGTGCGGCATGCCGGAGTCCCGCTGCAACTGGCGGTCCAGCTCCTCCTGGATCGCCTGGGTGGCCGCCAGGAAGGACCGCCACACGTACTGCTCGTCTTCGTCCAGCCATCTCGTCACGGAGCCAGTTTAGTTGAACTCTCAAGTTTTTGGGGTTAAAGTACTTGAGAGTTCAACATTTCAGGCATCCAGGGGGTCACCATGCCGGTCCAGCGGCTCAACCACGCGGTCCTGTACGTGCGCGACGTCGAGCGCAGCGTCGCCTTCTACCAGGAGGCCCTCGGCTTCCGGGTCGTCATGGGCATGCCGGGCGCGGCGTTCCTCCAGGCCGAGGGGTCCGGCAACGACCACGACCTCGGCCTCTTCGAGATCGGCGCCCAGGCCGGTCCCTCCACCGCCGGGCGCTCGACCGTCGGCCTCTACCACCTGGCCTGGGAGGTGGACACCCTGGCGGAGCTGGAGCGGATCGCCGTCAGGCTGAGCGGGCTCGACGCCCTGGCGGGCGCCTCCGACCACTCCACCACCAAGGCGCTGTACGCCAGGGACCCCGACGGCCTGGAGTTCGAGGTCTCCTGGCTGCTCCCGGCCGACCTGGTCACCGAGGAGGTCCTGGCGGGCCGGTCCCGGATCCGGCCGCTGGACATCGCCCGCGAGAAGGAGCGGTACGGCGCGCACACCCGCGGCGGCGTCGGCGTCTCGATCCCCGCCTGATCCCCGGGACCCGTCCCGTTGATCCCGCAGCCCGTCCCGTTGATCCCGGGTCCGTCCCGGCCTCCTCCGGATCCGCTCGTCCGGGGCGCGGCGCCCCGGACGGGCGGATCGCCGACCGGCCCGGCCGCCGACGTGCCCCCGGCCGGGGACGGGCCTTAGACTGAACACCGTTCGGAAATCTGGACCGTGTCAGGGATCGTTATCGACCCCGTGTGAGGGAAGTGACGCCGTGACCCGTGGTCCAGAGGCCGTGCTGGAGGTACAGGGCTGGCGCACAGGCGCCACGCGGGTCCTGCGCCTGGTGGGCGAGCTGGACGCCTACACCGCGCCCGTCGTCCGGTCGCGGTTGGACGCCGCGCTGCTCGACTCCGAGGCGCCGTCACTGATCATCGATCTCACGCCGCTGAAGTTCATGGCGACGGCCGGGATCTCCCTCATGCTGAAGCTGCGTGCCGAGATCACCGCCCGCCAGGGCCGCCTGATGCTGGTCCTCCCTCCCGAGAGCCTGCCGCGGCGCCTGTTCGAGGTGACCGGCCTGGCGCACCGCTTCGCCATCCGCGAGACCCTCGAAGAGGGCGTGGCGGCCTTCCGCCGAGAACGGCCCGACCGGGATCCGGGCGCGGCGGCCGACGGGCCGCCGTAGGCGCTCCGCCGCCGGGAACCGGGTCCGCACCCCCGGGCCCCCGTGGGGCTCACTGCAGCGCGGCCACGGCTTTCTCCCTGTTCTCGTAAGAGGAGAACAACCGGTCCAGGCCCATGATCCGGAAGACGTTGGCGATGTCGGGGTCGAGACCGGCCAGAGCCAGCGCGGCGCCGGCGTCCTGTGCGCGCTGGTGCGCGGCGACCAGCAGGGAGATGCCGGTGGAGTCGCAGAACGTCAGCCCCGACAGATCGATCACCAGCCCGGCGCCGGAGGCGAGCGTGAGCTCGTCCAGGGCCGCACGCAGGCGGGGAGCGGTGTGGTGATCCAGATCACCGGCCACGACCAGCACCTGAAGGCGCGGCGAGTGCGGCTGGAGGGTGACGGTCAGACCGTGGTCATGCTGCACCAGGGCTCCTGAGAGGGGACGGCCGCCGAGCGGACGGGGACGGACAGGGCGAGCACCGCGGTGTCGTCGGACACACCGCCGCCCAGGTCATCGATGAGTTTACGCACGGCGGCCAGCAGACCGTCGGCGCCGGAGGGGGAGACGGCGGCGAGATGGGCGGTCAGGCCCTCCTCGTCCAGCATGGAGCCGGTCCCGGTGCGGGCCTCGGTCAGACCGTCGGTGTACAGCAGCAGCGCGTCCCCGGCGTCCAGGCGGGTGCTCACCTGCGCGAAGCGGGAGTCGCGCAGGATGCCGATCAGCTGCCCGCCCTCCGGGTGGACGGCCTCGACGCCGCCGCCCGCACGCACGATCAGGGCCGGGGGGTGTCCGCCGCCGGCCGGCGAGGTCGCCCGGTCGAAGGCGTCGTCGCCGAGGGCGTCGAGGAAGGCGTGGCGGCGCGCGGTCTCCGGGCGGCGCACCCCGTCGGCGGTGCTGACGTCGGTCTCCTTCCCCACCCGGCTCCTCGCGGTGTGCGGGGCGCACGTAGGGGCCCCGGGACGATTTGCCCTATCCTACGTAACCGTTGGGCTGATCCTTACGTACCCGCCGGGCCGAGCCGGTGAAGTCGTCGACCAGCGCATATGCAGGGGTCACGGCGGAGTCGGACGAGGCGGCGAGCCGTACGGAAGGGCGCGGGGAGCCGGACGAGGCGGCGAGCCGTACGGAAGGGCGCGGCACCGCCGGCGGCCCGCGCGGAACGGCCGATCGGCGGAACCGCCGTCTCCCGGTGACGGCGAGCCGGCGCGGCCGACGGCCGCTCGCGGTCCTCGTCGCCGCGGGTGGCGGCACGGTGACGGGTCCGGCGTGGGACGGGTGCTCGGCGTGAGCGAAAGGATGTCCGATGACGCGCTGTGACGACGCTGAGCGTGGGTCGCCCGGAGCGGCCGGGGCCGCGGTGTTCGCCGCCGACGAGGAGGTCGGCCGGGACCTGGCGAGAGTGGACTGGCGGGAGACCCCGCTCGGGCCGCCGGACGGGTGGCCGCAGAGCCTGCGGACCGCGGTGAGCATCCTGCTGTCGTCCCGGTTCCCCATGTGGATGGCGTGGGGGCCGGAGCTCACGTTCTTCTGCAACGCGGCCTACCGCCGCGACACCCTGGGGCAGAAATACCCGTGGGCGCTGGGCCGGCCGGCCGGCGAGGTGTGGGCGGAGATCTGGGGCGACATCGGCCCGCGGATCGACACCGTGCTGGCCACGGGAGAGGCGACCTGGGACGAGGCGCTCCTGCTGTTCCTGGAGCGGTCCGGCTACCCGGAGGAGACCTACCACACCTTCTCCTACAGCCCCCTCCGCGACGACACCGGCGCCGTGGTCGGCATGCTGTGCGTCGTCAGCGAGGACACCGAGCGGGTCATCGGCGAGCGGCGGATGGCGACGCTGCGGGATCTCGGCTCCGATCCCAGCGTGGTCCGCACCGAGCGGGAGATGCTCGCCTTCGCCTGCCGGCAGCTCGGCCGCAACCGGCACGACCTCCCGTTCACGCTGACCTATCTGTTCGACGACGACGGCCGCGCGCGGCTGGCCGGGACGACCGGGATCTCCGCCGGGCATCCGGTCGCCCCCGCCGTCCTCGCGCCCGGCGATCCGGACGGGGTGTGGCCCGCGGCGGCGCTGACCCGGGGGGAGCCGGTGCTCGTGCCGCTCGACGGCGCCCGATCCCCCGGCCTGCCGTCCGGCGACTGGCCGGAGCCGCCCGCGCACGCGCTGGTGGTGCCGCTGCTGCAGCAGGGCAGCGCGCCGTACGGGTTCCTGGTGGCCGCGCTCAACCGCTACCGGCCCCTGGACCAGGGGTACCGGGGGTTCATCGAGCTGGCCGCGGGACACGTCGCGGCGGGGGTCGCGAGCGCCCGCAGCTACCAGGCCCAGCAGCGGCGAGCGGAGGAACTGGCCGAGCTGGACCGCGCCAAGACCGTCTTCTTCTCCAACATCAGCCACGAGTTCCGCACCCCCCTGACGCTGATCATGGGGCCGGTGCAGGAACTGCGCAGCCGCCTGCAGGGCGCCGACGCGCAGGTGCACGAGGAGCTGGAGATCGTCCACCGCAACGGGCTGCGCCTGGGCAAGCTGGTCAACACCCTCCTCGACTTCTCCCGCATCGAGGCCGGCCGCATGCAGGCCCGCTACGAGCCGGTGGACCTGGCCGCCGTGACCGCCGAGCTGGCCAGCGTCTTCCGCTCCGCGATCGACAAGGCCGGCCTGGCCTTCGAGGTGGACTGCCCGCCGCTGGCCGAACCGGTCCACATCGACCGGAGCATGTGGGAGAAGGTGGTGCTCAACCTGCTGAGCAACGCCCTGAAGTTCACCTTCGACGGCTCTATCGGCGTCCGCCTGCGCCACCGCGACGGCCACGCCGTCGTCACGGTCGCCGACACCGGCATCGGGGTGCCCGCCGACGAGCTGCCGCGCCTGTTCGAGCGCTTCCACCGCATCGAGAGCGCCCGCTCCCGCTCCAACGAGGGCAGCGGCATCGGACTGGCCCTGGTGAAGGAGCTGGTCGGCCTGCACGGCGGCACCATCACCGCCGACAGCGTCGAGGGCAAGGGCACGACCTTCACCATCCGGCTGCCCCTGGGGTCCGATCACCTGCCGGCCGACGGCCTGGTCCCGGCCGGAGCCGCGGAGACGGGCCCGGCCGCCGCCGATCCGTTCGTCGAGGAGGCCCTGCGCTGGCTCCCCGCGGACGGCACGGCGTCCCGGGAGGCGGACGCCCCCGGTGCCTCCACCGGCGCGTCCTCCCCTGCGCCGGAGGACGGCGCCCCGCCCCGGGTGCTGATCGCCGACGACAACGCCGACATGCGCGACTACCTGGCACGGCTGCTGCGGCAGTCCTACCGGGTCACCCTGGTGAACGACGGCCGGGCCGCGCTGGAGGCGGTGCGCGCCGACCCGCCGGACCTGCTCGTCAGCGACGTGATGATGCCGCGCCTGGACGGCCTGCAGCTGGTGGCCGCGCTGCGCGCCGACCCGCGCACCGCCGGGGTGCCGGTCCTGCTCCTGTCGGCCCGCGCCGGGCAGGAGGCCTCCATCGAAGGACTGGAGGCGGGCGCGGACGACTACCTGGTCAAGCCGTTCTCCGCCGCCGAGCTGCTGGCCCGCGTGCGGGCGAACGTCGAGCTGGCGCGGATGCGCAACCACCACACCCGGTGGCGGGCCGCGATGATCGACTCGCTGCAGGAGGCGTTCTTCGTCACCGACGAGAACGGCGCCGTCATCGAGATCAACACGGCGTTCACCGACATCCTCGGCTACGGCCCCGAAGGACTGCCCTACACCCCGCTGCACCCGTGGTGGCCGGACGAGGCCGACGACCCCCAGGCCCACGCGATGGTGGGCGCGGCCTTCGCCCAGCTGGTCAGCGAGGGCAAGGGCAGCTGCGTGATCCCCGTCACCCACCGCGACGGCCACCAGGTCTGGGTCGCGGTCACCTTCAACGACGTCACCGATCCCGACACCGGCCGCCGCCGGGTCGTGGGCACCCTGCGCGACGTCACCACCGAGCACTACCTGGTGCAGCGCGAGAGCGCGCTGGCCGCGCTGAGCATGCGCATCTCCCAGGCCGGCAGCCTGTCCGACACGCTGTCCGGGGCTCTGGAGGAGCTGCGGGAGGTCTGGCACGCCCGGCGGGTGCTGTCCGTCCTGTGGAAGGAGGACGCCGACCGGCCGGTGCTGGCGGTCCCCGGCTCGGCCGGCCTCCGCTGGCAGGACCTGCCGGAGGACCTCCGCGAGAAGATCACTGAGCTGCGCGGCCATCCACCGCTGCGTCCGCTCGCCGACGAGGCCGGCGGCGCCGGCATCACCCTGGAGCACCCCGACGGGCTGCTGGCCGTCTGGATCGACCTGGACCAGATGCGGCCCTTCACCGCCGAGGACCAGACCCTGCTGGCGCTGCTGACCGGCCGCCTCGGCCAGGGCCTGCACCGGGCCCACCAGCTCGATCAGCAGCGCGAGGCCGCCGTCGCCCTCCAGCGCGCCATCCTCGGCCCGTCCCGGCTGCCCGACGGCTTCGCCGTCCGCTACGAGCCGGCCACCCGCCCGCTGGAGGTCGGCGGCGACTGGTACGACATCGTGCCGTTGTCCGACGACCGCATCGCCATCGTGGTCGGCGACTGCGTGGGACGGGGCCTGGAGGCCGCGGCCGTCATGGGGCAACTGCGCAGCGCCTGCCGCGCGCTGCTGCTGCAGGACGCCGGCCCCGCCCAGGTGCTCGGCGCGCTGGACCGGTTCGCCGCCCTCGTCCCGGGCGCCAAGTGCACCACCGTCTTCTGCGGTGTCCTGGACACCGCCACCGGTGAGCTCGTCTACTCCAGCGCCGGTCACCCCCCTGGCATCCTGGCCCATCCCGACGGCACCACGCTGCTGCTGGAGGGCGGCCGCTCCACCCCGCTGGCCGTACGCCCCGGCCACCCCCGGCCCGAGGCCGGGTGCACCATGCCGGCCCGCTCCACCCTGCTGCTGTACACCGACGGGCTGGTCGAACGCCGCCGGCGCCCGCTGACCGCCGGGATCGACCAGGCCGGCGCCGCCGTCCAGGACGGCCGGTCCACCCCCATCGAGGACCTGGCGACCCGCGTCATGACCCGCCTGGCACCGGAGAGCGGCTTCAACGACGACGTCGCCCTGGTGCTGTACCGCCAGCCCGCGCCGCTGGAGGTGACCTTCCCGGCCGAGTCCAGCCAGCTCGCGCCCGTGCGCACCGCCCTGCGCGACTGGCTGAGCCGTTGCGAGCTCAACCCGTCGATGATCCAGAACGTGCTCGTCGCGGCCGGGGAGGCCTGCGCCAACGCGATCGAGCACGGCCATCGGCACGCCCCCGGCCACACGATCCGCCTGCGGGCGGTGGCCACCGCCCGCGACCTGCACCTGACCGTCGCCGACACCGGCCGCTGGAAGCCCCCGCAGCCCGAGGCCAATCCCCATCGCGGCCGGGGCGTCGCCCTGATGCGCGCCCTGATGCACCACGTCACCATCGAACCCGGTGCCGCCGGGACCACCGTCGACATGCATGCGAGGATCACCCGTTGACTTCCTCCCTCACCTAAAGGCGGGGGATTCCAGCGGTCGCCCGCTGGGGTTCCTGCTTCACCGACGACCGCCC
>NZ_BMQE01000065.1:0-29437 GCF_014647955.1 Planomonospora antibiotica | reverse complement strand
CGATCTTCCCGGCCTTCGCGCAGGCGATCGAGAAGGCGCTCACCCAGCACGGCTACACGCCCGTGCTCTGCACCCAGCTGCCCGGCGGCGCACCGGAGGACGAGTTCACCGAGCTGCTGATGGAGCGCGGGGTGAGCGGCATCGTCTTCGTCTCCGGGCTGCACGCCGACACCACGGCCCGGATGGACCGCTACACCCGGCTCATCGACCGGGGTCTCCCGATCGTCCTGCTCGACGGCTACACCGACCAGATCGACGCGCCGTTCATCTCGCCGGACGACCGGCTCGCCGCGCGGCTGGCCGTGCAGCACCTGGTCGATCTCGGGCACGAGCGCATCGGCCTGGCCCTCGGCCCGCGCAGGTTCGTGCCGGTCGTCCGGAAGATCGAGGGCTACCGGCAGGCGATGTCCCAGCTGCTCGGGACGACCGAGGTGGACGAGCTGATCTCGCACTCGCTGTTCTCGGTGGAGGGCGGCCAGGCCGCCGCGGTGAAGCTGCTGGAGCGCGGCTGCACCGGCATCGTGTGCGCCTCCGACCTGATGGCGCTGGGCGCGATCCGGGCCTGCCGGGACCGGGGCCTGTCGGTCCCGGGCGAGGTGTCGGTGGTCGGCTTCGACGACTCGCCGCTGATCGCCTTCACCGACCCGCCGCTGACCACCGTGCGCAAGCCGATCGGCGCGATGGCCTCGGCGGCGGTGGAGACGCTCCTGGAGGAGATCAACGGCGCGCCGGGCAAGAACATGGAGCTGATGTTCCAGCCCGAGCTGGTCGTGCGCCGCTCCACCGGCTCCGGCCCGCTGGTCAACCGCTGACCCTCCCACCCCCGTCGGCCCCGGCCCGACCGCCGGCCCTTCCGCTCCACCCGCTCCGAGCCCAGGGCCCCCGGCCGTCCACCGCCTCGGAGCCCTCGCCTCCTCCGGCCCCTCCGTACGGCCGGCCCCTCCGGACAAGGATCGTGAACCGATGACCCATGACGTCGTGGTGATCGGCGGGACGGGCGTGGACACCACCGCCTACGTGCCCGCCCTGCCCCTGCCCTACGCCGACACCTACGCCGTCCCGCCGGTGGTCGACCGGATCGGCAACACCGGCAGCGGCGTCGCGCTCGGCTGCCACGCGCTCGGCCTGCGGGTGCGCATCGTGGACCTGGTCGGCGACGACCCGCAGGGGCGCCTCATCCGGGAGCACTTCGCGGCCCGGGGCGTCGACGCGGGCTGGGCCACCGCCCCCCAGGGCACCCGGCGCAGCGTCCTGCTCGTCGGCCCGGACGGGCGGCGCACCTCGCTGTTCGACCCGCGCGCCGAACCCGGCGAGCGGCTCCCGCGCGAGCTCTACCTGGACGCCGTCCGCGACGCCCGGCACGTCCACGTGTCGATCACCGACTTCTCCCGGCACGTCTACCCCGACCTGGCCGGCCGCCCCGCCGCCACGGTCTCCACCGACCTGCACGACTGGGACGGGGAGAACGACCACCACCGGGACTTCGCCCGCTCCTCGGGGCTGGTCTTCCTGTCCGCGGCCGCGCTGGGGGACCGGCGGGAGGAGGTCATGCGCGGCATCCTCGCCATGGGCCGCGCCGAGACCGTGGTCTGCACGGCGGGCGCCGACGGCTGCCACGTGCTCGACTCCGGAGGGCTGAGGCACTTTCCGGCCGCGCCGCTGCCCGGACCGGTGGCCGACAGCAACGGCGCGGGCGACGCCTTCGTCAGCGGATTCCTGTACGGCAGGCTGCACGGCCGCCCGGTGGAGGAGTGCGTGCGCCTCGGCGCGATGGCGGGGGCCCACGCCTGCACGGTGGTCGGCACCCACGAGGACCCGATCACCGAGAAGGCCCTGCTCGACCGGGTGTAGCGGGCGCCGCCGCGGTCCTCCGCAGGGAGGAGGTCCGCGGCGGCGCGCTCCGCCGCCGGGGCCGCCTGCGCGGGCGGGCCGCGGCGGACCCCTGCCGCGCGCCGGGCAGGACGGGCCGGCGGCCGGGGCGGGCAGGCGCGGTCAGCGCGAGGAGTCCAGCTCCGCCAGCAGGGCGGCCGCCTTCTCCCGGTAGGAGGCGACCCCCGCGAGCTTGACGTGCTCGTAGCCGCGGATCACCTCGGGCAGCTCGGCCAGCTCGCGGACCCGGTCCTCGGTCTGCGGGGTCAGGCCCGCCAGGGCGCGGTGCACGTCGCGGGTGTACTCGGCGACGAGCTCCCGCTCGACCCTGCGCACCCCGGCCGCGCCGAACGGGTCCAGCCTCGTGCCGCGCACCCTGCGCATGCCGTACAGCAGGCGGAAGGCCGGGTCGAACCAGGAGCCCAGGCGGATCTTGCGCTTCATGCCCATCGCCCGCAGGACCGGCGGGTGCAGGTTGTAGGAGATCTTCGCGCCGGGCCCGAACTCGGCGGCGATCCTGGCCCGCTCGGCCGGGTCGAGGTGCAGGCGCGCGACCTCGTACTCGTCCTTGTAGGTCATCAGCCGGTGCAGCTGCCGGGCGTAGGCCTCGGTGACGGGGCAGCGGCCCGGCGTCTCGCGGGCGAGCACGTCGCGGACCGCGTCGGCGTACCGGGCGGCGTAGCGCAGGTCCTGGTAGGCGACCAGGTCCGGCACCCGGACGGTGAGGATCCGGTGCAGCTCGCCGCCCTCGGCCGCGCCGACCGACTCGATCAGCCGCCGGACCGCCTCGCCGAGGGGGCCGTCGAGGGCGCCGGGGCCCGCCGGCGGAGCGGAGGCGTCACCGGAGGGGGCGCCGGTCGCCCGCGCCACCGCCTCCGGGTCGGCGACGACCGCCCGGCCCCAGTGGAAGGCGGCCACGGTCTTCTCGGCCGACCTGCCGCCGCCCGCCCGGATGGCCCGCTCGATCGACCGGAGGCTGAGCGGGATGAGCCCGCGCTGCCAGGCCGCGCCGACCACGATGGTGTTGGCCGGCATGTGGTCGCCGAACAACGCCTGGGCGACCTGCTCGGCGTCGAGGTAGACGTTCAGCTCGCGGCGGGTCCGCGCCTCCAGCGCGCCGATCGGCGAGGCGGTGTCGGTCAGGTTCGTCGCCGGGTCGAGCACCATGGAGCCGGTCGGGACCAGGCTGGTGGAGACCACGGCCACGGTCCGGTCGCGGTCGGCGGCGCGCAGGTGGCGGGGGTCGGTGGCGCCGATCAGGTCCAGCGCCAGGTAGGCGTCCACGCTGGCCGCGCTCGCCCGGCCGGTCCGCTCCCCGTCCCCGCCGTCGCCGCCGTCGTAGATGACGATGTCGGAGACGACCGTGCCGCCCTTCTGCGCCAGGCCGGTCTGGTCGAGCCCCCGGGACCGCTTGCCGTCCAGGAGGGCGGCGGTGCCGAGGATCTGCGCGACCGAGACCACCCCGGTCCCGCCGATGCCGACCAGGCGGACGGTGGTCTCGCCGGTGCGGGCCTCGGGCTCGGGCAGGGCCGGGGGAGCGGGTACGGCGCGCCGCTTCGCCTTCCCCTTCGCGGGCACCACCGTCAGGAAGGACGGGCAGTCGCCGTCGGCGCAGGAGTAGTCCTTGTTGCAGGACGACTGGTGGATCTCGGTCTTGCGGCCGAACTCGGTCTCCACGGGGAGCACCGACAGGCACTCCGACTTCTTCGCGCAGTCGCCGCAGCCCTCGCAGACCCGCTGGTTGATCACCACCCGCCCGGCCGGGTCGGGCAGCGCGCCCTTCTTGCGCAGCCGGCGCTTCTCGGCGGCGCACTGCTGGTCGTGGACCAGCACCGTCACGCCCGGGATCGCGGCCAGCTCGCGCTGCGCGTCCTCCAGCGCGCTCCGGTCGCGCACCTCGGCGATCTTCGCCAGCCGGACGCCCCGGTAGCGCCCGGGCTCGTCGGTGGTGACGATCACCCGGCGCACGCCCTCGACCTCCAGCCAGCGGGTCAGGTCGGCCACCGCCAGGGACGGCTGGATGGTCTGCCCGCCGGTCATCGCGACCGCGCTGTTGTAGAGGATCTTGTAGGTGATGTTGACGCCCGCGCCGACCGCGGCCCGGACCGCGAGCGAGCCGGAGTGGTGGAAGGTGCCGTCGCCGAGGTTCTGGAAGATGTGCGGGGTGTCGGTGAACGGCGCCTGCCCGATCCACTGGGTGCCCTCGCCGCCCATCTGGGTCAGGCCGGTGAGCGTGCCCTTGCCCTCGGGGTTGAGCACCACCATCGTGTGGCAGCCGATGCCGGCGCCGACGGGCGCGCCGTCCGGGACGGCGGTGGAGCGGTTGTGCGGGCAGCCGGAGCAGAAGAACGGGGTGCGCTGGGCGGCGAGCAGCTTCAGCGGCTCCGGGCGGGAGATCACCGCCAGACTCCGGGTCACGCGGTCGCCGAGGTCGGAGCGGTCCTGCTCGGTGGCGACGCCCCTGCGGCGCAGCCGGAAGGCGATCGCCTTGGCGGCCAGGTCGGCGTCCACGCCGCCCGCCTGCGGGATCAGCCGGGCGCCGTTCTCGTCGAGCTTGCCCAGGACGCGGGGGGCGTCCGCGGTGCCGTACAGCACGTCCTTGATCAGGGTCTCCAGCAGGGGGGCCTTCTCCTCCACGACCATGATCTCGTCCAGGCCGCGGGCGAAGGTCCGGACGATCCCCGGCTCCAGCGGCCAGAGCATGCCGATCTTCAGCAGCCGGACGCCGGCCTCCTCCGGCGTGATGCCGAGCTTGCGGAAGCCCTCGCGCACGTCGTGGTAGGCGGTGCCGGAGGCGGCGATGCCGAGCCGGGCGCCCGCGGGGTCGGCGGTGATCCGGTTGAGGCCGTTCTCCCGGGCGTAGGCGCGGGCCAGCTCCGTGCGCGGGCCGACCAGGGTGCGCTCCATCTCCAGCGACCACGGGGTGAGCAGCGTGCCGTTCGGCATGTGCCGGTACGGCCTGCCCTCGTATTCGACGCCGTATTCGACGCCGTCGCCGTTCTTGACGCCGGGCATGACCGGGACGACCCGGTCATGCCCGACGCTCACGGTGGCGGTGCCGTCCACGACGTTGGAGACGGCCTTCACCGCGACCCACAGGCCGCTCGCCCGCGAGGCCGCGATGGCGTGGCGGCCCAGGTCGAGCAGCTCCTGGACGTTGCCAGGGTGGACGATCGGCATGCCGAGGGCGGCGAGCGCGCTCTCGGTGGCGGAGGGCAGGGTGGAGGACTTGCACGTCGGGTCGTCGCCGCAGAAGGCGATCAGGCCGCCCAGCGGGTGGGCGCCGACGAAGTTGCCGTGCCGGAAGGCGTCGGCCGCGCGGTCCACGCCGGGGGCCTTGCCGTACCAGACGCCCAGCACGCCGGCCCTGCGCGGGCGGGGGAGGGTGGGCACGAGCTGGCTGCCCCAGACGGCGGTGGCGCCCAGCTCCTCGTTCTGCCCGGGGCGGTGCACCACGCCGAGCGGCTCGGCGTGCTCGCGGGAGCGGGCCAGCTCCAGGTCGAAGCCCCCGAGCGGGGAGCCCGGATAGCCGGACACCATCGTGCCCGTGTCGAGTCCGGCGCGGCGGTCGGCGCGCATCTGGTCGAGGATCACCCGCACCAGTGCCTGCGTGCCGGTCATGAAGACCTGGCCCTCGTCGAGGAGGTACCGGTCGTCGGGAGTGATCTCGCGTGGATCGGCGAAGATCGTCATGCTGGTGGTCCCGTCTGTCGGCCCCGCTTGGATTGCGGCAAGGTTATGTCAGAGGGACCGGAATCCGATGCCAACATTCGCGGTGCTTCACGCCTCGATTAGCATCATTCGCCATGGACGCAACGGACCGCGCAATTCTCAGCCACCTGCAGGTGGAGGGGCGGCTGAGCAACCTGGAGCTGGCCGACCGGGTGCGCCTGACGCCCTCCCCGTGCCTGCGCCGGGTCCGGAACCTGGAGGAGACGGGGGTGATCACCGGCTACCGGGCCGTGGTCGACCCGGCCGCGGTGGGACGGGGCTTCCAGGTCCTCGCCTACGTGGAGCTGCAGGGCCAGGACGCCGATACGGTCACCGCCTTCGAGGCCGCCGTCATGGAGATCGACGACGTCGTCGAGTGCCTGCGCATGTTCGGCCACCCGGACTACGTGCTGCGGGTGGCGGTGCCCGACATGGAGGCCTACAGCCGGCTCCGCCTGGAGCGGCTGGGCCGCCTGCCCGGCCTGGACAAGCTCACCTCGCAGATCGCGATGAAGGCGCTCAAGCCGGGAGGCGTCCTGCCGCTGTGAGGGCCGGTGAGCGACATCGGCATCGACGACGACCCGGACGCGCTGACCAACCAGGACCCGCCGGAGCACACCCGCTACCGCCGGATCATGCACGGCACCTTCACCCCGCGCCGGACCGAACCGTGGCGCCCCCGCATCGCGCGGATCGCCGAGGACCTCCTCGACGGCCTGGGCGGCGACTTCGACCTGGTGCAGGGACACGCGCTCCAGCTGCCGGGCCGGGTCATCTGCGCGATGCTGGGTGTGCCGGTGGACCGCTACGAGTAGTTGGTCCGGTGGACGGACATGTTCCTGACCGCCTCCACGGCGACCGAGCAGGCGCGCCACCAGGGTTACACCGAGTTCGTGACTCCTCCGCCCCCTGAAGGGAGCAGCTTCTGAAGACGACCGGTTGTCCGAGGGCGAGCTGGTCAACACCGTATCCACCGCTTCGCCGGACACCATCCCAACCCGCATGTGGCGTTCGGGTACGGCCCGCACCGCTGCCTGGCCGCCGCCCTCGCCAGGGTCGAGCTCACCGAGGCGGTCAGGGCCCTGGTCACCCGGCGCCCCGGCCTGCGCCTGGCCGGGGCGCCCGAGTCGGTGGCCTGGACCGACGGCCTGGTCCACCGGCCGGTCGCCCTGCACGTCACCACGGGGGGGCGGCCCGCCGGAGCGACGAGCGCGGGCTCGGGCCGGGACCTCCGGCGGGCCGAAGACCCAGGATCCTGGGGAACCGAAGACCGAGGATCCTAGTAGGAGGAACGCCCGGACCCGCCGAGGTCGTCCCGGTCACCACGGTCGCCCCGGTCGCCCTCGAACTCGATGTTCTCCTTGCGGACCTGCTCGGAGACGGCCTCCTCGTCGGAGACCCGCTCCTTGCCGAGGCGGACCCGCTCGACCGGGACGGTCTTCTTCTCCACCGTCGGCCGCTCCTCGTGCAGGGTCACCTCGTGCTCGGCCTCGCTGATCTCCGGGCCGCTCAGCGACTCGTCGAGATTGGCGTCGGTGATCGGCTCGCGCTCCAGGCGGACCTCCTCGCGGGTCACCGGCACGCTCATCTGCTGCTCCTCGGTGACCACGTACTTGCGCAGCCGCGCCCGGCCGGTCTCGTGGGTCTCGGTGCCGACTTCGAGCCGCTCCTCCGAGCGGGTCATCGCGTCGTCCCGGCCGCCGAGGTCCGAAGCCGCGGTTCCGGAGCGGCCGAGGGACTCGTCGCCGCGGAGGTCCGAGCCCGCGGACCCGCCCGTGCCGCGGCGCTCGTCCTCGGTGAGGCCCAGGCGCTCGCGTTCGCTCTGGCCGCCGGAGTGCGCCCAGCCGCTCTCGCCCGGCCGGTTGGCGTCCTGCCAGGAGCGCTCCCAGTCGATGTCGTAGTAGCGGTACAGCTCGCGCTCCTCCTCGGCCGACAGGTGGCCGCCGGCGTCGACGTCCACGCTGGGGGCGTGCTTGATGCGGTCCTTGTCGTAGGAGACCTCGATGTGGTCGGAGACCACGTCGGCCGCCTGAGTCGGGACGAAGGTCTCCTTGGTGCCGAACAGGCCCGTCTTCACGCAGAGCCACTCGGGGCGGCCGGTGGCGTCGTCGAGGTAGACGTGCTTGACGTCCCCGATCTTGTCGCCGTTGGCGTCGTAGACGGTCTGGTCGATCACTGTGTTGATCTGCTCCAGAGTGATCATGGCTTTTCCCCTCGATTGTTCCTTTCGTCCCTTTCGTTGGAGGGCCATACCACTGTCAGCAGGAGGGAAACCTCTCCGGCCGGAGGATCACCGGCCGGAGGGCCGTCATCGGGAGGCGCCGCCCGGCGAGGGCGGGAGCGAGGGGACCGGACGGCCCGGCGCCGCCCCGCACCGGGGTCAGGGCGCGTCGAAGCGGATGGCCTGGAGCAGGTCGGCCGCGGGGCGGTCCAGGATCGTGACGCTGGCCGCCGGGGGGAGGGAGCCGGTCCGGGCCCGGGCGACCAGCGTCCGCCAGCGGCGGCAGTGCCGGGCGAAGAGCGGGCCGGTCACCACCCGCCCCCGCGTCACCTGCCCCTCGCGGGCGGTCTTCGGCTCGACGTCGAGCATGACCAGGTGCAGCCCGGTGCCGTTCAGGCGGGCGATCCAGGCCAGGCCGTACAGGATGTGCGGCCAGGTGCCCCGGCTGTGCGCGACGACGGCGTGACCGGCGAGCAGGGCGCGGACGATGCGGGCCATGTGGGTGGTGTGCACGATGGGGGTGCGCAGGCGGACGGGCAGCGAGGAGAGGCGGGGCGCCCACCAGGCGCGGGACTGGCGCGAGTCGATGACCTGCGCGCCTCCCGCCGCCACGGGCCCCGTCTCGTCGCCGCGCAGGCCGTACAGCCGGTCCAGCAGGGTGCTCTTGCCCGCGCCGGGCAGACCGGTGAGCAGCACCAGGGAACCTGCCGGATAGGCCAGGTCCCGGACGGACGGGGGGCAGGCCGGGGTGGCGGCCATCGCGTGCACCTCGCAGGGGGTCGGGAGACGTCCTCCCATCATGCGTGCCTGGGCGCGTCCATGTGCGGATAAACGACCGGCGGCCTCTGCGGACGTACGGTGCCGGGCGTCCGCCGCCGGGTCGCGAGCCCGCGCGCCGCCGGGTCGCGGCCCCCGGGTCACGGTTTGCGGGCGACGACGCCGAACTGGGCCACTTCGGAGGGGGCTCCGCCGAGGTCGGCGAACTCCGGACGCCAGCGCGAGCACGACACGATGCCGGGCTCCAGCACCTCGAGGCCGTCGAGGAAGCCGGCGATCTCCCGGCTGCCGCGGGCGGTGATCGGCGGGGTGGCGTGCTCGTTCCAGAACCGCATGGCCTCGGCGTTGGCCTCCCCGCCCAGCTCCAGGGTGGGATGGGTGAGCACCAGGTGGCTGCCGGAGGGCACCGCGTCCATCAGCCGCCGCACGATCCCCCGGGCCTCTCCGGTGTCGAGGATGAAGTTGAGGAGCCCCAGCAGCATGACCGCCACCGGCCGGTCGAAGTCCAGCGTCCCGGCGGCGGCCTTCAGGATCGCGCCGGTGTCCCGCGCGTCGGCGTCGACGTAGTCGGTGGCGCCCTCGGGTGTGCTGGTGAGCAGGGCCCGGGCGTGCACCAGCACCATCGGGTCGTTGTCGACGTAGACGATCCGCGCGTCCGGCGCCACCCGCTGCGCCACCTCGTGGGTGTTGTCGACGGTGGGCAGCCCGGTGCCGATGTCGAGGAACTGGCGGATGCCCGCCTCGCCCGCCAGATGGCGGACCGTCCGGCCCAGGAACGCCCGGTCGGCGCGCGCGACGTGCACGATGCCGGGGAACATGCCGAAGACCCGTTCGCCGACCTCGCGGTCGGCGGGGTAGTGGTCCTTGCCGCCCAGCCAGTAGTTCCACACCCGGGCGTTGTGCGCGACGCCGGGGTTCAGTCCGCCCGGCCCGATGGGGGCCCGCTCGTCTTCCACGCGTTCTCCTCGGCGTCCGTGCCTCCGTCGATCATGATGATGATAGTGAATTGTCTGCTTATGGGGTCCGGCTCACGCCGCCCGTCCCGATCCTGCACGGTCCGGCTCGCACCGCCCGTTCTGATCCTGCGCGGTCCGGCTGACGCGGCCGTGCAGGCGTGGAAAACTTGACCCGGCCGGATAGGGCGGTTTTGCCGTGGAGGGAGCGGGCTTGCGTACAGTTCCGTCGGTAGGCGACCACACCGAGGACCATGCCTCCGGTTGCGGGCAGGCGGGTCCCACGGTCCTGCGGATGCTGGTGGGCGCGCACCTGCGCCGCCTCCGCACGGCGTGCGGGATCACCCGCGAGGAGGCGGGGAGGGCGATCCGGGCCTCCGACTCCAAGATCAGCCGACTGGAGCTGGGCCGGACCGGGTTCAAGCAGCGGGACGTGGCCGACCTGCTCACCCTCTACGGCGTCACCGAGGAGGCCGAGCGGGAGACCCTGCTCGCGCTGGCGGTGCGGGCCGGAGCGCCGGGCTGGTGGCACGAGTACGGCGACGCGGTCCCCCACTGGTTCGACGCCTACCTCGACCTGGAGCAGGCCGCCTGCGTCATCCGCACCTACCAGCTCCAGTTCGTCCCCGGCCTGCTGCAGACCGAGGACTACGCCCGCGCGGTGATCGCCTCCTCCTCCGGAGGCGCCTCCCCGGAGGGGATCGAACGCCGGGTCGCGCTGCGGATGCGGCGGCAGCGGCTGCTGCACCGGCCCGATCCGCCCAGGTTCTGGGCGGTCATCGACGAGGTGGCGCTGCGCCGGTTGATCGGGGGGCGCGCGACGATGCGCGCCCAGATCGAGCGCCTCATCGAGCTCGCCGAGCTGCCCCACGTCACCATCCAGATCATGCCGTTCGGCGCCATCGGCCACGCCGAGACCGCCGGGCCGATCACCGTCCTGCGCTTCCCCGAGGGCGAACTGCCCGACGTGGTCTACCTGGAGCAGCTCTCCGGCGCCGTCTACCTGGACAAGGAGGCCGACACCGCGCGCTACCGATACGTCATGAACCGGCTGAGCGTGGAGGCCGGGCAGCCGTCCGAGACGGCCGAGATCCTCCACCGGATCCTCGCGGAGACCGGCCAGTCCGGCTGAGCCCGCGGCCGTCCGGAGTCCGCCGCCGTCCGGGAGCCCGGCCCCCGCCGGTTCCGCGGGGCGTGCCGTACCCGCCGCGGCCCGGCCGCTGGGCCGCGGGAACCCGGCGGCCTGCGCGGAGTGTCCCTTTCCGCGGGGAGTTGGGCTATGGTCGGAGGCGATGAGGGAACCGCGGTGGGGCACACGCAGGCCCACTGCCGTAGCGGCCGTGGTGGGCCTCGTCTTCGTGGTCCTCTTCTTCGCGGTCGCCCCCTCCTCCTGGTCCACCGGCCGGCGGTCCGCCGACGCCGGGACCAGCCTGCAGATCCCCCACACCGGCGGGACGCACCAGTCGACCGCCCCGAGGGTGCTGGCGGGCGGGGCCGAGCACCTGCCCACGCCGGGACAGTTGCGTTCCCTGCCCGCCGTGGGTGAGCCCGCCGCGCTCCTCGTCCTGCTACCGCTCACCCTGCTGGGCGCGGGCCCGGTGACGGGTGCCCGGTGCTGCGCCCGCCGGGTCGTCACCCCGCGCAGCCCACCGCCGGCCTAGCGTTCTCCGTCCTGTCCTTTCCCGGACCTCCGCCGAGCCCGCCGCACGCGGCCTCGACGGGGGTCTCCCGGCTGTGCGTCCCGCGCGGCTCCGCGCGTCCGCCGCCGGCCGGGACCGGATCCCACGGTGACGGGCCGCGATCGGCCCGAGCCGTCAGCGAACCATGCAAGGAGTCGGTGTCGTCATGGGTGACATCAGATCGGCGAGCAGGCTGCTGGGCGAGTACCAGCGGCACACCGCGCAGTTGGAGGAACTGCGCGCGCTCCTGCACGAGCGGCTCACCGCCGCGCGGCAGGAGTGGAGGGCCCTCACCGAGGGCGGGCGCGGGCTGGAGCGGCCTGCCGGGGACGGGCCGGTCCCGCTGGCCTGGGGACGCGCCGAGCGCGCCAGGGCGGCCGTCGCCGAGATCGAGGCGGCGATCGAGCGGCTGGACTTCGGGGTCTACGGCACCTGCGGCCGATGCGGGACGTTCATCGCGCTGGAGCGGTTGCGGAGCGTCCCGCACACCCGCCGCTGCGCCGCCTGCGACGACGGGAGGAAGTGAGATGACCGTCGGGACCCATCTCAGCAGCGTCCAGCTCGGCACGATCCGGGAGGAACTGGAGGAGCAGCTGTTCCGGTGGAACAAGCGGCTGGCCGAACTGGAGGCGGCGGTGAACGACGATGCGGTGGAGGTGTCGGAGAAGGCGGAGCTGCTCGCCGACATCGTCTCCGCGGAGCGGAACGCCGCCGTCGTGCGCGACGCCCTGGCGGGGATCACCGGGCTGACCTACGGCCGGTGCGACGGCTGCGGTTCCGCGATCCCCTACGAGCGGTTGAAGGCCAGGCCCCTCGCGCGGCTGTGCGTGCAGTGCCAGCGCAGCCGCGAGACCCGCTGAACCGCTGAACCGGCGTCACCGCGGCCGCGGTGACGCCGGAGACGGAGATGGCCCATGACCGCCGGGTGGGCGGCCATGGGCCGGTTCCCAATCAGGCGGCCGGGCGGCCTCAGGCGGCCGGGCGGAGCGCGGCGGCCTCGGCGGCGAGCTTCTCGATCCGGGCGTAGTCACCCGAGGCGAGGGCGTCGGCCGGGGTGAGCCAGGTCCCGCCCACGCAGCCGACGTTCGGCAGCGCGAGGTAGTCGGGAGCCGTCGCGAGCCTGATCCCGCCCGTCGGGCAGAAGCGCACGTCGGGCAGGGGGCCGCCCAGCGACTTCAGGTACGGCAGGCCGCCCGCGGCCTCGGCCGGGAAGAACTTCATCTCGGTCAGCCCGCGCTCGGCCAGGGCCATGACCTCGGACGCGGTCGCGACGCCGGCCAGGAACGGCACGCCGCCGTCCTCCATGGCGTCCACCAGCGCGGCCGTGCTGCCCGGGCTGACCAGGAACTTCGATCCGGCCTCCACCGAGGCGGCGACGTCGCGCGCGGTCCTGACGGTTCCCGCGCCGATCACGGCCTCGGGCACCTCGGCGGCGATCCGCCTGATCGCCTCCAGCGCGACGGGGGTGCGGAGGGTGACCTCGATGACCGGCAGGCCGCCCGACACCAGGGCGCGGGCCAGGGGCACCGCGGTCTCCAGGTCGTCGATCACGACGACCGGGACGACCGGGGCGATGTCGAGCAGACTCATGCGTACTCCAGGTTGGACGTGTTCGCCAGGCGCTGGGCCAGCCAGGCCGCCGCGCCGGTGAGGGCGGGCTGCGGAGCCACGATCAGCGTGGTGGCGATGGCGGACAGGTAGTCGTCAAGGGTCGGGGTGGCCTCGAACCTGCGGCGGAAGTCGCTGGCCAGCACCCGGTCCACGATACGGGGCAGCACGCCGCCGCCGAGATAGACGCCGCCGCGGGCGCCCAGCGTCAGCGCGACGTTCCCGGCGAAGGTGCCGAGCAGGCCGCAGAAGACGTCGACCGTCTCCGCGCAGAGGGAGTCGTCGAGCCGGTCCACGATGTCGGCGGGGGCCAGGCGCGGCGCCTCCACGCCGCGCACCAGCGCCAGCGCGCGGTGCAGCCGGGTCAGGCCCGGTCCGGACAGCAGGTGCTCGGCCACCACGTGGCGGGCCCCCTCGGAGTGCAGCGCCCGGACGATCTCGCGGTCCCGCTCGTCCAGGACCGGCACGGTCACGTGCCCGCCCTCGCCGGGCAGGGGGATCCACCCCTCCGCCGCGGGCACCAGGCCCGCGACGCCGAGACCCGTCCCCGGGCCGAGCACCGCCTTGACCCCGCGCGACGGCTCGGGGCCGCCGAAGGAGACCAGGTCGTCGCCGGCCAGGTGCGGCAGCGACGCGGCCAGCGCCTCGAAGTCGTTGAGCAGTTCGACGTGCGGGATCCCCAGATCGCGCACCGAACCCGACCAGCCGGCGTTGGTCAGCCGGTAGCGGTCGCCGTCCACCGGGCCCGCGATCGCCAGACAGGCCGCTCCCGGCCGAACTCCGCCCGCATGGTCTGCGAGATAGGCGGCTACGGCTTCGGGGAGCCCGTCGTGGTCCCGGCCGGCCAGCACGGCCACCGACTCCGGCCGGCCACCGGGCTCGGTGACCAGCCCGAACCGGGCGTTGGTGCCGCCGATGTCGGCGACGAGCCAGGGGTGGCTCATGCGTCCCCTCCGTCGGACGGAACGGCCTTCCCGGCGTCCTCGGCGCCCCCGGTGTCGGTGTTCCCGGCGTCCGCGGCGTTCCCGGGGGCCACGGTGTCCCTGGTGTCCCCGGTGCCTCCGGCGTCCGCGGTGCCCGGGGCCGATCCGGCCTCCGCGGCGCCCCCGGCGGACCGGGCGGCGCTCTCGGCGCGGCCGTTGAGGGCGAAGATGCCCGCGCCGCGCTCGGCGGGGCCCGCCGCGGCGCGGAAGGCGGCGAACAGCTCGCGGCCGGTGCCGACCCACTGGGCGTCGGTCAGCGGGGCGCCCTGCGGGGTGCGGGCGGCCAGCTCGCCGGCCGGCACCAGCAGCTCCAGGGTGCCCGCCGTGGAGTCGAGGCGGATCGGGTCGCCGTCCTGGACCAGCGCGATCGGACCGCCGTGGGCGGCCTCGGGCGACAGGTGGATGGCGGCCGGGACCTTGCCCGACGCGCCCGACATGCGGCCGTCGGTGACGATCGCCACCTTCTGGCCGCGGTCCAGCAGGACCGACAGCGGCGGGGTGAGCTTGTGCAGCTCGGGCATGCCGTTCGCGCTCGGGCCCTGGTAGCGGATGACCGCCACGAAGTCCTGCCCGTCCAGCTCGCCCGCCTCGAAGGCGCGCAGCAGCTCCAGCTGGTCGTCGAAGACCTTCGCCGGGGCCTCGACCACCAGGTGCTCGGGCTTGACGGCCGAGACCTTGATGACCGCGCGGCCCAGGTTGCCGTCGAGCATGAGGGTGCCGCCGTCGGGCGAGAAGGGGTCGCTCACCGGTCGCAGCACGTCGAGGTCGCCGCTGCCCTCGGTGCGCTCGGTCCAGACCAGCTCGCCGTCCTTCAGCTCGGCCGCGGAGCGGTAGTGGCCGAGTCCGCGCCCGGCGACGGTCAGCACGTCGCGGTGGAGCAGCCCGGCGTCGAGCAGGTCGCCGATGAGCACCTGCATACCGCCCGCGGTCTGGAAGTGGTTCACGTCCGCCTGGCCGTTGGGGTACATCCGGGTCAGCAGCGGTACGGCCTTCGACAGGGCGGCCAGATCGTCCCAGAGCAGCTCGATCCCGGCCGCCGCCGCGATGGCGACGATGTGCATGGTGTGGTTGGTCGAGCCGCCGGTGGCCAGCAGCGCCACGCAGGCGTTGACGATCGCCTTCTCGTCGACGACCTTCCCGACCGGGGTGTACTCGTCGCCGTGCGCGGTGATCTCCACCGCCCGCCGGCCCGCCGCCTTCGTCAGGGCCTCGCGCAGCTCCGTGCGCGGGTTGACGAACGTCGCGCCCGGCAGGTGCAGGCCCATGACCTCGATCATGACCTGGTTGGAGTTGGCGGTGCCGTAGAACGTGCAGGTGCCGGGGGAGTGGTAGGACTGCGACTCGGCGTCCAGCAGCTCGTCCTTGCCGACCTTGCCCTCGGCGAACAGCTGCCGGGTGCGGGCCTTGACCTTGTTGGGCAGGCCGGAGGTCATCGGCCCGGCGGGCACGAACACCGCGGGCAGGTGGCCGAAGTGCAGCGCGCCGATCAGCAGGCCGGGCACGATCTTGTCGCAGACGCCCAGCATGAGCGTGGAGTCGAACATGTCGTGGGAGAGCGCGATCGCGGTGGCCATCGCGATGACCTCGCGGCTGTAGAGCGAGAGCTCCATGCCGGGGCGGCCCTGCGTGATGCCGTCGCACATCGCGGGGACCCCGCCGGCGAACTGGGCGACGCCGCCCGCCGTACGGACGGCGTCCTTGAGGACCGCCGGGTAGGTCTCGTACGGCTGGTGCGCCGAGAGCATGTCGTTGTAGCTCGACACGATCGCCACGCCGGGCCTGACGCTCGCGCGCAGGGCCGGCTTGTCGATCCCGGCGGCGGCGAAGCCGTGGGCGAGGTTGGCGCAGCCCAGGCTGGAGCGGGCGGGGCCCCGCCCGCGGGCGGCCTCGGCCTCGGCCTCCAGGCGTGCCAGGTAGGCGCCGCGGCTGCCGCGGCTGCGCTCGATCAGGCGGTCGGTGACCTCTTGGACGACGCGGTTCATCCGGCCTCCTCCATCGGTGTGGGTGTCGGTTCGCTCGGTCGGGTCGGTCGGGGCGGAGCCGTCGTTCACGCGGGGTCCTCCTCGTGCCAGGCGCGGCCGCTGCGGTCGACGAGCTCGTGCGCCCCGGCCGGGCCGGAGGTGCCCGCCGGGTACGGCTCGGGCAGCATGCTCTGCGACTCCCACTCGCGCAGGATCGGGTCGATCCACCGCCAGGCGGCCTCCACCTCGTCGCGCCGCATGAACAGGGTGGGGTTGCCGGCCAGGACGTCCATGAGCAGCCGCTCGTAGGCGTCGGGCACGCGGCCGGAGAAGGTCTCGGCGAAGCTCAGGCTCAGCGGGACCGGCTTGAGCGCCACCTCGCCCGCGCCCGGCTCCTTGGCCATGATGTGCAGCCGGATGCCCTCGCTCGGCTGGAGCCGGAGGACCAGCCGGTTGGGCGCGCTGCCCGGGAAGATCGAGTGCGGCACGTCCTTGAACTGGATCACGATCTCCGAGCACCGGTACGGCATGCGCTTGCCGGTGCGCAGGTAGAACGGCACGCCGGCCCAGCGCCAGTTCTTCACCTCGGCGCGGATGGCCGCGAAGGTCTCCACCCGGTGGGAGGCCTCGGTGGGCGGGGTGCCGTCGGGCTCGTCGAGGTAGCCGGGGACCTGCACGCCGCCGGACTCGCCGGCGGTGTACTGGCCGCGCACGGTGAAGCGGTCGACCTCGCTGCCGGTGATCGGCCGCAGCGACTCCAGGACCTTGACCTTCTCGTCCCGGATGGACTCGCGGTCGTTGCGCGCCGGCGGTTCCATGGCGACCAGGCACAGGAGCTGCAGCAGGTGGTTCTGGACCATGTCGCGCAGGGCGCCGGCGTGGTCGTAGTAGCCCCGGCGGCCCGGCGTGCCGACGGTCTCGGCGACGGTGATCTGGACGTGGTCGATCCAGAGGGAGTTCCAGATCGGCTCCAGGAACGCGTTGGCGAAGCGGAGCACGAGCAGGTTCTGGACGGTCTCCTTGCCCAGGTAGTGGTCGATGCGGAAGATCTGCCGCTCGTGGAAGATCTCGCCGACCTCGTCGTTGATGTGCCGGGCGCTGGCGAGGTCGCGGCCGAGGGGCTTCTCCAGCACCACCCGCGAGGCGGGGGTGACCAGGCCGGCGCGGTTCGCCTCGCGGCAGAAGGGGCCGAACGTCATGGGCGGGCTGGCCAGGTAGAAGACCCGGTCCCGCTCCTCGTGGCCGGCGAGCAGGGCGCCGAGGCGCTGCCAGCCGGTGGGGTCCTCACCGGAGATGTCGATGGTGACGTGGTGCAGGCGGTCGAGGAACCGCTGCCAGACGCCGCGGTCCCCGGCGTCGTCCACCGGTACCGAGGAGCGGACCTCGGCGTCGACCTTGCCGCGGAAGTCGGCGTCGTCGAGCCCGCCCCGGGACATCGCGATGATCCGGGTCCCGGGGGCGAGCAGCCCGTCGCGGTCGCAGTGGTAGAGCGCGGGGAGCAGCTTCCGCATGGAGAGGTCGCCTGTGCCGCCGAAGACGATGAGGTCGGCGGTCTTGGGGGTCTCGGACATGAGGGAGCTCCGTGGTGATCTTCCGGTTTGAGGATAGATCGGACACTAGCCGTGTCTTGTGCTTTACACAAGCGGAGTTTTGTCATCTGAGATGAGAAAGTAGGAACCTTTCATTTCCAAAGGGGGTGTGGTTCACTTGGCCGATGCCTCGACGTCCCGCAGCCGCGCTCGCCACGAGCGGCGAGGTGCTCCGCCTCATCCGCACCGGTGAAGCCGTCACCCGTGCGGACATCGGACGCGTCACCGGCCTGTCCCGGCCCGCGGTCTCCCTGCGCGTCACCGAGCTGCTGGACCGGCGCCTGATCGTGGAGGACAACGAGGGCCCCTCCACCGGCGGGCGCCCACCCACCCGCCTGGCCTTCAACGCCGCCGGCGGCGTCGTCCTGGTCGCCTCGCTGGGCGCCAGCCGCGCGCAGATCGCCGTCTGCGACCTCGCCGCCGGCGAGCTGGCCCGCGCCGACCTCGCCGTCGACGTGGAGGAGGGGCCCGACGTCGTGCTGCCCCTGGTCATGCGGACCTGGGAGGAGCTGCTCGGCGACCGCCCCGCGAGCCTGATCCGGGCCGTCGGCCTGGGCGTCCCGGCGACCGTGGAGTTCGCCGCGCGCCGTACCGAGAGCGCCCGCATCATGGCGAACTGGACCGGTGTGGCCATTCCGCCGATCATCGCCGAGCGCTTCCCCGTGCCCGTCTTCCTGGACAACGACGTCAACGTCATCGCCATCGGCGAGCACCGCGCGGTCTACGCCGGCCAGGCCGACGACCTGCTGTTCATCAAGGTCTCCACCCGGATCGGCTCGGGCGTCATCGCGGGCGGCGAGATCCTGCGCGGCGCGCTGGGCGCGGCCGGGGAGATCGGCCACATCCCGGTCCGCGACGGCGGGGGAGTGCTCTGCCGCTGCGGCAACACCGACTGCCTGGACTCGGTCGCCAGCGCCACCGCGATCCTGCGCAGGCTGCGCTCCCGGGGATACGAGGTCAAGACCCTCGCCGACGTGGTCGCCCTGGTCCGGGGCGGGGACGCCGAGACGATGACGGTGATCCGGGACGCCGCCCGGATGCTGGGCGAGGTCGTCGCCAGCGCGGTCAACATCCTCAACCCGGCCGTGGTCGTCCTAGGCGGCGACGTCGCCGAGACCTTCCAGCCGCTGGTGTCGGGGGTGCGCGAGGTCGTGTACCGCCGCTCGACCGCGCTGTCCACCCGCAACCTGCGCATCGAGCGCAGCCGCCTCGGCCCCGGCGCGGGCATCGTCGGCTGCGCCCACATGGTCCTCGACCACATCCTCTCCCCGGAGGCGGTCGACTCCCCGCCCTGACCCGCAGGGGCACGGCGGCCCGGCACGCACCGTACCCGCGCGATGGCGTGGGGTGCCCGGATCCGGGGCAGGCTGCACCGATAGTGGGTGTCGTGCGGAGCGGATTCGGGAAGCGGTTCCGCCAGGCCTCCCGGACGGGGATGGCGCTGGTGGTCCTCGTCGCGCTGCTCGTCGCCGTGACCGGCACGGCCCTGTCGCTCTGGGTCGGCGCCGCGCTGCGGGAGGCGCAGCAGCGCAGCGCCGAGCAGCAGCTGGACCGGCGCGCGACGCTGATCACCGACGCGGTGGCCGCCGAGAGCGGCCGGTACGCCGACGCGCTCCGCCTCCTGGCCGCCGCGCTGGGATCCCACGAGCGGCTGACGAAACCCGAGTTCGACCAGACGACGCGGGTGCTGGAGGACATGCGGCTGGCCGGGGCGACCTCGATCGCCCTCATGGTGCCGGCCACCGACGAGCAGATCCCGCGCGTGCAGGAGTTCTGGCGCCGCCGCGGCGTCCCGGACCTCGTCCTGAACGCCGAGGGGCGCGAGCGTGAGCACGTCTTCTCCGTCCTCAGCCGGTCACTGGACGGGTCCACCCGGACGGCGACCGGGATCGACGCCAGCCAGGCCGCCGAGTCCGCCCGGGCTCTGGCCGTGGCCCGCCGCAGCGGCCAGGTCACGGTCTCCGACACCTACCTGCTGATCCGCGACCGCCACCTGCCGCCGGAGCGCAGGCAGCTCTCGTTCGTGCTGACCGCACCGGTCTACGGGCGGGTCGAGGGCGACCGGCGGCCGTTCGTCGGCTGGGTGCTGATGGGGGTGCGCGGCAGGGACTTCATCGACGCGACCCTGCGGCGCACCACGCAGGGCCTGACCGACGTGCGGCTGCTCGCCCGGCACGAGGACGGCACCCTGGCGCTGCTCGCCGAGCTGTCCGGCGGCTCCCGGCGGGACCTCCCCCGGGACCTGCACCGCACCACCTCGGTCCGGGTCGCCCAGCGCGACTGGCAACTGGAGATCGACGCCGCCTCCGCGCTGCTGCCCGGCGCCCACGGCCCGCTGCCCGGCATCGCCACCGCGGTGGGAGTCGTGCTGAGCCTCCTGCTGGCCGCGCTGGTGTCCGCACTGGGCGGCGGCAGGGAGCGGGCCCGGGCGCAGGTGGTGGCGGCCACCGCCGGGCTGCGCGCCGCCGAGGCCGACGCCCGCCGCCAGGCCGGGCTGCTGGCCGCGGTGCTCGACAGCGCCAGCGACGGCGTCGGCGTGGTCGATGGGCGGGGCGGGTTCCTGCTGCACAACCCCGCCGCCCTGGAGATCCTCGGTGTCCCGCCCTCACCGGGGGGACCCGAGACCTGGCAGGGCCACTACGGCATCTTCCTGCCGGACGGCAGTGCGCCGTTCCCCGCCGAGGACCTGCCGATGACGCAGGCGCTGGCCGGGCGGCGCGTGGAGCAGGTGCCGATGATGATCCGCAACCGGGCCCATCCCGAGGGGATCGTCCTCTCCGTCTCGGCGCAGCCGCTGGACCCGTCGGGCGGGCGCTCCGGCGCGGTGACGGTCTTCCGCGACATCACCGCGTTGCGCGAGTACGAGGCCGAGCTGGCCGCGTTCGCGGGAGTTGTCGCGCACGACCTGCGCCGCCCGCTGACCGCGATGCGCGGGTTCGTCGAGCTGGTCCGCGACGAGCTGGACGAGCTGGCCGGTGAAGGCTCCCGCGAGCCCTCCGGGGCGGCCGGCGCCGGGAAGACGCGGGAGCCGGCGGTGCGGGCCGTGGCCGGCGAGTGCGTGCGCCACCTGGACCAGGCGCTGGCGGGCATCGCCCGGATGGCCGGCCTGATCGACGACCTGCTGGCGTACGCCACCGCCCGGGACGCCACGCTGCAGCCGAGGGAGGTCGACCTGGACGCGCTGGTGCGGGAGATCGCCGCCGAGCACCTGACCGCGGCCGCGGCCGACCCCGGCCGGCCCGCGCCCCGGATCGGCGTCGGCCCGCTGCCCGCCGTGCACGCCGATCCGCCGCTGGTCCGGCAGCTGGTCGACAACCTGCTCGGCAACGCCGTCAAGTACGTCCGGCCCGGACAGGGCGCCGAGGTGGAGGTCCGGTCCCTGCCGGCCCCGCCGGGGCGGGTGCGGATCGAGGTGGCCGACCGGGGCATCGGCATCCCGCCGGGCCAGCACCAGGCCATCTTCGCCGGATTCCACCGGGCCGCCGGGGGCTACACCGGAACCGGTCTGGGCCTGGCCATCTGCGAGCGGATCGTGGAGCGGCACGGCGGCGCGATCATCGCCGAGGACAACCCGGGCGGCGGCGCCCGGTTCCGCTTCACCCTGCCCGCCGCGCAGGACGGACCCGCCGCTGAGGACGGGCCCGGCAGGGAAGACGGACCCGCCGCTGAGGACGGGCCCGGCAGGGAAGACGGACCCGCTGCTGAGGACGGACCCGGCAGGGAAGACGGGCCCGCCGGGCGCGGCGGGGACGAAGAGGGCGGTGGGGACGGCGGAACCCGGGCGGAGTGAGCGGGCCCGCCCGGCCCGCCCCGGGCCGTCCCGGAGAACCTCCCCGGAAGGCGCCCCCGGACGGCGCCTCTCCGGACGGCGTCCCCGGACGGCGCCGTCCCGGACGGGGTCAGCCCGCCTCGGTCATCCCTCCACGCTGCTCGCGATTCCGGTTCTGCCGGCGGACGGCGATCCCCATGTCCACGGCCGCCACCACGGCGAGCACGGCCATCACCGCGGTTATCCAGACGAGACCGGCGGCGAAACTGAGCACGCCGATGGCGATGGCGGCGATCATGGCGAACGATCCCAGCCGGATATGGACCACGTCGCGGGGCGTCGCCGGGACCATCGTCTTGCCGGTCCTGGACGTCTGCTCCGGACGCTGCGGTTCGTGAGTCATATCGCACCCTCCTCCGTATCAGACCGCTCCCGTACCCACGGCGACCCCTCCCATGCGCCCTCCCGCCGGCAGGGCCGTACGGCCGCGCCGGGGTGGAGGCTCCGGCGAATGTTCCCGTGCGGGGCGGGAAGGGGCGACGGGCACGAGGACACGGACGAGCGGAAAAGAGGTGATCGCGCGATGCCGGCACGCGAGGAACTGCCGTCGACCCTGCGGCGCTCTCCCAAGAAGGCGCAGGAGACCTGGATCAAGGCGCACGACTCGGCGGTGGAGACCTACGGGGAGGGCGAGCGGGCGCACCGTACGGCGTTCTCCGCGCTGAAGCACTCCTTCGAGAAGGTCGGCGACCACTGGGAGCCGAAGCAGGAGAAGGGGCCCTCCGACGCGCAGGCGCGCAAGAGCACCCCCCGGGCGGGGAAGACCGCCGAGGGGGTGGACGCGTCCGCGTCCAAGGAGCACCTGTACGGCATCGCCCGGCGCCTGGACGTCAGGGGGCGGTCGGCGATGACCAAGGGGCAGCTTGTGGAGGCCATCAAGAAGGCCAACAGGAAGCGCACGGCGGACGCCCGCTGACCCGAGCGGACCCGGACCGGCACCCGCCGGTCCGGGTCCGGCTCCGCGTCGGACACCGGACGCCGGACGGCGGCGCCCGGTGTGTGGAGCGCGGCATTTTTCCGAAGATTCTCCCCGCCTTCGCTATAAGCCGGTCGGCAGCGGATAGGAAACGCCGGAAGCGAACGCAGCAGGGAGGGAAGCGTCATCATGACGGACGTGTCGAGCATGGGACCGCAGCCGGGTGACGAGCGTCCGGTGCTGACCAACCGGCAGGGCCATCCGGTGTACGACAACCAGAACCAGCGCACGGTCGGCGCCCGGGGCCCGGCCACGCTGGAGAACTACCAGTTCCTGGAGAAGATCAGCCACTTCGACCGGGAGCGCATCCCCGAGCGGGTGGTGCACGCCCGCGGGGTCACCGCCTACGGCTTCTTCGAGGCCACCGGCTACCTCGGGGACGAGCCGATCGGCCGCTACACCCGGGCGAAGCTCTTCCAGCAGGCGGGCAAGCGCACCGACGTGGCCGTGCGGTTCTCCACCGTGATCGGCGGCCGGGACTCCTCCGAGGCGGCCCGCGACCCGCGCGGCTTCGCGGTGAAGTTCTACACCGAGGACGGCAACTGGGACCTCGTCGGCAACAACCTGGCCGTCTTCTTCATCCGGGACGCCATCAAGTTCCCCGACGTCATCCACGCGCTCAAGCCGGACCCGGTGACGTTCCGCCAGGAGCCCAACCGGATCTTCGACTTCATGTCGCAGACGCCCGAGTGCATGCACATGCTGGTCAACCTCTTCAGCCCGCGCGGCATCCCGGCGGACTACCGGCACATGCAGGGGTTCGGGGTCAACACTTACAAATGGGTCAATCAGCAAGGAAAGACGCATCTGGTCAAATACCACTGGATGCCCAAGCAGGGCGTGCGGAGCATGACCGTCGAGGACGCCTCGGCCGTGCAGGCGACCGAGCTGGGGCACGCCACCAAGGACCTGCACGAGGCCATCGACCGGGGCGACTTCCCGGAGTGGGAGCTCCTGGTGCAGGTCATGACCGACGAGGAGCACCCCGAGCTGGACTTCGACCCGCTGGACGACACGAAGGTCTGGCCGGAGGACCAGTTCCCGGCGCGGCCCGTCGGCCGGATGGTCCTCGACCGGAACGTGCAGAACAACTTCGCGGAGAACGAGCAGATCTCGTTCGGCACCGGCGTCCTCGTCGACGGGCTGGACTTCTCCGACGACAAGATGCTGGTCGGCCGGACGTTCTCCTACAGCGACACCCAGCGCTACCGGGTGGGCCCGAACTACCTGCAGCTCCCGGTCAACCAGGCCAAGAACGCCGACGTGCGCACCAACCAGCGCGACGGCCTGATGACCTACCACGTGGACGGCGCCGGGGAGAATCCGCACGTCAACTACGAGCCGTCCATCAACGGGGGCCTGCGCGAGGGGCGGTTCCCCACGCACGACGAGCAGGGGCCCGTGATCACCGGGCGCCTGACCCGCAAGCGCATCCCGCGGACCAACGACTACAAGCAGGCCGGCCAGCGCTACCTGCTGATGGAGCAGTGGGAGCGCGACGACCTCGTGCACAACTTCGTCACGCTGCTGTCGCAGTGCGACCGCCCCATCCAGGAGCGCATGGTCTGGCACTTCCTGCTGGTGGAGGACGACCTGGGCCTGCGTGTCGGCGAGGGGCTGGGCATCGGCCCGGACGACGTCTCGCACCTGGAGCCGCTGGCCAGCCAGGACCTCACCGACGAGGACCACGAGCGGCTGTCCAGGCTGGGCAAGAACGGGCCGCGTGACGTGAGCGGCCTGCAGATGACCCACTGCGTCCCGAACCAGCGGGCGGTCGTCACCCGCGGGTGAGGCGGACGCCCGCCCGCGGGCGGGCGTCCGCGCCGCGCCGGATCCCCGGTTCCACCGGAGCCGGGGATTCAACGTGTCCGCGCGGGGCAGTCGGGCGTCCGGCCCCGCCGTCCCACGCGGAGGACCGCCGTACGGCCTCCTCCCGCGGGGCGCGGCGCCGATGCGCGATCCGCGTCGGGCCGCCACGACCGGCGAGGAGGACCCCCATGCTCCGTAGCCCCGTGCCCGCCCGCCGTACGGCACCCGCCCGCCGTACCGGTACGGTGACCGCGGCGCTCCTGGCCGCGGCGCTGACCGCCTGCGGTGGAGTCGGCGCGAACGACGGCGAGAAGGGCGGCGCGGTGTCACTGACCACGATGGGCTTCGGCCTGCCTGACGAGATCGCCACCGTCCGCGTCGACGCGTTCAGGAAGGCGCACCCCGGGACCGCGCTCACGATCAACCAGGGGCAGTTCGACGAGCAGGCGTTCCTGTCGGCGGTGGCCGGCGGCAACCCGCCGGACGTCGTCTACCTGGGACGCGACCGGATCGGCAGCTACGCGGCGAGGGGGCGATCCAACCGCTGGACGGCTGCGTGACCGAGCAGGCGATCCCGATGGACGACTTCTACCCGGCGGCCCGCGAACAGGTGCGCTACGACGGCAGGTGGTACGGCGTGCCAGAGTTCTACCTTCCTGCTCCGGCAGTTCCTGCTCGGCGTGCCGCGCTACGTCTTCGAGGCCGCGCGGGTGGACGGCGCGTCGTATCTCGACCTGTTCCGGCGGATCGCGCTGCCGCTGGCGCGACCGGCTCTGATCATCGCCTTCGTCTTCGAGCTCAAGGCGAGCTGGTTCGACCTGATGAAGCCGCTGATCTATCTGCAGGACCCGGCGCTCTACACGCTGCCCCGCGGGTTGAAGGCGGTGGTGGACCAGTTCTACCAGGGCGGGGACCCCAAGTGGGAGATCGTGCTGACGGCGAGCGTCGTCACCACGCTCCCGCTGGTCGTGGTCTTCTTCCTCGGCCAGCGGTACTTCGTCCAGGGCATCGCGACCACGGGACGCCGCGGGTGACGCCTGGGGACCGCCCCGGCCTCAGCCCTCCCGCATCCGGGTGAGGAGCTCGGCGAAGTCGGCCTGCATGCGGGCGGCCTCGGCCGACAGGTCCTGGGAGAGCCCGGCGATCCGCGCGGCCACCTGCCCGGTCGCCTCGGCCGAGCGCCGCACGCTCACGCCCCGCGCGCCGCCGCCGTCACCGGCGATCGCCGCGGCGACCTCCTCGGTGCTGGTGCCCAGACTGCGCACGACCCCGGCCATCCGGTCGATGACCTCCGCCGCGCCCTGCGAAGTGCTCTGGATCGCCTCCACCTCCCGCGCGATCTCGTCGGTGGCCTGCGAGCTCTGCTGCGCCAGTTCCTTGACCTCGTTGGCCACCACGGCGAAGCCCTTGCCGACGTCGCCCGCGCGGGCCGCCTCGATGGTGGCGTTGAGCGCCAGCAGGTTGGTCTGCGCCGCGACCCTGCGGATCACCTCGACCACGCCCCCGATGGTCTCGGCCGCGGTGGTGAGACCGTTGACCGTACCGCTGGCACTGGTCGTCTCGGTGGCCGCCTGCGCGGCCGTCGTCGTCGACTGCTCGGCCAGGTGCGAGATCTCCCGGACGGTCTCGACCAGTCCGCCGGTGGTGGAGCCCAGCTCCTCCGCGCCGTCGCGCATGGCCAGCACGGCCTCGTCGAGGCGGGCGACCACCGCCGAGACGGTGCCCTCCAACTGCGCGGCCAGCGTCTCCACCGAGCGGCGGCGCTCCTCCTCCGCCCTGGCGCGCAGTTCCTCGTGCTCGCGCTCCAGCGCCTGCTTGCCGGAGAGGTTGTCGCGCAGCACGCCCAGCGCGCCGGCCATCCGGCCGATCTCGTCGCGCGACACCGGCGGCAGCGCCACCTGGTGGTCGCCGTCGGCGAGCTTGCGGGTGGCGGCGGTCAGCGCCCGCACGGGCCGCGAGATGCTGAGCCCGACGACGGCGAGTACGCCCAGGACGGCGAGCACGACCACGCCGGTCTGCAGGATCGTGGCCCGCTGCTTGTCGCGGATGATCTCCTGCATGTCGCCGACGTAGATGCCGGTGCCGACCACCCACTCCCACGGCTCGAAACCGGCTACGTACGACAGCTTGGTGACCGGCTCGTCCTCGTCCGGCTTGGGCCACTCGTACTCGACGAAGCCCGCCCCGGAGGCGCGCACCGTCTTGACGAACTCGACGAACAGCAGCTTGCCGTTCGGGTCGGCGTTGGCGGACAGGTCCTTGCCGTCCAGTTCGGGCTTGGTCGGGTGCATGACCATGAACGGGCGCATGTCGTTGATCCAGAAGTAGTCGCCCTCGCCGTAGCGCATCGCCTTGACCGCGGTCAGCGCGGCGGTCCGCGCCTGCTCGTCGGTCATGGAGCCCTCCTCCGCCTGCCGGTGGTAACCGGCGATGACCGAGTGGGCGGTCTCCACCAGGCTCTGCACCTTCGCCTTGCGGGCGGCCAGCTCGGTGGGCTCGACGTCGGCGAAGCGGATGGCGCCCACGGAGAGCACACCGATGACGGCGACGGTCGCGAGCGCGGTCAGCTTGGCCAGGATGGGGATGTTGCGCAGATTCGGCATGGCGGTGACCTCTCAGGGCTGCTGTGCGCTCCTGATCGGCCCGAGGTCCCGCGAGCTGAGTGATTTGGGTTACATCCGGGGACGGGTCGCATCCCGGCGGCGGGTCGCGTCCCGGGGACGGGCCGCAGCCCGGTGGCGGGCCGGCCTGCGTCGGAAAGGCCGCCGGGGCCGCCCCCGCAGGCGGGAGCGGCCCCGGCGGCCGGACGAGACCGGTCAGTCGGTGCTCAGCGCGTCGAGCAGGTCGCCGACCGGGCGGTCGGGGAGCGCCCGGGCGACGTCCGCCAGCGCGACGATGCCGACGAGCTTGTGCCCGTCGATCACCGGGAGCCTGCGCACCTGGTGCGAGGCCATCGTCCGGAGGATCTCGGCGGCGTCGTCGTCGGCGCCGATGGTGACGGCCTCGCCCTGGGCCAGCTCACCGGCCAGGCAGGACTTGGGATCCTTGCCCTGGGCGAGCACCTTCACCACGATGTCCCGGTCGGTGAGCACGCCCTTGAGCCGGTCGTCGGTGCCGCAGATCGGCAGCGACCCCACGCCCAGGCGCGCCATCTTCCCGGCGGCGTCGATGACCGTCTCGTCCGCGTTCACGCATTCCGCGTTCGGAGTCATGATCTCCCGTGCGGTCGTCATCCTCGCTCCTTTCGACGGTTTCGGAAACCTGCGGCTTCCCGTCGCGGGCCGGATGAAACCGGTCCGGCATGAAGGGTGAGCACGGGGATAGAAGGGATGGATGAGCACTGCGGCACTGATCGTCATGGACATGCTGAACCCGTACGACCACCAGGACGCCGACCTCCTGGCGGAGAGCGTCGAGCGGATCGTGGAGCCGCTGGCGGACCTCGTCGGCCGGGCGCGCGGCAGCGAGGACGCCGAGTTGGTCTTCGTCAACGACAACCACGGCGACTTCACGGCGACGCGGGACGACATCGCGGCCCTCGCGCTGAAGGGCAGGCGCCCCGACCTGGTCGAGCCGGTGCTGCCGCCGGACGACAGCCCCTTCCTGGCCAAGGTGCGCCACAGCGGTTTCTACGGCACCTCCCTGGAGTACCTGCTGAACCAGCGGGGTGTCGAGACGGTGATCCTGGCGGGACAGGTGACCGAGCAGTGCGTCCTGTACAGCGCGCTCGACGCCTACGTGCGGCACTTCTCCATCAGGGTGCCGCGCGACTGCGTGGCGCACATCCACCCCGACCTGGGGGAAGCGGCCCTGCGGATGATGGAGCGCAACATGGGAGCGGAGATCGTCGGCTCCGACCGCTGCCTGACCGGCTGACCGGCGGGGATCGCGCACGCCGTTTCCCGGTGGCGGATCGCGGGTAGCCGGGCGCGGTGTCTGAGATATCGCGATTACAGCGCTATGTGCCCGCACGGCAGGACCTCCGGGTCCGGCTGCGGCTGTCCGTCACCGAGTTCCTGCTCACCCCCCTGCTCATGGTGCTCGGGGCGGTCGCCCTGGCACTGGGCTCCGTACTGGTGGACATGTCGTCGCCGGACTGGCCCCCGGACGTCCGGAACCTCTTCCTGCGGCTGTTCCCGCACGAGAACCTGCTCGGGATGCTGCGGGTGATCGCGACCGGGCTGGTCACGGTGACCACGCTCACCATCTCGGCCCTGCTGGTGGCGATCTCGCACACCGCCACGACCGTCGCGCCGGTGGTGTTCGACCAGTTCCTGCGGCGCCGCGCCAACCAGGCGTACTTCGGCTACGTCGCGGGCTGCGCCACCTACACCTACCTGGTCATGGCCGTCTCCCGCCCCCGCTGGGCCGGGGTGGGCGCGCTGCTGGCCGTCGTGCTGGCCGCCGGGGCGCTCGTCCTGCTGGTCTTCATGGCCTACGTCATGATCGACCAGATGCGGCCGACCTCCGTGGTCCGCTCGATCCAGGACCTGGCCTTCACCGCGCGCCTGCGCCAGCTCCCCCTGCTCGCCCGATCCCGTACGAGGCCGGTCGTCGACGGCGACTCCCTCCCGGTGACCACCCGGGCGACCGGGTACGTGGTGGACATCAGCACCGCCCGCCTGGAGAGGCTGCTCGCGCCGACCGGGGACGCCGTGGAGGTCGCCTTCCAGGTGCGGATCGGGGACCTGCTCGCCTACGGGGACACCGTCGCCCGCATCCGCGGGGGAGACGAGGAGTCCCGCCGCCGGGTCGCCGACGACGTCCTGGACTGCGTGACGATCGACCGGGTCCGCAACGCCGACGTCGACCCCGACCACGCCATCGAGCAGCTCGGCAACATCGCCTGGGCGGCCACCTCCACCCGGCAGAACCCCGACGTGGCGCTGGCCTCCGTCGGCGCCCTGCGCGACCTGTCGGCCCGGTGCGCCGCGGCCGGCGTCCCGGAGGCCGAGGCGTACGGAGGACCGCTGCCGGTGGTCTACGACGACGCCCTGCAGCGGCGGATCGTGGCGGCCCTGGTGGACCTGGTGGTGGTCAGCACCTCGTCCCGGCAGCACCAGACCTGCGCGGTGGCGCTGTCCACCCTGGCGGAGATCCTGCCCCAGCTGCCGGACCGCGACCGCGACCTGGCGGTCAAGAGCCTGCAGCGGGCGCTCCCGGCGACCCTCTCCCACGTGGCCAGCGTGGAGATGGGCCGGGGCCTGGCCAGGCTGCGCGCCGCGTTCGACACGATCGGCCGGGAGGACATGGCCGACCAGGTCCGGGACATGGGGCCGAGGCTGGTCCGGGAGAGCGGGCTGGAGGACGACCTCATCGACCACCTCGACGACAACGACATCACCGGGCCCCGGCCGTTCCGCTTCCGCTGACCGGGCCGGCCGGGGTCACCGCCGCCCCGGGCCCTCGGCGGGCAGGCGGACGGTGAAGACGGTGCCGCCGCCCTCCCGCGGGGCGGCGGTGACGGTGCCG
>NZ_BMQE01000064.1:0-30817 GCF_014647955.1 Planomonospora antibiotica | reverse complement strand
CGTCATCCCCGACCAGGCCACCCTCCCCCACCTGTGGAAACAGGATGGAACCCGCTCATTGGAGCAACCTCTCGACAAGCAATCAGATAAACCCGCCAAATAAGGAGGAAAAATGCTCACAGGTGCCAAGCCCCGTGTCGCTCTACCAGTTCTGGGTCTGCTCGGGGCGCTCTCTCTTTCCACCGCCGCCCCCGCCGGCGCCGCTACTCCCGCCTCCGCCTTCGAACCCCGCCTCAGTCTCACCCTCACCGTTCACAAGGTGGACGAGGCCGGGACCTTCAGTAACGGCGACGAAGTCTTCATGAACATAAACGGGCAGCGCTACGCTCCGACCAGCGGAACGGTCGATGTGAACGAGGACCAGGAGGGCCAGGTAGTCGGATTCCCGTCGCGAAACACGTCCATCAAGTTCACTCCGGGCCAGAAGGTGAGGGTCGAGGTGTGGGAGGAAGACGTTTCCGGAGACGACCTCCTCGTCGACACCGGGGAGGTCACCCTCCAGTGCAACGGCTGGGTCACCGGCGTAACCGAACAGAAGAAGCGGAAGTATTACCACTACTCGCTCGACGGCAGGTTCGTCTGCTGAACCGGTCCGTCCGGCACGCCGGCCCGCCCGGGGTCAGCCGCAGGTGATCTCGGTGAAGGTCGGGGGCGCCTGGGCGGCGCCGACGAAGCCGATGTCGGTGGCGGTGGCGCCCGGCGCCAGGACGGAGCCGTCGTCCTCGAGCGCGTGGATCATCGCGATGGGGCCGCTCTGCATGTGGGTGCCGTTCCAGGCCTGGGTGATGGTCGCCCCCTTGGGGAGGACCCACTGGATGTACCAGCCGCCCAGCGGCGTGTCGGCCGTGTTGGTGATCGTCGCGGTGGCGCGGTACCCGCCGGGCCAGGTCTCGACGAGCTTGAGCGTGGCCTTGCAGCTGCGGGCCGGAGGCGCGGGCAGGGCCGAGGGGTCGGCGGGGAGCGAGGAGGACGCGCCCGCCGGCGATGGGGGAGAGGGCGCCGGAAGAGCGGCGGAGGTGCCCGCCGGGACCATCGGATGCGCGGCGGTGTGCCGGACCGCGGGATCGCCGCCGACGCAGGCCGCCGCGAGCAGGGCCACCGCGGCCCCCAGGGAGAGGGCGCCCAGGACGGTGGTGGTCTTCCCCTGTGTCACGGCTGTCCTCCTCGGGAGGGGGAAGGGGTCCCGGCCGGGCGGGCCGGCCGGGACCCGGATCGGTCAGGGGCTGGTGCAGGTCAGGGACGGGGAGCCGGGGGCGCCGTTACCGGTGAACCCGAAGGTGGTCGAGCCGCCCGCGGGGACCGCCCGGTTCCAGTCGACGTTCTTCGCCGTGACGGAGGATCCGGAGACGGTATGGCCGGCGTTCCACAGGCTGTTGATGCCGCTGCCGCTGCCGAGCGTCCACTTGACGGTCCAGCCGTTGAGGGCGGAGGAGCCGGGGTTGCTCACGGTGACCTCGCCCTGGAAGCCGCCCGACCAGGTGCTGACGGTCTTGAAGGAGGCGGTGCAGGCGCCCGGGTCGCCGGTGGGGGTCGACGTCGGGGTGATGGTCGGGTCCGGGTCGGGGCCCCCGCTGCGGCCGACGCCGGTCACCTCGCCGTTGCCGCCGTCGAAGACGACGTCGGAGCAGTTGTAGAAGGTCTCGGCGCTGTCGGAGCGCTTCCACACCGAGTAGATGACGTGGCGGCCGGACTTACCGGAAGGCAGGGTGGCGTTCCAGTAGTAGTGCGCGTCGTTGGTGCCCGGCGAGCCGACGCTGTCCGGGTGGTCGGCCGTGTCGAAGGGCTGCTCCTCCAGGTCGTCCCAGGTGAGCGGCTTGCTGGGGTCGTAGCCGTCCTTGGTGACGTACAGGTAGAACCAGCCCGGGTGGGCGGCCCACTTGTTGTACTTGATCTGGATCTGCCGCCCGGCGGTCAGATGGGTCACCGGCCATTCGGTGCTCGGGCGGTTGAACCCGGTGAAGTTGGGGTTGCCGCCGCTGCACAGCTCTCCGTCGGGCACGAAGCCGCGGGTCCGCCCGGCTCCGTCGGAGCGGAGCACGCTGAACCAGTTGTAGAGGGAGTTGGCGCCGCTCTGGGCGACGGCCGCAGCGCAGGCCGGGTTGATGGGGACGATGTTCCCCTGCGGGCTGAGCCCGTCCTGCCAGCAGAAGTAGGTCCGGCTGCCGGGCACCATCATGGCACCGTGAGCCGAGGCCGAGCTCGGAACGAGGACGACCGCGAGAAGCGCGGACATGAACGTGACCGCGCAGGCGACAGCGATCCTTCGCCAATTGCGCACTGAACTGACCGACCTTTCGGGGATGGCGGACTTACCGATCGACTGGAGCGAAGCGCTTACGCGGATCGGACTCTAAGCCGCCGTTACAAAGGTGTAAACGAAAGGCCGCCCGGCAGGACCGTTCCGGGGGAGTAAGACCAGTTGGCAGGGGTGGCGGAAGACGCGGAACAGATGAAAGATTCATGCCGCGGGAGGAGGTCGCCGGGGAATTCCCCGATATGGGGAAGGTGACCGTACGGCCCATTCCTGCGCCATCCGGATATGCACCGGAGGCGTCCCGGCGGGCGAGCTCCCGGAGGCGCTCCGGCGGGCGACCCGCCGTCGGCCGGGCAGGCCGCCGGAGGCGTCCCGGCGGATGACCGGGCGACCGGCGGTCAGCCCGGCACGCCGCCGAAGACGTCCCGGTGGGCGATCGACAGGGCGGTGAAGGCGGCGCCGTGCAGGACCGCGTTGCCCTCCACGGTGCTCGCGCGGACCAGGGTGGGGGCGGGGGAGAGTGCGGCGAGGTGCCCGCCCACCCGCTCCGCCAGGTCCTGCCCGCCGGAGCGCCCGGTCCGGCCGCCGAGGACGACGAGTCCGGGGTCCAGGACGGCGACCGCGGCCAGGACGCCCTCGGCGATCCTGGCGGCGAGGGCGTCGGGGTCGAGGAGGCGGACGGCCGCGGCGCCCACCAGGTCGCAGAACGGCGTGCCGGACAGCTTGATCCAGCCGATCTCCCCGGCGCCCCCCGACGCGCCGTGCCGCAGCCGCCCGCCGAGGACGACCGCGGCGCCCACCCCGTCGTCCAGCCAGAGCAGGACGAAGTCCTCACGGTCGCGGGCGGCTCCGGCGCGGTGCTCGGCGACGGCGGCGAGGTTGACCTCGTTCTCCAGGGTGACGGGGGCGCCCAGGGCCGCGCCGAGGACGCGCGGCAGGTCGGGCCGCCAGCCGGGCACGCCGTTGTCGGCCAGCAGGCTCCCGGTGACCGGGTGGAACAGGCCGGGGGCGCCGAGCACGACCGCGTGCACGGGCCGGGAGCCCGCCGCCTCCGCGACCGCGCCGGTGACGGTCCCGGCCAGGTCGTCGCCCGCCCGCAGGGGCCGCGCGGCCGAGCCGGCGGTCCGGCCGGTGATGTCGGCGACGGTGACGTTGACCGCGTCGCGGCGCACGTCCACGCCGGCCACGTGGGCGCGGTCGGCGACGAGGCCGTAGAGGCGCGCGTTCGGCCCCCGGCGGTCCCCTCCGGACTCCCCGGTGACCGCGATCAGCCCGTTCGCCTGCAACCGCTCGATCAGGTCGGACACGGTCGGGCGGGACAGCCCGGTGAGCTCCCGGAGCTGGGGGGCGGTCAGCGGCCCGTGCTCGAGCAGGAGGTCGAGGGCGAGGCGGTCGTTGATCACTCGGGCCAGCTGCGGGGTGGCGGTCCTCATGCCGCCCATTGTCCACGGCCGGAAAAGACGTTTTTCATCAGGGAGCCTGCCTGTTAATTTTAGACCCATGCATACTGACGTGAAACGTGCCCGGATCGCCGTCGCCGCGGTGTTCACCGTGCACGGCGCGGTCGCCGGGAGCTGGGCGACCCGCATCCCGTGGCTGCAGGACCACCTGGCGCTGGACTCCGCCGCGCTGGGGCTCGCCCTGTTCTTCCCGGCGCTCGGCGCCTTCGTGGCCATGCCGATGTCCGGCCGCCTGGTCCACCGGTACGGCGGGCGGGCGGCGACGCGGGTCCTGCTCGCCCTGTGGTGCGCCGCGCTCGCACTCCCCTCGCTGGCCCCCGGGTTCCCCTGGCTCTGCGCGGCGCTCTTCTTGTACGGCGCCGCGGCCGGCACCTGCGACGTCGCGATGAACGCCCAGGGAGTGGTCGTCGAGCAGCGGCTGGGCCGCTCGGTCATGTCGGGGCTGCACGGCATGTGGAGCGTCGGCGGCCTGGCCGGCGCGGGCGTGGGCGCGCTCGCCGCCGAGTTCGCCGTCGACGCGCGCCTGCACCACGCGGCGACGGCGCTGGTGCTGCTGGCCGTCGGCGCCGTGGTGAGCCGCGGGCTGCTCGACACCCGGCCCGAGCCCGGGGAGCAGCCCCCGCCCCGGTTCGCCGTGCCGTCGCGGGCGATCCTCGCGATCGGCGTCGTCGGGTTCTGCGCCACCTTCGCCGAGGGCGCCGGCCGGAACTGGGCCGCCGTCTACATCGAGGACGTCACCGGCGCGGGAGCCGGGGTCGCGGCGGCCTGCTTCGCCGTCTTCTCCCTGGCCATGTCGGTCACCCGGCTGGCGGGGGACCTGGTCGTCGACCGGCTCGGGCCGGTCCTGACCGTCCGCGCGGGAGGCCTGCTCGCCGCCGCCGGCTGCGTCCTGGTCGCCGCCGCGCGCACCCCGGGGCCGGGCGTCGCCGGATTCGTCCTGCTGGGCCTGGGCGTCGCCGTGACCGTGCCGCTGGTCTTCGCCGCCGGGGGCAACGCCACCCCGGCGCCCGGCCAGGGCGTGGCGGGGATCGCGACGATCACCTACCTGTCCGGCCTGGTGGCCCCGGCGGTGATCGGCTGGGTGGCCGACGTGACCTCGCTGCCCGCCGCGTTCGGCCTGATCGCGGTCGTCTCCCTGGCGGGCGTCGGGCTGGCCGGCTCCCTGCGGCCCCGCCCCGCCGTACGCGAGGCACCGGTGGAGGAGCCCGCGGGGCGCTGACGGGACGGACGGTGACTGGGGGCCGACCGGCCGGGGTAGGAGAAGGGTCCGGGGCCGTTCCGGCTCCGCGTTCCCGCCTGCCGCGCAGGGGGCCGCGGAGCGCCCGGGGGCCGGGGACGGGGACCGGGACGTCGCGTGCGGGGAGGAGACGGCGCCATGGATGTCTCCGCGGGCCGGGTGCGGATGCTGGAGGGGCTGGTCGAGGGCAGCCACCTGTCGGGGATGGAGCAGCTGCCGTCCCTGGTGGAGGAGTGCGCCGCCCACGCCGGGCTGAACGAGGTGCTGATCTACGTGGCCGACCTGCGCCAGGAGGTGCTCCGCCTGCTGACCGGGCACGGGGTGCACTCCTACGAGGAGCCCGACCTGGAGAGGGACGAGCTGCGGATCGAGGGGACCCTCGCCGGCCGGGCCTTCCAGGAGATGCGGATCATCGCCAGGCCGGGCGGGGACGGCGGCGGCGGAGGCTGGTGGGTGCCGCTGCTGGACGGCACCGAGCGCCTGGGGGTGCTGCGGATCGGCACCGAGGGCGCCGACGGCGCCGACGAGCGGGTCCAGGAGGACATGCGGGCCCTGGCGTCGCTGGTGGCGCTGCTGATGGTGAGCAAGCGCTCGCAGAGCGACTCCTACGCCCGGCTGGTGCGGACCCGCTCGATGAGCGTCGCCGCGGAGATGCAGTGGAACCTCATGCCGCCGCTGACCTTCGCCAACGAGGAGGTGGTGGTCGGCGCGGTCCTGGAGCCCGCCTACGAGATCGGCGGCGACGCCTTCGACTACGCCCTCGCCGGGGACCTGGCGAACCTGGCGGTCTTCGACGCGATGGGCCACGACGCCTCCGCCGGCCTGACCGCGAGCCTCGCCGTCGCCGCCTGCCGGAACAGCCGCCGCCAGGGGGCGGACCTGATCGCCACGAGCGTGGCGATCGAGCACGCCCTGATCGAGGAGTTCGGCCGGGGCAGCCGCTTCGCCACCGCGATCCTGGCCCAGCTGGACCTGCGCAGCGGTGTCTTCTCCTGGGTCAACCGCGGGCACCACCCGCCGATCGTGATCCGGGGCGGGCGCTGGGTCGCCACCCTCGAGTGCGACCCCGCCCACCCCGTGGGCCTCGACCTGGGCCTTCCCGTCTCGCTCTGCCAGGAGCAGCTCGAACCCGGTGACCGCGTCCTGCTCTACACCGACGGCATCACCGAGGCCCGCAACCGCGACGGCGAGGAGTTCGGCCTCAGCCGCTTCGCCGACTTCATCATCCGCCGCAACGCCGACGGGCTGCCGGTGCCGGAGACCCTGCGCCGCCTCGTCCGCAGCGTCCTGGACTACCACCACGGGCAGCTCCAGGACGACGCCACCGTGCTGCTGCTGGAATGGCACGGCGCGGGTGAGCGCAAGCTGCACCTCTGACCGGGAGGCGGGCCCCCGGCCCTCCCCTGCGGGAGGGCCGTCCGGGTGCGGGTGCGGGTGCGGTCTCTCCCGCGCGGTTCCGGCGGCCCGCCCGGCGGACCTACACCCGCACCTGCTCGGCCAGCCGCTCCAGGCTCTTCTCCAAGGCGTGGTCGACCTCGTCGCCGGAGGGGGCGTGCTCCTCGTCGAAGAACGACAGGTGCACGGTCACCTCGCTGGCCTGGTCGCTGATGCCCGCGACCTGCAGCCAGCCCGCGTAGCGGCTGTCGTCGCGCGTCCCCCACTCGAGCCGGAGCTGGTCGCGCTGCGCCCGGAAGAGCGCCCGCTCGTCCCTGCCGCTGCCGTCCTCGTGCACGGTCACCGCCGGCGGGTCCTCGGCCCGCACGTGCAGGTCCCGGGGGAGCCAGGAGTCCAGCCGGTCCAGGTCGCTGGCCCTGTCGAACACCGCCTCCGGCGGCGCGGTCATCGTGCGGGAACGCTGGTATTCGCTCATCGGACGATCACTCCTCGGTTCGGGGACATCGAACCGGTGACGTACCCGGCCCGGTCGGGTCCATCCCTCCCCGCCCGGCGCTCCCCGCCCATCCCTCCCCGCCTCCGGTGCGGCTCCGGCCTGCGTCTCGCCTCACTTCCGGAAGCCCGCCGGTCCCGCAGGCCGCCCGGACGGGCCGCCCGGACGGGCCGTACGGCCGGGGCCCGCGGAGCAGGGGCACGGAGCGCCTACCGTAAGGCCATGCGTCTGACCGCTTTCACCGACATCTCGCTGCGCATCGTGATGCGGCTGGCCGTGGCGGGAGAGGGCGAGCTGCTGACCACCCGGGTGGTCGCGGACATGCTCGCCGTGCCGTACACCCACGCGGCCAAGGCGGTGGCGCGCCTGAGCGAGCTGGGGCTGGTGGAGGCCCGGCGCGGGCGGGGCGGCGGGATGCGGCTGTCGGCGGCCGGCCGCCGGGCGTCGGTCGGCGGCATCGTGCGCGCGCTGGAGGGCACGGACGACGTGGTGGGGTGCGAGGACGACCCGCCGTGCCCGCTCCGGGCGGCCTGCCGTCTGCGGGCGGCGCTCCGCCAGGCGCAGGAGGCCTTCTACGCCTCCCTCGACGCGGTCACGGTCGGCTCCCTGGTGGCGGCGCCCACGGGGCCCGTCCTGCTCTCCCTGACCTCCGCGGGGGAGCCGCCGCTCCGGCGTCCGGACGACCCCCGGTGGGAGAGCGGCGAACCCGCCTCTTAATATGTATTTCAGATTCCAATTTCAAAGGGGATCTCCGTTCCGCCGTCCCTGGAGGTCGACATGTTGTCCGCCGAGTCCGCCGCGACCGTCCGCGCCACGCTCCCCGTGGTGGGCGCGTCCCTCGACGCGATCACCGCGCGGTTCTACGACACGATGTTCGCCGAGCACCCGGAACTGCTCGACGGCATGTTCAACCGGGGCAACCAGCGCAACGGCGAGCAGCGCAGGGCGCTGGCGGGCTCCATCGCGGCGTTCGCGACCGCGCTGCTGGACAGTCCCGACGAGCGCCCCGACCACCTGCTCTCCCGCATCGCGCACAAGCACGCCGCGGTCGGCGTCACCGACGACCAGTACGTGATCGTCCACAAGTACCTCTTCGCCGCGATCGCGGAGGTGCTCGGAGACGCCGTCACCCCGCAGGTCGCCGCGGCCTGGGACGAGGTCTACTGGCTGATGGCCGGCGGGCTGATCGCGATGGAGTCGAGGATCCACGCCGAGGCCGGGGCACGCGCCGGGCGCACCTGGCGGCGGTGGCGGGTCGTCGAGCGGCGGGAGGAGACGGCGGACACGGTCTCCTTCGCGCTGGCCCCGACCGGTGACGAACCCGTCCCGCCCGCCGGCCCCGGCCAGTACGTCAGCGTGCGGGTGGAGCTGCCCGACGGCGTGCACCAGCTCCGGCAGTACACGCTCTCCGGGCACGGCGAGGACGGATTGCGCCGCATCACCGTCAAGCGGGCGCGGGCGGAGGGCTCCCCGGACGGGGAGGTGTCCGCCCTGCTCCACGACACCGTCGCCGAAGGGGACGAACTGACCCTGTCCGCCCCCTTCGGCGACGTGGTGCTGGAGGACGGGGACGCGCCGCTCGTCCTCGTCTCCGCGGGCATCGGCTGCACGCCCGTCACCGCCATGCTGCAGCACCTGGCCCTGACCGGCGCCACCCGCCGCGTCCTGGTGCTGCACGCCGACCGGTCCAAGGCCGAGCACGCCCTGCGCGAGGACATGAAGCGGCTGACCGAGGCGCTGCCCGGCGCCGAGCGGGTCTTCTGGTACGAGGAGGGGGCCTGCGGCTGCGCCCGCCCCGGCCGGATGGACCTGTCCGACGTGGACGTCCCCGAGGGCGCGGTCGTCTACATGTGCGGCCCGCTGCCGTTCATGCGGGACGTGCGCGCCCAGCTCCTGCGGGCGGGGGTCGCCGCGCGCGACGTCCACTACGAGGTGTTCGGCCCCGACCTGTGGCTGGGCGCCGCCTGAGATCCCCGGTGCGGGGCGTCCGGGGCCGGTCACCGGCCCTCCTTCGCGGGCGTGTGCGCGGGGCAGGGCCGGCAGGGCCGAAAGTCCTTCCACGCCGGGACTTCGGGTCGGTCAGGGCGAGCCGTACGGCTCTGCGGGACAGGGGGCGCGAGCCGATGTACTGGGTGACGTAACCGAGAGACGAAAACCCCCCGAGGAGCCCACCATGGCGATCATCGAAGGCCGCGCCCACCTCAACGGCCGCCACACCGCCCCCGCCGCCCCCGCCACCCCGGTCGCGGCCGCCCCGGCCGCCGCCCGCACCCTGACCCCGGCCGCCGCCTACGGCCTGGCCGCCGCCCGCATCGCGCTGGGCTGGGTCTTCCTGTGGGCCTTCGTCGACAAGATGTTCGGCCTGGGCTTCGCCACCCCCGCCGCCAAGGCCTGGATCAACGGCGGCAGCCCCACCACCGGCTTCCTCAAGGGCACCGGCGAGAACGCCCTCGGCGGCCTGTTCGGCGCCCTGGCCGGACAGGCCTGGGTCGACTGGCTGTTCATGCTCGGCCTGGCGGGCGTCGGCACCGCCCTGATCCTGGGCATCGGCCTGCGCGTCGCCGCCGGCGCCGGTGCGACCATGATGCTCCTGATGTGGGCCGCCGCCCTGCCGCTGGAGACCAACCCCTTCATGGACGACCACATCGTCTACGCCATCGTCCTGGTCGTCCTGGCCCTGACCCGCGCCGGCGACACCCTGGGCCTGGGCGCCCGCTGGGGCAAGACCGCCCTGGTCGAGCGCCTGCCGATCCTGAAGTGACCGCCCGCCCCGCAACGACCGCCCATCCCGAAACGACCGCCCATCCCGAAACGACCATCCACTCCGAAACGACCGCCCGCCGCACCCGGCCGACCCAGCGCCCGCCTCCCCGGAAACCCGGGAGGCGGGCGCTCACGCGTTCCCCCGCCCTTCCCGGCGGCGCAGGCCTCCCGGGCCATCCGCCGGACCGCCGTTCCCCGGACCGTCCGCCGTGCCGTTCCTCGTGCCGTCCGCCGTACCGCCCGGCTCCGGCCGGGGACGGGCGTCGCGTTCGGCCAGCAGCCGGGCCGTCTCACCGGACACCTCGGTGGCCAGCACCGCCGAGACGACGTCGATCAGATGGCTGGTGAAGAGCCGGTCGTCCTTCCCCCCGGGCCCCTCGGCGCGGCGGGCCAGCTCCACGTAGGTCACCCGGATGGCCATGAACCGCTGGTGCAGCCGGCGCACGGCGACCTCGGAGAGCAGCGGGGCCACCAGCTCCCGCCAGCGGTTGATGCTCTGACCGGGGTCGTCCTGCGCGTCGCGGAGCGCCGGCAGGCGGCTGCGGTGCACGAGCTGCTCCATGATCCGCAGATAGGAGCGGCCGCCGTCGGAGTCGGCCAGCTTCGCGGCCATCGGCCTTACCAGCGCGGCGGCCAGCGTGCGGCGCGCCTCGGCGGCGGGCAGGCCGCCCCGCGCCTCGTACTCGTCGAGCAGCTGGTGGCGGCGGACCTCCACCTCGGGCTGGTGCTTGGCCAGGACCGCGGCCAGCAGCCCCGACCGGTCCCCGAAGTGGTACTGCAGCGCCGTCGAGTTGCGCTGGCCCGCCGCGGTGTTGATCTCCCGCAGCGACACCCCCTCGATCCCCTTCTCGGCGAACAGGCGCTCGGCGGCCGCGACCAACCGCCTGCACGTGGCCTCGGGGTTGGGCGGCATCGGTGCTCCTCCTCCTGGGTCCATGGGCCCGCCGGATCATCGCGTCCCGCACCGCCCTTGATGGCGGCGGGACCGCTCGTTAAGCTAATCATGCATGTGACTGAAAACGTCATGCAGTCGCATCAAATCACGGCGGCGCCGCGGAGGACATCGCGCGGGACATCGACCAGGAAAGATCGACCAGGACAGAGGGTTCGCACGCATGGCCATCGACTTCACACTCGCTCCCGAGCACGAGGAGATCCGCCGCCGGGTGCGGGCCTTCGTGCAGGAGACCATCATCCCGGCGGTCGAGGGCTTCGACGACGAGGAGAAGGTCCTCAGCCGCGACGAGTACATCCGGACCATCTTCGGGCTGCGCGAGAAGGCGAAGGCCGAGGGGCTCTGGCTGCCGCACATGCCGAAGGAGTGGGGCGGCATGGGCCTGGGCCACGTCGAGCTGGCCATGGTGCAGTCCGAGGCGGCCAAGACCCGGCTGGGGCCGTGGGTGTTCAACTGCCAGGCGCCCGACGAGGGCAACATGCACACCCTGCTGCACTGGGCGACCGGCGAGCAGCAGGAGAAATACCTCAAGCCGCTGCTCAAGGGCCACAAGATGTCGTGCTTCGCGATGACCGAGCCCGAGGTGGCCGGCTCCGACCCGACGCTGATCCGCACCCACGCCGTCAAGGACGGCGACGAGTGGGTGATCAACGGCCACAAGTGGTTCATCTCCAACGCCCGCCGGGCGAGCTTCGCCATCCTCATCGCCCGCACCGAGCTCGACATGCCCCCCGGCGCCCGCGGCGCCAACACCGCGTTCCTCGTCGACATCCCCCAGGAGGGCTGGAACGACGTCCGCGAGGTCGAGACGATGCACGGCTCGACCGGCCACAGCGAGATCGTCATCACCGACCTGCGGGTCCCCGACGGCCAGATCCTCGGCGGGCGCGGCAACGGCCACAAGCTCGGCCAGTACCGCCTCGGCCCGGCCCGGCTGGCCCACTGCATGCGCTGGATCTCGCAGGCCGAGACCGCGCTCGACATGATGGTCGACCGGGCGCTCAACCGCTACAGCCACGGTTCGCTGCTCGCCGAGAAGCAGGGCATCCAGTGGCTGATCGCCGACTCGGCCATGGAGCTCTACCAGTGCAAGCTCATGGTCCTGCACGCCGCCTCGAAGATCGACAAGGGTGAGGACTTCCGCACCGAGGTCTCGATGGCCAAGCACTTCGTGGCCAACAGCCTCAACCGGATCGTGGACCGGGCCGTCCAGGTGCACGGCGCGCTGGGCTACTCGACCGACACCCCGCTGGCCCACATGTTCCAGCACGCCCGCTGGGCCCGCTTCGCCGACGGGGCCGACGAGATCCACCAGATGCGCATCGCCGAGCGTACGATCGCGGCGTACCGGGCCACCGGTTCGACCAACGCCGCCACGGGAGGGCTGCCGCTGTGAGCGAGACCACGCAGGACCGGTTCGGCGCGGGCGGCGGGCTGCTCAGCGGGATGGGCGCAGGCCCCGGCGGGCGGCCGGCGGCGGACTTCAACGAGGTCCGCGGCGACCGGCTCGGCGGGAAGGTCGCCCTGGTCACCGGCGGCGGCAACGGGATCGGCGCGGCGGTGGCCCGGCGGCTCGCCGCGAAGGGCGCCCGGGTCGTGCTCGCCGACGTCGACGACGCCGCGGGCAAGGAGGTCGCCGACGAGATCGGCGGGGTCTTCACGCACTGCGACGTGACCCGGCTGGAGGACAACGAGGCGGCGGTGGCCGTCGCCGTCGAGCGGTACGGCGGGCTCGATCTCGCCTTCCTCAACGCCGGCATCTCCTCCGGCTGCGGGCTGGGCGAGGACTTCGACGTCCGGCGCTACCGCCTGGCCATGGGCGTCAACCTCGACGGCGTCGTGTTCGGCGTGCACGCCGCGCTCCCCGCGCTGCGGGCCGCGGGCGGTGGGACGATCGTGGCCACCGCGAGCATGGCCGGGATCGTCGGCATCCCGAACGACCCCGTCTACGCCGCCAACAAGCACGCCGTCGTGGGCCTCGTCCGCTCGCTCGGCCAGGACCTGCAGTCCTCCGGGATCAAGGTGCAGGCCCTGTGCCCGTCGTTCGCCGACACCGCGATCCTGGGTGAGGGCAGGGCGCTGCTGGAGCAGCTGGGCTTCCCGATCCTGGAGGTCTCCGAGGTCGTCGACACGTTCTTCCGGCTGCTGGACAGCGACGGCACGGGGGAGTGCTGGTTCGTGGTCCCGGGCCGCGAGAGCCAGCCCTTCGCCTTCCGCCGCGCCCCCGGCCCCCGGGCCTGACCCCCGGCCGACCGCCGCGCCCTGGGCCCCCGGTCCTGGCCCCTGCCCCTGCCCCTGACCGCCGCGCCGGGGCGCGGCGGTCGGCGGTCGGCGGTCCTCACGGTCCTGCCGCGACTCCGTCCTCGTACGGCAGGCCGACGTAGTTCTCCGCGAGCGTCGCCGCCGCGGCCTCCGACGACGTCACGTAGTCCAGGTGGGACAGCTGCAGGCGCCGCCCGTAGGCGTCGTCGGAGTCGAAGGTGTGCAGCAGCGTCGTCATCCACCAGGAGAAGTGCTGGGCCCGCCACACGCGCTTCAGGCAGGCCGCCGAGTAGCCGTCGAGCAGCTCGGTGGAGCCGTCGGCGTAGAAGCGGGCCAGCGCCCCGGTCAGCACCCGCACGTCCGCGACCGCCAGGTTGAGGCCCTTGGCGCCGGTGGGCGGGACGATGTGCGCGGCGTCGCCGGCCAGGTACAGCCTGCCGTACTGCATGGGCTCGGCGACGAAGCTCCGCATGGGCGTGACGCCCTTCTCGAAGATCTCGCCGGTGACCAGGGTGAAGCCCGGCACCGTCTCCAGACGGGTCCTCAGCTCCGCCCAGACGCGCTCGTCGGGCCAGTCGGCGAGGTCGGTCCCGGCGGGGACCTGCAGGTAGAACCGGCTGACCTCGGGCGAGCGCATGCTGTGCAGGGCGAAGCCGCGCTCGGTCCGCGCGTAGACCAGCTCCTCGGCGGAGGGCGCGACGCGGGCCAGGACGCCCAGCCAGGCGAAGGGGTACTCCCGCTCGTAGGCGGTGAGCACGCCGTCCGGGATCGACGGCCGGGTCACCCCGTGGAAGCCGTCGCAGCCGGCGATGACGTCGCAGTCCAGCCGCTCGCCGCCGCCGAAGGTGACGTACGGCCGGTCGGTGCCGACGTCGTGCACCGCCACGTCGTCCACCTCGAAGCGGACGTCGCCGCCCGCCGCCAGCCGGGCGGCGACGAGGTCCTTGACGACCTCCTGCTGGCCGTAGACGGTGATGGCCCGGCCCGGCACCAGCCGCTCGAAGGCGATGCGGTGGCCCGCGCCGCCGTACCGCAGCTCGATGCCCCGGTGGGGGAGGCCCTCGCGCAGGAGCCGCTCGCCCACCCCCGCGGCGACGAGGGTGTCGACGGTCCCCTGCTCCAGCACGCCCGCCCGCACCCGCTGCTCCACGTACTCGCGGCTGCGGCGCTCCAGCACCACCGAGGAGATCCCGCGCAGATGGAGCAGATGGGAGAGCAGGAGACCGGCGGGGCCCGCCCCGATGATCCCGACCTGAGTTCGCATGCGGTGAGCATGGCGGGCGGCGGCGCCGGCTGCCGAGACGGGCCTTCCGCCCAGTGGAAGATCGGGGCGGAATCGCCGGCGGTGATCCTGCGGCGCTAGTCTTCCGGCATGGTCGCCGCGCTGGAGCTCTACCTCGATCCGGCCGCCGAGAAGCGGATCAGGACCCTGTGGAGGGCGCTGGCCCAGGCCGGCGTCCAGTCGATGGGGGAGCTGCTGAAGGGCCGGCACCGCCCGCACGTCTCGCTGCTCAGCGCCGCCGAGCTGGACGGCCCCGGGGTGGCCGCGGCACTGGCGGGCATGGACGCCGCCCCGCCGCTGGAGCTGCGGTTCGACTTCGTCGGGCAGTTCCTGGGCCGGGTGCTCTGGCTCGGCCCGGTTCCCACGGCGGAGCTGCTGGCCCACCACGCGGCGGTGCACGAGCGGCTCGGCGCCGCAGGGATCGGCGGTTTCGACGTCTACCGGCCGGGTGAGTGGGTGCCGCACTGCACGCTGTCGATGCGGGTGCCGCACGCGGTGCTGCCCGGCGCGATCCGGCTCTGCATGGACTTCCTGCCGATCCGGGCGACCGTGACCGGCGCGGCGGTGGCCGACCACGCGAGAGATCTCTTTACTTCCCTGTGAGGAGAGCGGAGTTCACGAAGACACTCCCTCTGTCTACGTTGGAGGTGAAACGGGGGAAATGTCATGCATATCGTGGTGAACGCGGAGACGGGAAGCCGGGACCACCTGCGGGACCTGCACTCGTGGCTGCAGGAGGAGACGGACCTGCGCGGCCGCGTGGTGATGGAGGAGCGGCACCCCGATCCCGGGACGATGGGGCCGTCCCCCGAGGCGCTGCAGGTCCTGCTCGACGCCGGGGGCACGCTCTGCTCGACGGCCGCGACGGTGATCGCCTGGCTGCGCACCCGCACCGGAGAGGTGAGCGTCAGGCTCGCCGACGGCGACAGGGAGATCGAGGTCGGCGCCTCGGGCCTGCGTAACCTTGAGCACACGCAGGTCGACGAGATCACCGAGCAGGTCGTCCAGACCTTCCAGGAGCTCAGCGCGCGACGGTGAGCACGCCGTCCTCGCAGGAGAGGACGACCAGCTCGAAGGGGTCGCCCCGGCCCTCGGGGAAGGAGACCCGGACGCGGCCGGAGCCGTGGTCCCGCCACCGGCCGAGCGTCTCCCGCGGGCGGTCGTCCGGGCCGGGACGGAGCTCGGCGAACGTCCCGTCGGGCCGGAACTCCAGCCCGTCGCGCACCCGCCGGGAGGGCTGGAACGGGTGCTCGGCGGGGCGGTACACCGCCGTGCTGCCGGTGTCCTCCTCGTGGGAGTGGAGCCATGTGCCGACGATGTCGGGGGTCCCGGCCGCCGCTCCGCCGCGTGCGGGATCCTCGCGGCGGCCGGTCATCCGCCGGGGCGGTCGCCGCCGCCGACCATGTCGATCACGGTACGGATCTCCTTCAGGACCTCGGCGGCCAGCCGCTCGCTGTCCCGCAGCAGCCGCCCCACCTCGCCGTCCGGTCCGGCGTGCCCGCCGGGTCCGGCGTGCCCGTCCGGACCGGGCCGCGCGGGCACCATCGCCGCGTCCGCCGCGGTGGCGCCCGTCGTGCCCGCCGTACCGGTCACGCCCGTCGTGCCCGCCGTACCGGTCACGCCCGGAGCGGCGGCGGGTGCGGGCCAGTGCGAAGGTCCGGGCATCGCGGCCTGCTGGGTGATCCCGCCCGGGGCGGTCCCGTCCCTGACCGGCCCGCCCGCGGCGGACGGGGACGGGGCGGACAGTGCGGACGAGGACGGGGACGGGGACGTCAGGGCGCCCGAGGCGACCAGGAAGGACGCCCGGGCGCCCTCCAGGCAGGCGTCCATCCGCTTGGACTGGCCGCGGGTGAACATGAACATGGCGGCGTCGTCGGTGTAGTCCATGTAGTTGACGAACATGTCCCCGTGCGGGCCGTTGCCGCAGGAGACGTGCGGGAAGACGGGGGAGCCGGTGTTCGCGTCGGCCTGGTTCGGGGTGTCGGCGACCTTGTCGTCGCTGCTGCAGGCCCCGTCGTCGTCGCCCCAGATGTGGTACAGGTCCAGCCAGTGGCCGATCTCGTGCGTCGCGGTGCGACCGCCGTCGAACGGGGGCGCGGCCGTACCGGTGGTGCCGAACGCGCTGTGCAGGATCACGACGCCGTCGGTCTGCGGCGGGCCGCCCGGGAACTGCGCGTAGCCGAGCAGCCCGCCGCCCAGCTGGCAGACCCAGACGTTGAGGTACTCGTCGGTGGGCCACGGGTCGGAGCCGCCGGACGCGGACGCCTTCACTGCGTCGTCGAAGCCGAACGACGTCCGGTCGGTCGGGACCCGGACGATCCCGTCCGTGGGCTCGCCCTCCGGGTCCAGCGCCGCCAGCCGGAACTCGATCCTCGCGTCCGCCACCAGCGGCCGCCACACCTCGGGAACCTTGTCCCGGTCGGGATTGGCGGCGCGGAAGTCCTGGTTGAGCACGGCGAGCTGGCTGTGGATCTGGTCGTCGCCGATGTTCTGCGCCGGGACGGCGGGACTGTGCACCACGTGGACGACGACCGGGACGGTGACCACGTCGGTGCGGGCCGGGGAGCGCCGCCCCCGTTCGTACTGGAGCGCCCGGTTCTCGATCACCGCGCGCCGGGACCGGTAGGTCGTGCTCTCGTTGAGCAGCCTCCGGTGCACGAGCATGGTGCCGCACAGGTCGCGTGTCGGCGGGTGAGGGAGGTCGGATTCGGTCACGGCACGTCCTTCGGATGCGAACCGGTGTCTGCTCAGGTCGTACCGCACCCGGCGCGGCTTCACGCCCGCGGCACGGCAGATCTTCCCCGGATGGGGATTCTTTCCCGTGGCCCGTGGCCCGTGGCCCGTGGCCGGTGGCCGGTGGCCGGTGGCCGGTGGCCGGTGGCCGGTGGCCGGTGGCCGGTGGCCCGTGGCCCGAGGCGCGTGGCCCGTGGCGCACGGGAGGGGCCGGTGAATGTCGCGGGCCGGCGATGGTCGAGGTCCCGGTGGGTACGGTCACCGTTGCGCCGGACCCGGATCGCACACCACCGGGACGGCAGGACAGGAGGATCACCATGACCGACCGTTCAGACCCGGAGCGCGACCACCTGTGGGACGAGTTCCACCGGTCCGTGAACATGACCTCGGAGGAGCTGCGGGCCTTCCTGATGGCGTCCGCCTCCGGAGAGGACGCCCTTCCCGTGGACGCGGAGCAGTCCATGCCGGAGCTCGGCCGCGGGGTGCTCACCGTCCTCGCCAAACGCAAGGTCGATCTCACCCCTGACGACCTCGACACGATGCGCAGGGTCGTCGAGCTCGTGGGGAGCCTGAAGGGCGGCCCCTCCGCGGCCGAGGACGACGAGCGGCGGCGTGTCCTGATGGAGGTCGGCCACGATCCGCTCAAGCCCTCGAGGACCGAGGACTGAGCCGGGCCGAGGACCCGGGGCGGGCCGGGGACCCGGGGCGGGCCGGGGACCCAGGGTGGGCCGGGGACGGGCCGAGGACCCAGGGCGGGCCGGAGCCCGGCCGGACCGCGGCAGGGAGGCTCAGGCCAGGCCAGTGCAGGTCAGGGCAGGGCAGGCCAGGCCCGGAATCGGCCGGTTCCGGGCCGCAGCCGGCTCCTCCGCGCGGAAGGCCGGTTCGCGGGGGTTTCCCGGCTTCTCCGGCCGGGTAAATGGCGGCTTGCGACCGTCTCGCGCCGGAGGTCTCCCTCCGGCGGCAAGCCTGCCGGGCGACTGCGCACGGCAGGCCGGTCGCGCCAACGCCGCGCCCTCGCCGACTCCGGGAGACGGACGCGCGGCCCTCCGACCGGCCGGGCGCGGGCGAGAGCCCCCCGGCCCGGGCACCGATCGGATGTGAGCACCCTGTCCTGTGACGACCCGCCGGCCTGTGACGACCCGCCGGCCTGTGGTGATCAGTCGATCTGTGGCGACCCGCCGACCTGTGACGGCCCGTCGGCCTGCGACGACCCGCTGGTCTGCGGGGATCCGGCGCGGCGGGAGGACACGTCGGGCACGACCGGCCGGCCGGCGGCGGGACGCGTGACGGTGGTGGTCGCCAGCCGGGACCGCCGCGGTGATCTCGAACGGTCCCTGGCGCGCCACGAGTGCCCCGTGATCCTCGTCGACAACGGTTCGACCGACGGCAGCCCGGCCTTCGTGCGACGGCGCTTCCCCCGTGTCCGGGTGATCGAGCTGGGGCGGAACCTCGGCGCGCAGGCCCGCAACGTCGGCGCGCGGCACGCCTCGACCCCCTACGTCGCCTTCGCCGACGACGACTCCTGGTGGGCCCCCGGCGCGCTGGAGCGTGCCGCGGACGTGCTGGACGCCCACCCCCGCCTGGCGGTGCTGGCCGGACGGATGCTGGTGGGCCCGGAGGAGCGGCCGGACCCGATCTGCGCGGACATGGCCGGTTCCCCGCTCGGAACGGAACCGGACCTTCCCGGCCCGAGCGTCCTCGGCTTCATGGCGTGCGGAGCGGTGGTGCGGCGGGAGGCGTACCTGGCGGCCGGGGGCTTCGACGACGTCGTCTTCTTCTACGGGGAGGAGGAGCGGCTGGCGGTGGACCTGGCGGCGGCCGGCTGGGGGCTGTCCTACGTCGAGGACGTCGTCGCCCACCACCACCCGTCGCCCTCGCGGGATCCGCGGGGCCGGCGGGTCCTGGCGGTGCGCAACGCGCTGCTCACCGCGGTCCTGAGGCGGCCGTGGCCGGTGGTGGTCCGCAGCGCGCTCACCGCCGCGTGCGGAGGGGTGGAGGGGCGGCGGGGGTTGTGGCACGCCGTCCGGCGGCTGCCCCGGGCGCTGGCGGGCCGCCGGACGCTTCCCCCTGGGATCGAGGCGGCGCGGCGTTTGCTGGAGACGGGTCCGCGGACCCCGGGCCCGGGGCTCCTCGCGGCCCTCCGGTGGATGAGTGATCAGCCGTCACTCCGGGTAGTCGAGTCCTGGCAAGGAATGAACTCGGGGGAAGAGAGTCCGATGACCGGCACACCCAATCCGATCGAACTGCAGAAGCACCTCTCGGGCGTCGACTACCCGGCCAAACGCGACGACCTGGTGCGGGCGGCCCGGGAGCACGGAGCCGACGACGAGATGATCAAGGCGCTGCAGGAGGTCCCGGACAGGGAGTACGACGGGCCCAACGCCGTCAGCAAGGCCGTCGCCGGGCGGAGCTGACGGTCCGCTCCGCGGGCCCGCCGTCCGCCGGGCCGTTCCGGCGGGTCCCCGCCCGGCCGGGGTGCGCCGTACGGCTACGATCGGGCACGTGGAACAGCGCATTCTAGGAAAAACCGGTAGAAACATCGGAGTCGTCGGACTCGGGGCCTGGCAGTTGGGCGCCGACTGGGGTGAGGTGGGCGAGGACGAGGCGCTGGCCACCCTGGAGGCCGCGGTGGACTCCGGGGTGAACTTCATCGACACGGCCGACGTCTACGGCGACGGCCGCAGCGAGCAGATCGTCGGACGCCTGCTCAAGGACCGGCCCGGGCTGACCGTGGCCACCAAGATGGGCCGGCGCGTCGCCCAGGAGCCGTCGGCCTACACCCTGGACAACTTCCGCGCCTGGACCGACCGGTCCCGTGCGAACCTCGGCGTGGACACCCTCGACCTGGTGCAGCTGCACTGCCCGCCCACGCCGGTCTACTCCTCCGGCGCCGTCTTCGACGCCCTGGACACCCTGGTGGAGGAGGGGCGCACCGCCGCCTACGGGGTGAGCGTGGAGACCTGCGACGAGGCGCTGACCGCCATCGCGCGGCCGGGCGTGGCCACCGTGCAGATCATCCTCAACGCCTTCCGGCTCAAGCCACTGGAGCGGGTGCTCCCGGCCGCGGCGGAGGCCGGGGTCGGCATCATCGCCCGGGTCCCGCTCGCCAGCGGCCTGCTGTCGGGCAAGTACGACGAGTCCACCGTCTTCGCCCCCGACGACCACCGCAGCTTCAACCGGCACGGCGAGGCGTTCGACGTCGGCGAGACCTTCTCCGGTGTCGACTACGCCACCGGCCTGGAGGCGGTGCGCCGCCTGAGCCCGCTCGTCCCGGAGCAGATGACCACGGCGCAGTTCGCGCTGCGCTGGATCATCGACCAGCCCGGTGTCTCCGTGGTCATCCCCGGCGCCCGCAACCCCGGCCAGGCCCGCGCCAACGCGGCGGCCGCCGAGGCGCCCCCGCTGCCCGCGGACACCCTCGGGAGGGTGCGGGAGGTCTACGACGAGCTGATCCGGCCCCAGGTCCACCACCGCTGGTGATCGGGCGGGCGCACGGGGCGGTGGCTCGCAGGGCCGTGGCTCACGGGGCCGTGGTTCGCCGGGCCGTGGCTCACAGGGCCGTGGGGAACGTCTCGGGCTCCGCCTCGCCGGGCGGCTCGCCGTGCAGGGGGTGCAGGGCGCTCGTCCGGTCCAGCCAGAGGAACGCGTCGTAGCGGCGGCCGGGAACCGTCCGGACGTAGTTGCGCAGGTGATCGCGCTCGGGGTGGTAGACGACGCCGATGGCCCGGTGGCCCAGCGGCCGGTCGTACCACCCGGGCCGGTCGCCGGGCGGCGGCACGACGAACAGCGCGCCCTCCGGTTCGGCCTCGTGCAGCAGCGACTCCAGAGACGCCGGCCGGGCGGGCGGGACCGGCATGACCTCGGCCGGCGCTCCCCACTCGTCGCCCGCGACCACCGTGCCCCGGTGCGTCCCGAAGCCGACCAGGACCACCGCTCCGCCGTCGGAACCGCCGTCGGAACCGTCGCCGCCGTGCCGCTCCCGGACCAGCTGCCCGAGGTTGGTCATCCCGGCCGCCGCCATGTCGGTGGCGCGGGCGTCGCCGACATGGGTGTTGTGGGCCCAGACGACCGCCTTCGCGCCGTCCCCGTAGAACCCGGTCAGCCGGTCGAGGGTGTCGGCCATGTGGATGTCGCGGACGTTCCACGACTCGGACCCGCCCCGCAGCATGGCACGGTAGTACTCCTCGGCCCCGGCCACCACCTCGGCGTTCTGCCGGGCGGCGAAGCCCGCCTCGTCGTCCGGCGCGGTCTGCCTGACCGCCGTCAGCAGGCCGACGGCCGCCTCCTCGCAGGACTCCGGGAGCAGGCGCAGCGCCAGGCCGTACTGCTGCGGGTCGTGCCCGTAGGCCTCGAAGCAGTGCAGCGCGCGCAGCACCGTGTCGGCCTGCTCGGGCAGGTGGCGGAGGGCGTAGCCGCGCACGGCGCGCAGCGAGTCCCACAGGCTGTAGACGTCCAGGCCGTGGAAGCCGCAGCGCGCCCGCGTCGGCAGGGAGTCGTTCCAGCCGCGCAGCCACCGGCAGAAATCCGCGACCTCCTCGTTGGCCCACATGAACGAAGGCCAGCGGGTGAAGCCGTACACGGCCTCGCCGGGGGGCTCGTCGCCGATGCCGGTGACCGCCCGGTGGATCCGGTGGCAGTCGGGCCAGTCGCCCTCGACGCCGACGAACCGGAAGTCCTTCTCGGTGATCAGCCGCCGGGTGAGCGCGGCCCGCCAGGCGTAGAAGTCGTGCGTGCCGTGGCTCGCCTCGCCGATCAGGACGTACCGGGCGTCGCCGACGCGCTCCAGCAGCGGGTCGAGGTCCTCGGGTACGGCCAGCGGCAGCGCCGACCGCCTGATCTCGTCATGGTCGCCCGAACGGGACGCGGGCGCCTCTCGCTGAACCATGGCGGAGCCGTACCCGCGATCCACCGGCTCGACCCTGTATGCAGGAAGAAAAAGTGGCACATGTCCGCATTGTCATAGCCTGGTGGGAAGGATGGGGCTGTGGCCTCTGTTCCGGCCGCAGTCGCGGATCGGGCCGATCGGACGCAGGGACCTGAGGGGGAGAAGCGGGGCGTGGAGGCAGCACGGCGCGTTGACGACGCACGGCGGTCGCGGACCGGGAGTCCGTCCGGCGCGCCCTCCGTGCCCGGCGCCGCCTTGCTGGACCGGCTGACCCACCTGGCCGCCCGGCTGCTGGAGACGCCGGCCGCGCTGGTCGCCCTCACCGACCACGGCCGGCAGGTGGTGGTCGGTGCGGCCGGACCGGCCGGACGGCGGACGGGGCCGCCCCTGCCCGCCTCGCTGTGCGAGCGCGTCGCGGCCGGCGACGGCCCGCTGGTGGTCTCCGACACGAGGACCGACGAGTGGTTGCGCCGCGACCGGGTCATCGGCGGGCTGGAGGCCGCCGCCTGCGCCGCGTTCCCGCTGCACGGACCCGGCGGCGAGACGCTCGGCGCGTTGTGCGCGATCGACACCGAGCCCCATCGGTGGAACCTCGCGCAGCTGGAGCTGGCCGGTGACCTCGCCCGGACGGTGGAGGAGGAGCTCTCGGCGCTGCGGATGCGCGGGGAGCGGCCGGAGGAGGAGCAGACCTTCCTGCAGGCGCTGCTGGACAGCCTGGACACCGGAGTGGCGGCCTGTGACCGCGACGGCAGGGTGGTGCTGGTCAACCGGGTGTTGCGGGAGAGCCGGCCGCCCCTGGTGGGGGTGCACGTCGACGACCTGGCGGAGATCTACGGCATGTTCGCGCCGGACGGGCGGACCCCGCTGCGGCCGGAGGAGGTGCCGTTGGCGCGGGCGTTCGCCGGCGAGCGGATCGACGGCCAGGAGGTGGTGGTGCGGACGGGCGACTGCGGCCCGTTCCGGACCGTCGTCAACGGCCGTCCGATCGAGACCGCCGACGGGCGCCGCCTGGGAGCGGTGGTCGCCGTCCGTGACGTCACCGACCAGCATCGGGCCCAGGCGCTGCACCGGGCCCAGCACGCCGTGGCCCAGGTGCTGATCGACGCCTCCTCCGGCGAGGAGGCCGCCACCGGCGTGGTGGCCGCGGTCACCGACGCCCTCGGCTGGACCTGCGGTGAGTACTGGCAGGTGGATCCCGGAGAGGCCGGTCTGACCCGCATCGGCCTGTGGACCCGTCCGGGACGCGACATCCCGGCCTTCACCGCCGGATCCCGGATGGGGCTCCGGAGCGGGCAGGGACTGCTCGGCCGGGTGTGGGAGACCGGCAGCGAGCTGTGGATCTGCGATCTGGCCCGCGATCCCCGTGATTTCGTCCGCAAGGAGGAGGCTCTGCGGGCGGGGCTGCACGCCGCCGTCGCGCTCCCGGTGCGCAGCGGCCGGGAGGTGCTGGGCGTGCTGGTCTTCTGCAGCGACACCGTCCAGGAGCGGGACGACGAGCTGATCGCACTGCTCGACGGGGTCTGCGCCCACGTGGGCCGGTACATGGAGCGCCTCCGCGCCGAGGAGCTGGCCCTGGCGCTGGCCGCCAGCCGCCGCCGGTTCGAGCAGATCGTCACCCACGTCAACGATGACGTGTGGACCGCCGAGATCACCCCCGACGGCAGGGCGCGCCCGGTGTACGTCAGCACCTCCGGAGCCGGGATCCTCGGCGAGCGGGTGCCGCCCGGGGGCGGGGGCGGCGGGGACGGCGGGGACGGCGGGGACGGCGGGGACGGCGGGGACGGCGGGGACATGGTCGCCATCGTCGGCCGCTACGTGCACCCCGACGACCGGCAGGTCTTCACCGCCTTCTGCGAGCGGCTCATCTCCGGTAGCCCGGCGGAGGCCGAGTTCCGCCTCGCCGGGCTGGACGGGGTGACCCGCTGGGCCTGGATCCGGGCGCTGCCCCGCCGCGAGGGCGACCGGCTGTTCGTCGACGGCATCTCCACCGACGTGACCGAGCGCCACCGGATGGCCGAGGAGCGCGAACGGCTGCTGGCGGAGGAGCAGCGGCAGGTGCGCCGCCTGCGGGAGCTGGACCGGATGAAGGACGAGCTGGTGGCGCTGGTCAGCCACGAGCTGCGCAGCCCGATCGGCGCCATCCGCGGTTACGCCGAGATGCTGCTGGACGACCCGGATCTGGGCGGCGAGCAGCGCGCCTTCGCCGACGTGATCGACCGCAAGAGCGCCGACCTGCAGCGGCTGGTCGACGACCTGCTGGACCTGGCCCGTCTGGACGCCGGGCGCATCGCCATCGACCCCCGCCCGGTCTCGCTGACCCGGCTGCTGAACCAGAGCGTCGACGACCACCGGCCGGCGGCCGCGGCCAAACGGCTGACCGTCCGGGTCGACCTGGACCGCCACCTGCGCGTGCACGCCGACCCGGCCCGGCTCCGCCAGGTGGTGGACAACCTGCTGTCCAACGCGGTCAAGTACACCCCCGCCGAGGGCGCCGTCACCGTCGCCGCCCGCCGGGAGGGGGGCGAGGTGACCGTCGCGGTGGCGGACACCGGCATCGGAATCCCCTCCGAGCAGTATCCGCAGTTGTTCGGCCGGTTCTTCCGGGCCTCCACCGCGAAGGAGGCCGGGATCAAGGGCACCGGCCTGGGACTGGCCATCATCCGGGCGATCGTCGAGGCGCACGGCGGGACCGTGACGGCCGCGCCGCGGGAGGGCGGCGGCACCGTCTTCACGGTCCGCCTGCCCGCGGAGCCGCCGCAGGGGGACTGACCCGGTCACCTGTCCGCTCGCGGAGCCGCCGCGGGGGGAGCGGTCCGGCCACCCGCCTGCCCGCGGAGCCGCCGCAGGAGGGGGAGCGGACCGGCCACCCGCCTGCCCGCGGAGCCGCCGCGGGGGGAGCGACCCCGCCACCCGCCTGCCCTGGAACCGCCGGGCGACCGCGCCGGGGACCGGACCGGTCCCCGGCGGGATCCCGCGGGACGCGGTACATGCGATCATGGAACGTGTCTGATTTCGATCGTGTGCGTGACATCGCTCTGGAGCTGCCCGAGGTCGAGGAGTCCGTGTCCTGGGGCACGCCCTCGCTGAAGGTCCGGGGCCGGCTCTTCCTGCGCCGCCACGAGGACCCCGAGCTCACGGTGGTCAAGGTCTCCTCGGAGGAGCGGAAGGCGCTCACCGCGGCGCGCCCCGAGGTCTTCCTCGTCACCCCGCACTACGAGAACCACCGGTACATGCTGGTGCGGACGGCGGAGCTGGCGGAGGAGGAGCTGCGCGAGCTGGTCGCCGAGGCCTGGCGGCTGAGCGCCCCGCAGCGGCTGGTGAAGGCCTTCGACGAGGACGGGGGCGCGGACGCCTGAGGGGACCCCGGCGCCGGACCGGCGCCCGTCCCCGCCGGACCGGTCGCCCGGCGGGGACGACGGGTCACCCGGGGGTGTGGAAACCCCGCCGGTACCAGAGCAGGGCCTTGCCCGGACCGCCGGAGCGGATCTCGGCCAACGCCCCCACCAGCAGATCGTGATCGCCGATCGGGACGGTGCCCCACCGCACGCACCGGAAGGACGCGTGCGCGTCCGGCAGGTACGGCAGGCGGGCCCCCGGCCAGACGGCGAAATCACTGTCGGCGAACCGGTCGACGCCGTGGGCGGCGAACTTCAGCGCCAGGTCGCGGTGCTGGTCGCCCAGCACGTTGATGACGAACTCGGAGGACGAGACGAGCGCCTCGTGGCAGCTGGACGTCCTGGACAGGCCGACCAGCACGAGCGGGGGGGACAGCGAACCGGAGGTCACCGAACTGGCGGTGAACCCCCAGCGGCGGCCCTCGCGGTCGATGGTGGTGACGATGGTGATGGGGCCGGCGATCAGCGTCATCGCGTCGCGGAACTGTTGAGCGTCGACCAGGGACACAGGGCTAGGCGCCGATAACGTCACGGATCGGGCCTTTCATCGGGTCGGTGCTTCAGCCGGCGGCACGGCCCATCGGACAGCGCCGGTAGCGCGGCTTATCGGACAAACCGAGTTTCGGAGCGGAGAAGCGGCGGGAAGAACCCCTGCCCGCCCCCTCATGTCCCCGCCGGACGGGTACGGCGGGCCCCGCCGGCCGTTTCCGGACGCGCGATCGCGCCGCCGGAACCCCTAGGCGTCCCCGGTCCGCCCCCTAGGATTCGCGGCCCCATTCCTATGTTCGGCGGTCACTCTTGCGTGGCCGATCGGCGGGCTCGAATACTCACTAAGGCATCATTCCGGGAATTTGCTGATAATTACGACAACAATGGGGAGCGAGCATGCGTTTCGGACTTCTCTACCACCTTCAAGTGCCTCGGCCCTGGACCGAGGAGAGCGAGGAGCGGGTGCTGCGCGAGGCCCTGGAGCAGGTCGAACTGGCCGACCGGCTGGGCTTCGACTACGTCTGGGCCACCGAGCACCACTTCCTGGACGAGTACTCCCACTCCTCCGCGCCCGAGGTCTTCCTCGCCGCCGCCGCCGCGAAGACGGAGAACATCCGGCTCGCCCACGGCATCGTCACCCTGCCCCCCGCGGTCAACCACCCGGCGCGGGTCGCCGAGCGCCTCGCGACCCTCGACCTGATCTCCGGCGGCCGCGTCGACTTCGGCTCGGGCCAGGGCAGCACCCAGCACGAGCTGGGCGCCTTCGGGATCGACCGGGCGACCAAGCGCGAGCAGTGGCGCGAGGCGATCGAGGTCGTCACCCGCATGCTCACCGAGGTGCCCTTCACCGGCCACCAGGGCGAGTGGGTCAGCATGCCGCCCCGCAACGTGGTCCCGAAGCCCAAGCAGAAGCCGCACCCGCCGCTCTGGGTGGCGTGCAGCTCGCCCGAGACCATCGCGGCCGCCGCGCGCTACGGGATGGGGGCGCTCTCCCTCGCCTTCGTCACGGTCGAGGAGGCCCGGGAATGGGCGGAGTCCTATTACCGGATCCTCGCCTCCGAGGAATGCGTTCCGCTCGGTAAGGCGGTCAACCCCAACTTCTCCGTCGTGACGCCTTTCATGTGCCATTCCGACGAGGAAATCGCCCTCGACCGGGGTCTCGACGGCGCGTATTCGCTCTTCTACGGATTCATGCACTATTACGTCAACGGTCAGCACCGGCCCGGGACCACGGACCTCGCCGCGGGGTTCGAGCAGGCGCGCGAGATGATCGGCCTGACCAGGAACCCGCCCGCCGACATGGACCCGACGCTGAAGGCGCGGATCGACTCGCTCCGCCGGGGGATCGGGACGCCCGAGCAGCTGGCCGAGATGATCCGCTCCTACGAGGCGGCCGGCGTCGACCAGATCATCTTCCAGACGCAGATCGGCAGCACGCGGCACGAGCACATCTGCGAGGCGCTGGAGCTCTTCGCCGCCGAGGTCATGCCGGAGTTCGCCGAGCGGCGCGTGGAGAGCGAGGCGGTCAAGAGCGAGCGGCTCGCCGTGCCGATCAAGGAGGCGCTGGAGCGGATCGAGCCGAACACCGCGGACGTCTCCGACTACGTGATCAGGACCGACATGGAGTCGTTCCCCCAGCCGTGACCCACCCCCTTCCGCCTCGATGCCGCAGGTGTTGAGGCTCCCGTCCTCACACCCCTGGAGCCTGGAGGTTCCGATGTTGTTGGCGTTTCGCGAATCGGCCACGATCAGCGGCGACCTGGCGTCGATCTGGCGCACCTCGACCGACGCCGGATCCTGGTCCGAGTGGGACCCGCACCTGCTCGACTGCGGGTTCGACGGCCCCTTCGCCCCGGGCTCCGGAGGCTGGACCCGGCTGAAGGGCACTCCCAGCAAGGCCAGGGGCCCGTTCACGGTGACGGCCGTGGACCCCGAGCGGTCCTTCTCCACCGAGTCGCCGATGCCCTTCGGGAAGATGTGCATCGACTACGGGTTCGAGCCGGCCGGCTCCGGACGGGTCCAGGTCAGCAGGGACGTCAAGCTGCACGGCGCGTTCGGCCCGGTGTTCCGGCTGTTCTGGATGAAGTCGATGCGGCGCGACATGCACCACACCTTCGCCGCCCTGGAGGGGGAGGCCCGGCGCCGCGCCGCGGAGACGGGCAGCAGCCGATGACCAGGGCAGTGGTGCTCGGCGGCGGCATGGCCGGCATGCTCGCCGCGTCGGTGCTGGCCCAGTACGCGGACGAGGTCGTGGTGATCGAGGCCGACCGGTTCCCCGACGGCCCCCAGCCCCGGCGGGGAGTCCCCCAGGCGCAGCAGAACCACATGCTGATGGGCGGCGGAGCCGACGCGCTCGACCGGCTGCTGCCCGGGACCACGGCGGCGCTGTACGGCCACGGCGCCCACCACCGGAAGATCGGGCAGCTGCTCACGCTCTCGGCCCAGGGCTGGTTCCGGCGGCTGCACAGCGACGCCTACGTGATCAACTGCAGCCGTCCCCTCGTGGACCACGTCGTCCGCGGGCAGGCGTTGCGCGAGGGGACGATCGAGGTCATCGAGTCCGCCAAGGTGACGGGACTGACCGGCGACGCCGACCGGGTGACCGGTGTCCGCGCCGAACCCGACAGGACGATCACCGCCGACCTCGTGGTGGACGCCACGGGCAGCCGCTCCAAGGCCCCGCAGTGGCTCGCGGAGCTGGGGCTCCCCCCGGTCGAGGAGGAGTTCGTCGACGCCGGGCTCACCTACGCCGGGCGGTTCTACGAGATCCCCGAGGGCACCCGCGACGACTTCCCCGGGATCCTCATCCAGACCGAGCCCGGCACCGGCCGACCCGGCAGGGGCGCCGCGCTGATGCTCCAGGAGGACCGCCGGTGGATCGTCTGCCTGATGGGGACGCGCGGCGGCACCCCGCCGAACGACGAGGACGGGTTCCTGGAGTTCGCGCGCGGGCTGCGGCACCCGATCGTCGCCGACCTCCTGTCCTCCGCGCGCCCGCTCACTCCGATCAGGTCGTCGCGTGCGCTGGCGAACCGGCGCAGGTACTTCGACCGCCTCCCGGTGCCGGAGGGTTTCCTCGCCATCGGTGACGCGGCGCTGGTGCTGAGCCCGAACTACGCCACGGGCATGTCCATGGCGGCCTTCGGCGCCGAGGCGCTGCGTGACGGGCTGGAGGACGGAGGACTGCGGCCCGGCCTGTCGCGGACGGTGCAGGCCGCCGTGGCCAAGGCCGGTGAGTGGTCATGGCAGATGGCGACCGGCAACGACCGCTGGTTCCCCGGAGCCGAGACGAACATCCGGTCCAAGCGCCTGCTGGGCCTGGACCTCGGCGGCCTGCTCGGCCCGCTGCAGAGGGGGTTCAGCACCCGCTGGGCCCGTACCGCCGCGGACAACCTCCAGGTGGCCGAGGCCACCTACGCGGTGACCGCGCTCAGCGCTCCGCCCGAGCAGATGATGACGCCCGGCCTGATGTGGGCGGTCATGCGCGGTCCGCGCAACGTCCCGCTCACCGCCGAGCAGGCGATCGCGCAGTACCCCGAGTTCGGCGACCTGCTCACGGCGGGCGCGATACAGGCGAGGGACGGCCGTCAGTGACCGAAGAAGAGGAAAGGCTCCTCAAGTACCTCAAGCGCACCCTCGCGGACCTCAGGGAGGCCCGCAGGTGCCTCGACGAGGCCGCGCGCAAGCCGGACGACGAGGCCATCGCGATCGTGGGGATGGCGTGCCGGTATCCGGGCGGGGTGGAGTCGCCGGACGACCTGTGGCGGCTGGTGGCCGGGGGGACGGACGCGGTGTCCGGATTCCCGGAGGACCGCGGCTGGAACCTTGAGAGCCTGTTCGACCCCGAGCCGGGCAAGCCCGGGAAGAGCGTCGCCCGCGAGGGCGGCTTCCTGCACGGCGCGGCGGAGTTCGACGCGGGGTTCTTCGGGATCAGCCCGAACGAGGCGCTGGCGACGGACCCGCAGCAGCGGCTGCTGCTGGAGACCTCGTGGGAGGCGATCGAGCGGGCGGGCATCGATCCGGCGTCGCTGAAGGGCAGCCGGACCGGGGTGTTCGCCGGGGTCATGTACCACGACTACGGCCTCGGCGTGGAGGCCGGCGCCAGCAGCGCGGGCAGCCTGGTGTCCGGCCGGGTCTCCTACACGCTGGGCCTGGAGGGCCCGTCGGTGTCGGTGGACACGGCGTGCTCGTCGTCGCTGGTGGCGCTGCACCTGGCCTGCCAGTCGCTGGGGCGCGGAGACTGCACCCTGGCCCTGGCCGGCGGGGTCACCGTCATGGGCATGCCGGAGATGTTCGTCTACTTCAGTAATCAGCGCGGACTGGCGGCCGACGGCCGGTGCAAGTCGTTCTCGGCCGGAGCCGACGGCATGGGCTGCTCGGAGGGCGCGGGCGTTCTCCTGCTGGAGCGGCTGTCGGACGCGCGCCGCAAGGGCCACCCGGTCCTGGCCGTGGTCAAGGGATCGGCGATCAACCAGGACGGGGCGTCGAGCGGTTTCACCGCGCCGAACGGTCCCTCCCAGCAGCGGGTGATCAAGCAGGCGCTCGCCAGCGCCCGCCTGTCCCCGCAGGACGTGGACGCGGTGGAGGGCCACGGTACGGGCACGATGCTCGGAGACCCGATCGAGGCGCAGGCGGTGATCGCCGCCTACGGTCAGGACCGGCCGGAGGGCCGGCCGCTCTGGCTGGGCTCGATCAAGTCGAACATGGGTCACACGCAGGCGGCGGCGGGGGTGGCCGGTGTGATCAAGATGGTGCAGGCGATGCGGTACGACCTGCTGCCGAAGACGCTGCACGCCGAGGAGCCGTCGCCGAACGTGGACTGGTCGGCGGGGCGGGTGGAGCTGCTGACCGAGGCGCGGGAGTGGAAGCGGAACGGTCATCCGCGCCGGGCGGGCGTGTCGTCGTTCGGGCTGAGCGGCACCAACGCCCACGTGATCATCGAGGAGCCCTCCGCGGAGGAGGAAGGTTCTTCTCCGGACGGGGCGGAGCCGTCTCCCGCTGCGGAGGAGTCGGCGTCCGTGCGCGTCCCGCTTCCGGCGGTGCCGCTGGTGGTGTCCGGTAAGAGCGTGGAGGCGCTGCGGGCGCAGGCCGGGCGGCTGGCCGCACATCTGCAGGCCGCCCCTGAGCCGGACCTGACGGATGTCGGGTTGTCGCTGGTGACGACGCGGGCGGTGCTGGAGCACCGGGCGGTGGTGGTGGGCTCCGACCGCGCCG
>NZ_BMQE01000063.1:0-30901 GCF_014647955.1 Planomonospora antibiotica | reverse complement strand
TGGCCGTACTCACCGGTGGCTTGCCGCACGTCCGAGATCCTTAACTACGCGGCCTTGCGTCTTGGCCTGACTGAAGGCAGGCGCGGCCCAGGCCGGAGTACGGGACGGGCCGAACGGAGGCGGATCCTCCAGGGTCCACAACTCCCACGCCCGCTCTTCCTCGGTCCGGATGTCGAACCAAGGCGGGTCCACCAAAGGCGGGTCCACCAGCGGCCGCCTCACCCTTTCTCCTGCGGCAGAGCGGCGTGAATGCGGATGTGCCGCAAGATCGCCGCGCAGTGCCGCATGGCCTCGGCCATGGGGCCGGTGTCGGCGTCGGTGCCGCGCTCCAGTTGGGCGCAGTACAGTGCCGCCCAGGCATCCCAGGACAGCAGCGTGTGCTCGCCGGAGGTCTCCGGGACGTCCCCGCCGACCGGGAGGGTCATCGCCAGCTCGGCCTTGGCTTGCGGGCTGAGGGCCTCCCACTGCGGGCCGCTCATGGCCGGATCGAGCGCGGGGGCGCGGCCGGACTCGTCGACGACCATGCCGATCGCCCCGGCCAGCGCCCGGCCGGTGCTGCGGTAGGCGTAGGCGGCCTCGTGGGTAGCAGCGGCGTCGGCCAGATCGGCGAAGTGCTCTACTGCGGCCTCCCACACTTCCAGCTCCACCTCCACTGCCACGGCGATGTCTCCGGCGACCAGCCGTTCGATGGTCTCCAGCGGCAGGTCGGTCAGCTCGCGGATCTGTCGCGGCGACAGCCCGGCCATCCGCGCGCCGCGCACCAGCGGGTCGCGCCGGTCGATCAGTTCCTGGTTGGCCAGAGCCCAATCGCGCAGGGCGGCGTCAGCGGCGTCTTCGTCACCGAAGTACAGGGCGGGCTCCCCGTAGGTGGCCCCTGCCGTGCTGGGGGAAGCGTCGTCCTCACCCAGGATCTGCCCCACCCGCTGCGAGCTGATGCCGAGCTCGCGGGCGGCCTTGGACCGGTTGCCACCATGGGCCTCAACCAGGGCTTTGACGGCCTTGCGGTACAGCTCGCCGTACAGGCGGGAGGCGTCCTCGGCGGCGGCCTTGGCAGCGCGGGCGCGGCGGGCCGGATCTCCGATCGCGGAGATCGCCCCGGCCGGATCAGCCGGCGTAGACATAGAACTCCTCCTGTGCCTCGCGCTGCTGCTCGTCATAGATCTGCGCCATGGCGCGCCGGAAGTCGGCGACCTCATCCTCGGTGGGGGTGTGCATCGCCACCGGGTACTCCACGGTGACCGTGCGCTCCCCGTGCCCGGTATCGTCACCGGTCACCTCCACCCGGACGGCGTCGTAGACCACGCTCGACACGATCATGCCGAGCGCCTGGCACAGAGCGGCGAAGACGTTCTCCTTGGCCTGCCGGTCGGCGGCCAGCTCCAGGCGAGTCTCGGCAACCTCCTCCAGGGAGGTCGGACAAGCCCAGCGCCCGTCGTCGATCTCCTCACCGAAGCGGGCCCGGCCGCGCTCGACGCATTCCCACTCGCCGCCGGGCACGCGGCCCCACCGAGTCCAAGCGTAGGGGGCCAGCGCGACGCCAGCGACGTCGCTGGCATCCCAGCCCGGCCCTTCGGAGGTCACGGCGAGCTCGCGCACCTGGGCCTCGTAGTGTGCCTCGGCGTCGGCATCGTCGTCGAAGTCGACGATCTCGGAGCCTTCCGGGATGTACTGGACGACGGCGCGGCGCCCGACACCGAGGGGGCTGGTGTAGGCCACCAGGGTGATGCTGTGCGTCTGCTGTCCGTATTTGTCACTGGCAGTACTGGAGCGCAGCATGATGCCCTCTTCCAGGGCCTGGAGGATCTTCTCCTGGTGCTCGGGCGTGAGGTGGCCGAGCTGGACGGCGGTCCGCTCCCCTGTGGATTCAATGACTCGCATACCAGTCATGAAACCACAACTTTCAGCACATTGAAAGTGGAACTTTCAGTCTGCTGCAAGGGCGTCTTTCATCATGGTCGCCCCAGGTGTCCTGACGGCTATCCCCTGCAGGCTGCGCCTAGCGACCCCTAGGATCACCGCTCGGCTCGCGCGCCACGTAAGCCCTCGAAAAGGTCCATCACCCCCCTTTCGGGCAGCGATGCAGCCTGGCTCTCCTCGCACGGATGGCGATCTCCGCGAAGGCGACGCCCGCAGGACCTGGCTGTAGATCAGCATGCCTGAGCGAAGCCCGAGGTGTCCGCACCAGGGCACTCCGGCATCGGTGTACACACGCGAGGCCGGTAGCGGGCATCACGGCCGGCATCGCAGAGGATGCTCTGCCGCGCTGGGGCCGCTTCGGCGTCCCGAGGTACGCCCGGGCGGAGAACCACGGCGACGACGTCGACGCCCGCCACCCGGTCGTCGACGCCGAGTCCCGCAAGTACGGCATGAAGAGCCCCTGACCAGGGCCGTTGGCAGCGCGGCACCTCCCAGGACGCAGCACACCGCCCTCATCGATGCGCCTTTCTACGACAGACCCGCGAGCCGCCCTCGCCCCCTTCTCGAATATGCACGCAGGCGTGATGAATATGTCAACCGACAAAACGCGGACGGGAGCGCAAGAATGACACGAGAGTGCCGCAGACTTGCTAGGATGAACGCCAGTTCGTCGCCCGGCGATCACTCGGTAAAGGACGGCCACGCCTCTAGAGGTGGCCGATAGGACTGCGGCACCTCCGACAAGGTGATCAGTCCACCGAGGGAAGGTGAACACCTGTGCCGGACACGAACCCCGAGGGGCCAAGCCCGGAGGAGCGGCTACTGCGCTGGCAGTTCCTGCTGATCCTGCTGGAATGGTTCCTCAGCCAGTAGGGGCCCAGCTCGTGAGCTGAGCCCCCGTGCGGCGATGAGGCCCCGTTCATGGTTTGTCGGCCGGAGCGGGGTCTCTTCGTCTGCTCCCCTCGGCGAAGCGATGACGTTCCTCCTCGCCGGGGAGTCTTCCCCCATCGTAGCAAATTCGATCCGTTCCTCGTCGCAGTTGCCGCGACCGGCTTCCTTTCCAATCATTCCTATTCTCCTTTCCAATCATTCCAGCGATGTCCTGCTCCCGTCGTCTACGGGATTCCTTTCCATTCCATCGTTTAAGCGGTGCTCCCCTCCTACGGGTCGCGTCATCACCGGCGCGTTCACAGCTTTCCCATTGCGGTCTCCCAGAGGCTGTCATCGCGCCAGGCGCGCTAATTCCCTGCAACCGCCTCAGGGTGGAAATACATCGCCGCAGGTCACAGACGTGGTGAGGTGGTCGGCTGCCTGGGACGCAGGGCCTGATCGTGCTCTTCGTCGCGTCGGTCTCCTGAACCGTCCGCGGATGCAGGGCCGCGCCAGTGACGGCCGGGCGGTGCAATGGTGGTCGGGTCCACCTCGTGGAGCCTTCTCCGCAATGTCACGCCAACGTCCGGATCCCCCGGATCGTCCAGCGCTGCTGCGGCGCACGGCGGCGCGGTGGGTGATCGCGGGCGCGCCGGCCGGCCGCTGATGTACCTTCCGGCATCGCGCCGGGGAGCGGCTATCAGCAGCGAGTTCGCTGTGGGCTCCCGGCCACAGCGTCAAGGGCGCGGACCTCGCCGTCTCTTATTGACCTCGCGGAGCGTGTCGTAGTTAGGCTCCCTCGCACACCTACAGCCTCCGTGAAGAACCACATCGCGTTGTTGTAGTACCGCTCGCGATCGAGGTCGCCCGGCCCCGGCCTGAACCGGGTCGCTTCCAGGGGGCTGCTGCCTCTGCCGTAGAAACAAGATCGTTCCGGGAGGCTCGGGTGGGGCTCCTCGACGAGAGCACCACCGCGACCGACTCAGCACCGAGCACGAGCTCTTGGCGCATTGCCTCCTACCGGTGGCGCTGCCGAGCCCGCACGATGAGCAGCACCGTGATTGTCACCAGCGCCAGTCCGGTGCCCACGGCGGTAACGGCCATGCCAAGCCAGCGCAGTACGTCGACGATGGCGACAAGCCCGTCCGGCGCCTCGGAAGCGCCGCTGGCACGCGCGTGGACGATGCTGCTGCTTCCCCACACCAGCCCGCCTCCGACAATGACGAAGAGCGGGATCTTCCAGGGCGAATCGTCGCGGTGGACCACGGTGGCTCTCCGTTCGCGGACGGATGGTGATCAATGGGTGAGCTCAAGGATCGCACGCGCTGAGCGCTCACGGGTGTGGGCGGGCGTCGCTGATCGCTTGGATGTGTTCCGGCGCGACGGCAACCGCGTCATTCACCGCGGAACAGGTAGGCGGTAGGTACGGCCAGCAGAACTCGGCCCAGTGCTCCAGCCGTCGGCGGGAACGGGCCGCGAGCGCCGCCAACTCAGGATGGTCTGGCTGTTCTCAGCCCGGATCCCTCGGGCCCTTAACGTCAGACCCTCTCCCAGCCACCTTTCCGAGCCCGCTCAAGGGGCAGCAGCGCGATCGTCCACATCGCGCCCGCTACGGCAGTGACCAGGCCGACCTGGCGGATCACGTCGAAGACGTTCGCAAACCCGCTTTCCCAATCTGGCACCGATGCCCCGGCGAGCCGAGTCTGCACGAACACGTCGGTGAGTTGAGCGTGCAGGAAGCTGCCGAGTGCCCACGTCAGCGAGCCCATGACGAGCATGGCGAGCGCCACGTGCCACAGGCGGGTAGGAGACTCCGGCCGGCGGGCAGGCGTGTGCGGCTTCCTCATGGCGGGGCTCCATTCGAAGGTGGATGCTGATCAGCGCGGTCAGCTTAAGGATCGCTCAGGATGCGCTCCGGCGCAGGCTCTCGGGCGAGAATCGGTCATTTGCCGCAGAGCAGGTAGGTGGCCGCGGTCAGCAAATGCGGTGCCCGGCCGCACGGATTTTCCCGCATGGTCGGGCCGTTGGCACCGTGTGCCGCGTGTTCGGGCAGGCAGCCGGGCCGGTCGGGTGGGCTCGGCGATCATTTTGAGCACGGGCTCGGAGGGCTGCGATTCGATGCCGGGCGGGGTGCGCATCGCGATCGTCCTTTCGTCGGCGAAGGGGCCGGGGTCAGCCGTCGTGCGCCGGGGGCGCCGAGGCGGATGCGGCGCGCAGTGTGGCCAGTTCGCCCCGCAGATCGTCACGCTGGTCCTGCAGGTCCTTGATCAGGCGCTGGTCGGCCTCGTGCAGGGCCCTCAGCCGGACTACTTCCGCGGACTGGTGCGCGGCGTCCTGGTGGGCCCGGGTGAGATCGTCACGCAGAGCGCGCTGCTGGTCGTCGGTGGTCTCACGCAGCCGGGCCAACTCGGCGCGTACCGCGTTCGTCTCCTCGTGCGCCTGGGCGGTCGCAGCCTGGGCGGTGGTGAGCTGGCTGGTCAGCTCGGTGATGTGTGCGCGTTGTTCGGCGCGGTGTTCTTCCAGCTGGGCGAGGCGGACCCGTAGCGCGTCCAGGTCGCTTTTCTGTGTGGCCAGCGTCTCGCGTTGCTGGTCGATGGTGGCTTGCGCGTCCTGCAGGCGGGTGCGCAGCCTGCGGAGTTCGTCGGCTTGGGCGGCAGTGATGGTCTGAGCGTGCTCGGCGGCGGCCTCGGCGGTGCCGCGGGCCCGTTCGGCGGCGCTGATGCGCGCCTCGGCTTCGCGGCTGATGCGTTCGACGGTGGCGTGGGCGGTGCTTTCACGGTCCTCGGCGAGGCGTTGTGCGGCGGCGGCCTCCCGGGCGGCGCGTTCGGCGGCGATGCGCGCGCGCTGGGCGGCCTCGCGCTCGTCCAGGGCCAGGGCCGCCTCGGCTTCGGCCTCGGCAGCGGCGGCCTCGGCACTGGCGATGCGGGTCAGCGCGCCGGTCTCGATGGTCTGGACCTGTTCGGCGAGAGCCGTCGCGAGCTCGTGGAGTTGCGCGGCCAGCGGGCGGGCCTGGTCCAGCAGCGGGCGGGCCTCGAGCACCGCGGTGGTCACGGTTGCCAGCTCGGCGGCGCGGCGCTGCCGGGAGGCGGCGTTCTTGCAGGCGGGGGAACACCAGAGGCGGGCGCGGCGGCCGGTGGAGGGCGGCAACGGCTTGTCGCAGTGGCCGCAGCGGCCATGCGGGGCTCTGGGGTCGGCGGGACGGTCCGCCGCGGTGGCATCGGCCGTGGACGGCGCGGTCTCGGTCGGGGTCGACGCGGTGGGGGCCGGGCCGGAGGGGAGGCTGCGGTCGGGGCTCAGGGTTTCTCACCTTTCGGTTTGCTGCCGGGCGGCGCCACGGCGTGAGGGGATCTTCTCGCAGGAGGCGGCGCGGCGCCTCTTGGGCCGGGAGTTCCGTACCGCTCTGTCGGAATCATCCCAGTATGTGAACTGGCCTCCCGTACCGCTTATTGCCGTCATCGCACCGCCGCAGGGCGACCTCCCCGCGAGCCCTCCACACAGAATCACGCTACCAAAACATCTTCTAGCGATACGTTTTCAAAACGTCTCATCTTATGTGCGTTCTATGGTTATGATCATCGCATGCCGATAATCACGGTTATCAACATGTAGACCAGCTACATATATAGATCATCGATAGATAGAAGGATCGCCCGTGCTCACCCCCCGCCTCCACCGGATCGCCCCACCCGGCCGCCTGTGCGGCGCCTCCGAGCCGCTCAGCCCGCTGACCCCCGAGCACCGGATCGCCCCGCTGCTGCGCGGCGAGCCCGCCGACGCCACCGGCCAGACGTCCGAGGTGACGCCCGGCTTCACCGGCACCGCCCGCCTGGCCGATGCCCGCCCGCACACCGCCACCGCGACCTGCGGCGCCTGGCCCTGGACGCTGAAGCCGATCCAGCTCGGCCCGACCGGCGGGATGCGGTGACCACCGCGCCCCCGCCCCGGCGGGTGCACCGCCGCACCGGAGCCGATCTGGCGCCCGGAACGGTCTGGGTCGGCGACGGCTCCCGGTGGGCCACCCCGTTCCTGCCCGGCCAGCGCATCGACCGGGACTCGCCGCTGTGGCCCTACATCGCGGCCGGTGTGCCGGGCGGCACCCGCGGCCTGCGCGCCCTGACCCCGGCCGACGCCGCGCAGACCGCCGCCCTGTACCTGGACTGGTTGATCGGACAACCGGCGCTGATGCTGCGCCTGGGCCAGCTGGCCGGGCGCGACCTGGCCTGCGCCTGCCGTCGGCCCCGGGCGGGCCGGCCCGACCACTGCCACGGGCGCATCCTGCTGGGCATGGCCAACGACCTGCCCGACGACGATGCGCAGCCAGAGGACAGCGCATACCGCGCCGAGGCGACCGAGGAGGGAGACCAACGATGACGCCGTTCCCCACGCCCCCGTGGGCGCTTGACGCACAAGAGCGGGCCCTGCTCACGCTGGCCGAACGCGACGTGGCCCGGCTGCGAGAGGCGATCTTGTGCGATCCCGGCGGACTCGCCGAGGTCGCATCGCAGGTGAACTGCCGCCACCGGCTGCCGATGGACGGATCCCTGGGCCGGTGCGACTGCGTTCCGATCGACGGGTTGCGCCTGTCGCGGGCGCAGGCGCTCGAGGTGCTGGACACCGTCCGGCGCCGGGTGGTCGCCGCGCCCAGACTGTTCCTGTCCGAGGCGGGCGCGCACGTCCCCGACGCGCTGAACTGCACGCACCTGTACCGGCTGAGCGACTCGTGCCCGTGCTGCGACGGGGTGCGGCCATGGGAGTGAGCAACCGGTCCAGCGCTGATGCGCTTGGCCTGACCTGATGGAGTCATCATGACCAACGCCGTCTGCCCGGCCTGCTCCGGTCCGGGCGATTACGGGCCGGGTCCGTGCCCGGCCTGCTGCTGTCGCGCCTGCCAGGGCGCGGCCTTCTTCGGCACCTCGTGCACGGCGTGCACCGGCACCGGTCTGGGCCCGGACGCTGTGCGCGCCGCCGCGCAGGAGCGGGCGCCCGGTCCCGGAGCGCTGGCCGCCGGGATCACCGCGGACGAACTGGCGCAGCTGCAGCGCGAAGCCGCCTCCCTGGCGGTGGCGCTGGCGGGCCCCGCGGTGCTGGCCGAGGCCGAGCTCGCCGTCCGGGGTCTGCACCCGGTCTCGGTGGCCCATGGGGACGCCGAGACCGACGAGGACGCCCGGCTGATCTACACCGAACTGCCCGCCCTCGCCGCGCGCGCCGGGACCGTGTGCTCGCGCCGCGGCGGCAACGACTACAGCACCTTCCTGTTCACCGGCCCCGACGCCGCACGCGCGGCCGAGGCCTTCAGCACCGCGGTGCACGCGATGGCGCCGTCCTGGTGGCGCGTGACCCCGACCGCCCAGCCGGTGTACCGGTAACCGCCGCTCCCCGCGCGGGGCGCGGCCGCCGGCTCCCCGCCCCGGCCCGCCCCGCCGACTTTCCTTTGAGGTTCTTCCCCTCGTCCCTGTGGGCGCCCGCCGATCCGGCGGCGCCCTGCCGTACGGAGTCATGATGACCGCTATTCCCGCCGTGCACCCCGACGCCGTCGCCCTGACGGTCTTTCGCGACCACCGCGGCCAGCCGCGCACCTACACCATCGCCGAAGCACCCGGCGGACGCGGCTCCATCGAGCGCAGCGTGCTGATCGCGACCAAGCTCGGCTTCATCCGCGTTCCCGAGCCCGGCCAGGTGGGCTACGCGGTACTGGACCTGCTCGACCGTGACGACCAGCCGGTCCAGGAGTTGTGCATCCCCACCCGCCGGGCCTTCACCTGGTGGTATCGCACGCTTGGCCTGCGTGTGGAGGCCACCGGCTGATGGGCGGCGCGGCCGAGCGCCTGCTGCAGGAGTGGGGTACGACGATCGAGCTGAACTTCGCCCGGATGCCGGATACCGGCAAGGTCCACGTCGTCTTTCCCGAACCACCGCGGTGGGCCCAAGACGACGGCGAGCCGATCGGCACCGCGGCCGACGCGGCGCTGACGGCGCGCACGCCGATGGTGTGCGGGCTCAAGCTCCGGCTGGAAGCACAAGGCGGCCGGGGCCTCTTCCTCGCCACCTTCCCCGATGAGCAGTTGTGCGCGCGATGCGTCAAAGGGCTCGGCCGCCACTCGGTACGGGCGTTCGAGCATCCGCAGCCGGAAACCGATCACGATGGCGCATGAGCGCCGCGGCAGGCTCGCGTGCCTGGCGCCTCGCTGCCCCGGGTGCTGTCGTCCGGCGCTGCGGTGCGGGCGGTCAGCGCGGGCCTTCCGCTGCCGGCCTGCACTCTCCGCGCCCCTGTGCGCCGAGTATCTTTCGCTGGGCGGCGCGACACAGGAGGATGCGGATATGCAGAGCGCCGCGCTGCCCGTGTTCGCAGGGAGAACGCCACCTGCCGGTTGCGGGCGCCGGTCGTCTCCCGCCCGGATGTGGCCGTCGCCGGTCCGGTGCGCGACGAGGCGGGTGTCGACCGGCTGGGCGGGCCGTACCGAACGCCTCGCCGCCGAGGTCGCCGCACGGTGACCCCTCATCCCTCGCCGCCCGCTTCCCCGCTTCCCGGAGAGAACCGATGATCTTCAATAACCGCGCCGCCGCCCGCCGGGAACGGGCAGCGGCCTACGCCCGGCACGTCGTTGCCGTGCTGGCTCCGCACGTTCCCGACCTGCAGCATCCGCAGACCGCCGCGATCGTCACCACCGCGATCGAGCAGCAACTGGGCACGCCTCATGCGAGCTGGGAGGCCATCATCGACAGCGCCTATGTCGCCAACTGGCGGCTGCGGCCCGCCGAGGAAGCCGGGCAGGTGCGAGTGGCCTGCTGCCGCCCCTCGCTCTCCGCCACCGACCGGGCGCGCGAGGCCGAGCTCACCGCGCTGATCAACCAGGGCGCGCCGTGAGCACTCCCGCCGACCCCGTGGCGCAACTCCTGGCCGGGATCCGCGCCCAGGCCCAGATGTGGGCCAGCGCGCATGCCGCCGCGCGGGCCGGCTGGCGCCATGTCAGCTTCCCCGCGCTGCTGCTGGAGCACGGACGCCTCTTCATCCCGGCGCCGCGCCCCGCGCACCTGATACCGGACGCACCAGGCAGCTGCTTCGCCGCGGCCACCCGTCTTGCGGAAACCCATGAGACCCTGATCTACGTGGAGGGCATGGCACTGACCGGGAGCGAGCCGCTGGGCTTCGACCATGCCTGGTGCGTCGACGCCGACGGGCGCGTGGTCGACTCCACCCTGCCGGACGGCTACGGCCGGGCGTATGTCGGTGTGCCGCTCACCGACGCCTACCGGCGTAGTCAGCAGGCCGCCCGCGCCACGGATGCGGTTCTCACCGTCGACCGTGTCGGCTGGTCCGACAACGCCGCCGTGCTGCAGCACGGTCTGCCGGCCGCGGCGATCTGTGATCTGGGGCAACGACTGCCCCGTCCCGCCGGTGAAACGGACGTGTGCCGATGAGCGTGCAGGAGCCGGATCTGCTGCCCGCCGTGGTGCAGGCGCCGGTGGCGGCCGGGCTGGAGGCGCTGGCCGTCTCCGGCGTGATCGTGCTCGATGCGCCCGAGGACGTCTCCGACGATGAGGCGGATCTGCGATGGCTGCTGGAGCACGGCGTGCTGCCGATCTCCCTGCCGCCCAAGGGCACGGCGCCGCCCGCCGCCACCGCCCACGAGCTGGCCGCGCTGCTGCTCACCGCCGGAGCGGCCCGGGAGGTGCTGGCCGCGACCGCGGGCTGGCTGTCCAGTGAGCGCCGCTCCTCGTCCGCGACCCAGGCCGGCTACATCAAGGAGGTTTCCTGGTGGCTGTGGTGGGTTCAGGCCCGCGGCCTGCACCTGCCTGCGGTGCCGTTCCTCGAGGCCGACCTGTTCGCCGCGGCGATGCGCGCTATCGGCCTGGCCCCGGCCAGCCGCAACCGCCGCCGCGCGGCGATCTCCTCCTGGTACCGGTACCTGGTGCGGGCCGGGCAGGCCACCCACAACCCGTTCGACGGGATGGAGACCGCCCGCAAGCAGCCCAGCACCACCCGGTACCTGACCCAGCACCAGCTGGAGCAGCTGCTGGACCATACGGCCGCGCACGAGAGCCCCCGGGTGCAGGCGATCATGGCGGTGCTGGTGGGCACCGCCTGCCGGATCGGTTCCCTGCTGGATCTGCGCTATGAACATCTGGGCCATGACGCCGGGCACCGCACGGTGGACCTGCCGGTCAAGGGCGGCTGGCTGCACCGGGTCGTCATCGACCCGTTCACCGAGCAGCTGATGCAGCCCTACCTCGACGAGCGCGGAACCGCGCCGGGGCCGTTGTTCGTCACCAGCACCGGCAAGCCGCTGCAGCGCTCCTATGTCTTCGCCCTGGTGCGCCGCCTGGCCGCGGCCGCCCAGATCCCGCACGCCGACCAGCTGAGTGTGCACTCCCTCCGCCACAGCGTGGCCACCGCCCTGCTGGAGAACGACGAACCCATGGACGTGGTGCAGGCGCTGCTCGGCCACGCCGACCCGCGCACCACCCAGACCTACGCCCATGCCAACGCGCTGAACCGCTCGCCCGCCTACCGGTGGGGCCGCCGCCTGCAGGCCGGTCTCACTCACCGCCAGGCCGCATCTGGCAGGCGATTCGTGCAAGGGCCAGTCGTGCCTTCGTGAACCGAGGGGGACATGGTGCCGCCCCGTCCGCAGGGCAGGTCGGCCTGGCGGTGGCTGCTGGCGCGCATATGCCGGGCAGCGGCCTGACCTCGGGTCGGTTGCGGTGATGAGGCTGTGCCGATTTGGAAACCGAGAGGCGGCCAACGGCTAAGTTAGCGGAGCTCGACCTCGATACCGTGCTCGAGGAAGATCTCCAGGAGGTCGTCCAGTTCGACGCTCGGTCCCCAATCGCGCAGGTCGGGGCACGGCCGGTCATAACCAGGAACGAGATGCCGACGAGCTACGTCGGAGTGGTGCCAGACCAGCCGGAATGGGCTGGTGGCACCCCATCCGCCTCTGAGGCAGTCGTGCAGAGCGTCGAGATTCCCGCCGAAGTAGCCGCCGGGACCGTTGATGGCCTCTCCGATGGCGCAGTAGAAGGCGTCGATGTCGGTGACGAAACGGCCGTCGAGGTGATATATCGTTCCAGCCGGTTTGTCGGGCAAATCCTGAGGGCGGTGGTTGACCGCCAGGCCGGACCAGTGGTGCCGCAGCAGCCGGTCGTAACGTGCCCACAGGTTGGGCTCGGCGGGGCCACCGTCGTACCAGATCTGGAAGATCTCACGGACGCCGCTCGGCAGCGATTCCTCCACCCCGCCATCGAGGGCGATGTCCAGCAGGCCGTCGCCCAGCCTCGACGGTCGAGCGGAGATGACGGCGGCCGACAACACCCCGGCACCCCCAACGGTGCGTCCATCGCGTTGGACGGCCAGAAGGGACGCCGTGATCTTGCGTCCCGCGATGACATCCGGCAGCGGCATTTCGGGACGGAAGCCGATCAGCGTTACCGGCCGGCCGGGAGCGGCGGGGCGCTCGTGGAAGACCCCGGCGACGTCCAGGCACTCTCCGAGCCTCTCATTATCGAGTGTGGACAGCCGGAACCCCGTCCCGTCGGGCTTTTCCTCCGGGATCCCCCACTCAGGAAGCAGCCGGACGTATCCGCGCAAGTCGAGGTCCACCAAGCCGTCCCCCGCCGCCGACGGGCGTCGGCTGACCACGGTGACGTCGATGAGCTCCTCCTCACACGTGCACCCGTGCTCGTGTAGCAGGCACTCAGCGGGTCGCTGCTGCGGCCGGTGGACGGGCGTCAGGGCGATGCTGGGCAGCCACGCCCGCTCAGTCCCCACATACCGCAGCGCCTCCAGCAGCGGACCCGCCGGATCGCAGCCGAGCAGGGTGAAGGTCTCGGGCGGAGGGATGGGCTCAGGATCCACGAAGAGCCCGTCGATGTCATGGCAGACGCCCAGCGTGACGTCCGGCTCACCGACCTCACCGGTGTACTCGTCCAGCAACAACCACCGCGCGCCCGACAAAGCAGAAGTCGTCATCACAACAGACCCTAATGTCTGGAGAACCGATGGACCCGCCTCGACGGCACCGTCGCGGGAGACACCGACAGCCGCGTTCGGGAGAATGACCGGATGCAGCGATTCGATGCCGCAGGGGCCGGCCTCGTCCCCGGGCAAGCGGTGCAGGTCCAGATGACCGGCCATGAGCTGCACCGGTGGCGGCTACGGGGCCATCCGCGTGGCTGCCGACTTGCTGGAGGACCCGGCCATCACACGCGTGTTGACCGTGATGGCCGCGCCGGCAGCCTGGGCACGACTGGCCACGCTGGGCCAGACCAATGTCCTGTATGCGCTGGCGGCGATTACCTTACTAATTGCTCATCTTCCGGCCATAGATTTCAATTTCAAGCGCTTCAATGGTCTTTTCTCTCTCGGCAGCCTCGCGAGCCCGGACAGCCCGTAGCGCCTCGGCCCGTGCCGCCATCTCTCGATTGCGAATCAATAGCGCTACGACCGTCACCACTATAAACGCAATTACAGAACCCGCTTCAACCCTTCCTTGTGAAGCAAGTTTAAGCACATAGAACCCTTGAATAAACGGTGCCATATACCAGAATATAGGCATGAAGAGCACGTTGAGCACGTCGCCTCCTTGTGGACTGATCGCGATTCGCTTGTCTGTATGTCTTGAAGTCGGGCGCGGAGGCGGGTCACGACGCCAAAGGAGACGCCATCCACGAGCACTTCCGTCTTCAGGACAATGCTCGGCAGGCATCCTTCGCACTTTAGGATTCTTCACCCGGATCTTTCACGATCATGAGCTTGCGCCCCTAGCCGAGGGACACAGGAAAAAGCGTCTCTGGAGCGACGAGGCCCAGGCACGTACCGAGATCTTCCACTGGATTGCCTGGTATCGGCACCGCTGACGACACTCAACGACGAGGTTCCCCTGCCGGCCACCCACGAAGATCGATCCAGCAGGATGGCCAGCCCTGACCGTAGGAAACGGATGTCCACGTCTCGGAGGAATGCAATCCAGCGAAGACTGGACCGAACAGAAGGCTCAACTGTGTCCCCAGCCGGTCGATGAGTCGAACATGAAGAACAACCGTTCGCTTACCATCGGCATAATCGCTGTTGCAATTGTCATATATGCCAATGCCAAAGACGACAACACCGACACGCAAGCTGCGTCGAACACCGGTGGCATCACCACACAGGCGCCGTCAAACGCCGTTGGCACTGACACACGAGTCCTACCGAACGTCATTGGTATGAGCCTGCAGGAAGGTCAAGACACGATGCAGGCTGCCGGCTTCTACGTCCTCAACGACAAAGATGCCACCGGACAGAACCGCTTTCAGGTCTCTGACCGCAACTGGGTGGTTACGGATCAGTCGCCTGCAGCTGGTGTGAGCGTTTCAACCAACACCCTCATCACCTTGTATGCTAAGAAGATCGGTGAGTAGTAAGTAAGATGAACACCCGTCTGTGTTGCGTGAAGCGAAGACGGGTGTTCCACGCCTGGACCAGTGACATCAAGCCTGGGTTGCTGTCACCTTGCCACGATTCCGCTGTCCAACCCCACCCTGGTCCGTCTGGCCGGTGGGTTCGCCATCGGCACCACGACCGCCTGGCGCTACGTACGCGAAGCGGTCGACCTGGTCGCCGCTTTGGCCGACGACGTGCACACCGCCGCACGGAAGAGCTTCCGGCTGGCTTACTCCGCCGGCGGCGGCACGCTCCTCCCAGTCGACCGGCTCGTCGACGAGCGGCCGTACTACTCCGGAAAACATCATCGGCACGGGGTTACCGTGCAGTTTCCCGACGATCCGATCGGCCGGCTGGGTGGGCCCCGCCCGCGTTGCCCGGCGCGGTGCAGCGGGCCAGGTGCTCAGCTGGTGCTATGTCCACCGTGTTTGAAGGGTAGCTTCGCGGTGATTACCTGTCGCTTTATCCGGCCAGGCCGTGCCCCTCTCCACCGCGATGCGAGACTGAAACTGATGCCGCGCGATATTGGGAAGGACGGATGGCCATGACCAGCGACGTCACCCGTCATCCCGCCGAGAAAGGGCATACTTCGGTTACCTTGATCGCCCTCCTCTATCCCGAGCCGGAACCCCAGGATGAGGGTGTGATCTGGACCGAGGAGTTCGAGATCTGGGACTCGGCCGACAACATGGTCGGCAACGACTGCGAGGTTCGTGACCATCCCGAGGTGCCGCTGACCGTCGAGCGGCGCGACGCCGTCCTGGCGCGCATGGGATACACCCGAACCGGAGCCTGGGTGGAGACCGATCGCGATCACGCCAAAGCTTCGGTACAGCATGCGTCACTTCCCGCCGATTCCCCGTCCCGGCCCGTAGCAGGCCCGCAGGATGCGTGGCGCAACGTCATGACGGGATTGGGAGAGGACGAGCCCGCGGTGCTGGACCGGATCCTGGCCGACCTTCACGAGCGCGAGGGCTTGAATGATGCGGCCATCGCGGCGTTGCCTCCGTGGGAGCTGGACGCGCTCGACGACCGGTACCGGTGGCTCGGCAGGCAGTGACCGGCATCGGCCGTGATCAGCGTTGCGTGCGGCCGCGCAGGGCGAAGAACGGGTCGATACCCAGGTAGTCGATCTTCGCTTGGTGGGCTTTGAGCCACCGGCTCGGCTCCGGATAGCGCAGGTTCAGCGCGGCGGCCGGCGGGTTGTTGAGGTAGTCCGCCCACGGGCAGTTCGCCGGGTGAGGGCAGGTGCCGATGTTGGTGTTGCAGTAGTGGCACAGCAGCCCGCGAATGCCTCCGGTGAAATGGTCATGATCGATGTAGACGGCCGGCGCCTGCCGACAGGCGTGGCACTGCTCTCCCAGCGCGGTGACCAGCGTGGTGAACAGCTTGCCGTTCTTGGCGCCGGGTCCTCGATAACGCGGCCAGGTCGTCATCGAGCGGTTGACGGGACACCGTTGCCGGTGCGGCACCAAGGCCGCGTCCAACGTCGTCAGGGTCAGGTGTACCTGCCAGCTGACCGTGCGCTGGTGGTGGGGCACCGGCTGGTCGGCCGACCACGTCGCCGGATGCAGCCGGTAGGTGGCCTCTTCCACGCGCCAGCGATAGGTCTGCTCATGGTGGTGCGGGCCCCCGCGCCAGCGCCAGGACGCGCAGACCAGACGCCCGTTGACGGCCAGGTGGTAGCGGCCATCGCTGCCCATGATGGCGATCTGGTGGCGGGGGGCGTTGCGGCGGCCCAACTGCCACCGGCACGGCCACGGTGACGAGGTGCGCACGAGGTCGTCGACGCCGTCGTAGTCCAGCTCGCAGGCATAGCGCCACAGCAGCGCCTCCCGCCGCGCCTCGGGCAGGTCGTCCAGAGTGATTCCTGGCAGGGGTCCGCGGTTGCTGTCGTCCATCAGCGCAGCCTCCTTGACCGGGCCCCGGTGGCTCCGCAGCCCGTGACCGGTGACGCCATGCGGCGAATCTGCACGGTTTGTCCTCGTCGTCACCGCGAAACGCGCACCGTCGTCTGGGATGATGCCCCTTCTTGATATTCGCTTTTCCCTCGAAAGGGGCAATGCCCTCATGAAGCGATGGGTTGTGCTCGCGACCGCGGTGCTGGCCGCCGTTCTGCCGGTCGCCGCCCCGGCAGCGGCGCACACTGCTACACCTGATCCTGTGCACGCTCTGAAGCGGCAGTTTCGTCCCGAGCGCGGTGTGCACATCGCCGAGGTGACCCGATTCGTCTTCGAGAACAAGCAGTCGATGAGGTTCCGGGTTCACGGCAGGGCACAGCTCGGCTCCTCCAGGGGGGTGGTGGCCTCCGACGCGACCATGCAGCTGGTCATCGACCCGCCTCTTCGGAAGCTGCTGGAGAGCAAGGACGGAGACGAGCTGCGCGGCATCGGCCTGGAAGACCCTCAGGAGACGATCGTCGTCGGCGGGTACCGCTATGTCTCCCATACGCTCTACGCCACGTCCCTGCCCGCCGGCAAGACGTGGGTGCGCTCGCCGTATCTGGGCGAGAAGAACACCGCGAGTTTCCAGACGATCGACGTGTTCGAGCCCGCCGTCGTGAAGGCCATGCTGGCCGGCGTGAAGGCTAAGCCGGTCTCCGGCGGCTTCTTCTACCAAGGAGCGGTGAGCTACCGGCAGCTGGCCAAGGCGTCCAAGCACCCCTCCGACGCGGTACTCCGGGAGACGCTCTTCGGTGGCGACGATGAGAAGATCACATGGCGGCTGTGGACGGATGCCGCAGGCCTGCCGACCCGTTTGATGACCGCCCAGATCACGCCGTGGGACAGCAGCACGACGGTGACCCAGCGGATCGACACCCGCTACAGCGGCTGGGGTTCGCACGTCGTGGTGCAGGCTCCGCCCACCGGTGAGGTCATCGACGAGAACGACCTGCCCGCCGACAGGCTCTTCGAGGTACCGGAACCCAAGGAGCTCATCAACGCGGCGGCCCGGTAGCCGGTCCCCGCTTCCGCGCCCGTGAAAGGCGGCCGCTTCCCCGGCGGGCGGCCGCCTTTCACGGGCGCCGCAGTCTCCGGCGGCTCGGGACAGCGGCCGTAGTGACCGGCGACGGGCTCCCAAGCCCGTTATCGTCCCTGGCCGGGCGCGAGGATCGAACGGTCGCTCATGAAAGAGCGGCCTGGACTGCTCCGCATCATCAAAAGTGCGGGCAGGGGCGTTGTTTTTCGGTCCACGGGCTGTGGCTGCTGTGCCGGTACCGCTCGTAAAAGCCCTTGGCGTGGGCGTACTGACCGGTGGTGTACCAGGTCAGGTTCGGATGGCGAGTCTCCATCTGGCGGAGCGCACGGGTGCCGAGCCCGCAGAACTGCCATTCGAGTGAGAAGCTGATCTTCAGGAGAAGGCCAACGCTGCAGACCTCACAGATCTCATACCGGACACGTCCGAGCGAATGCTCCTCACCAGCGGTGATCGAAAACTCGTAGGACGAGGTCTGCGCGTCGGTAACGCGTAGAGGACGGCTCGGCGTGGCCACGGCACACGCGATCGCTTCCGATCTGGCATGGTTGACCGCGGCGTACAGGTTCCAGCCCAGATCGGTGTCGAGGTCGGCGATGGTGATCTTTGACCAGCCCGGCACCTCGACGGTCTCTTGCTCCAGGAGGGCAGCCAGGCGGGATTTCCATGCCTCGGCGAACTCCGCCGGTCTGCGGTGTTCGTCATCTTGCTCGGCGAGCGTCTGTTGGAAGGCCTCACGGACGATCACTTGCATTGCTGCGCGGCGTACCCGCCGCTCGATGTCGTCGTGCTGGGGTACGGCGGTAACCGCATCCCGCACCCGGGCAATCAGACCGCGCAGCCCAACCGGCCGCGTGGGCGCTGCTACGGGCCACGACTCCGGCAGAGGCTCCCAAAGTAACCGCATCCCCATGCAAGCACCGTAACGCTGGACTGCCCGCCTTGGCCGCGCGATGGCCATCGGTCATGCCGAACGTGCGGCTCAGCCCCTCAGAACGGCCAGGGAGTGTGCCGTTACGCCGGTTCGGCTCCCGCAGCCAGATCCACCAAAAGGTCGCCGAGGCCCCTCTCTTCTTCGATCCGTACGGCGTGCCGGGTCATCGCCGCCGACAGCGCGGGGTCCCATGGCGTCGCGCGGCCGGTACGGCCCTGCCACGGCCGCGCCGGATCTGGCGGCGTCTGACCACGGTGGAGGCCAGTTCTCCTACGACGTCCGGGGGTTCGTCTCGGCATACGCGGCCAGTCGTGGGGCAGGCGACTCTGCCGTGGGCGAAGGGTCGTCGATCGTCTTCTACGCCGCTACGGTTGCTCCGCTCCGGCAGGCGGGTTGGTCGGGATGTCGGCCTCGGCCGCCCATCTGCGCACCAGGTCCCATTCCGAGCCCCATGCCGGCTGCTGCAGCACGCCGTCGCGGCTGATCTGCTCGGTGTCGACCGCGTTGAACGCCAAGAACACGTCCGAGGTGAGCTGAGCGGTCGCAGCGGCGAGGCCTTGGCCGCCGTCGGCGAGGTCGTCAAGAAGGAAGTCGCCTTCGCCGGTCGCGCATCGCTGGGCCTCGGCGCCGTATATGCGTGACCCGGTGCCGAAGGCGCTGGCGGTCAGGATGACCAGGCGGGCGTTGTGAACCAGATGGGAGGGGGACGCGAGCCGGTAGGCGGGGTGAAACGCCACGTCGGCGGCGAGGACCGCGCTGACGGCGGCGAGTCCGGAAGCGCCGGTCCGGTCGCGGGCGTGACGGGCAAGGTAGCGGAGCGCGGAGGCGATCCAGATGGCGATCTGGCTGTCCCACACCTGCAGCTGAGGGCCGGGTGCTGCGCTGGTGAGGTTCACGGCCAGCGTGGCGGCGCCATCGGTGTGCAGTTCGGTGCGTGAGGCGTACCCGGGGCGGCCGCCCTGCCCGATCAACCGGCGGGGACCGACCGAGGTGTTCGACAGTTCCGGCTCTCCGGTGCTGCCGACGAGCACCTGCTGCTGGAGGGCATGCTGCTGGAAGGCGCGGTAGGCCTCGCGATCGAGGAGGAGGTCACCGGGGACGTCCGGGACCAGTGACACCACCAGCAGCGGGGTGGGCGGGTTGGGATCGCGCAGACGGCGGATGCCCGCGGCGACCTCGTCGCTGATCGCGCTCAGGCGGGCGCGCTGGTCGGTGGCGGCCGCGAAGCGGCGGCGGTAGGCGGCCGCGACGTCGCCTTCGGTCAGCCAGATCTTCTTGGAGCCGTGCCGCCGCGGGTAAGCGAGTTTGTCTTTGCTGTTGGGATTGATCACGGCGTGCGGGGCGTTGGCGCTCGCCGGGATGATGATGAGCAGCAAGCCGCGGCGGGTCTTGCCCTCATGCGCAGGGTCAGGGACTTCACGCAGGTCGAACTGTGGGGTGGGGAAGATGCGCTCGGCCGCCACGGACAGGATCCGGCGCTTCAGACCGTCGCTCAGGTCGATGCCGATCGCCTTGGCGGGGCGGGCGTCGGCATCGGCCATGCCCACGACGATGACGCCGCCGCGGTGGTTGGCGAAGGTGGCGATGTCGATCGCAAGGCTTTCGTTTCCTTCGTCGCCGCCATCGAGTTTCAGCTTGTAGTCGAGATCCTCGGCCTCAGCGGCGGCGTCATTGCCCACGAGCGCGGCAAGTTGCTCGTAGGTGACCGTCTCGGCAGGTGCGCCGAACAAGGCGGTGAGGCGGGGGGAACGGAAGATCATGACCTCTCCTTGTCAGCTGGCAGCGGGGAGTCCTTCAGCGGGTGCGAAAGTGCTGGGTGAGCACTCGGCCGCCGTCGACATCGGGGTTGGTGTCGACGTCCACGCCGAACAGGGCGTAGATGTTCCGCAGCGCCTCATAGGCGTCCCGTTCCGGGTCCGCCAGCGCTGGCCAGGAGCGATCCCAGACGTCCATGCTGGCCGGTGATCCGTCACTGAGGAAGCTCGACGCACCGGTGCCTCCCGGCCCTAAGCGGCGCGGCCGGTCACCGGCGAACCGGCGGGCGCTGATGCGGTGGCGCCAGGTTCCCGGCACGCGCGGCACGACCACCTGGTCGGCGAGACGGAAGTACTCCAGCGTCATCTCCGTCAGCACATAGGTGCTGAGGCGCTCGGGGCGGCCCCGCTGATCCATCGCCCAGCACAGCATGGCGGGGGTGGCGATCGCGCCGGCGGTCATCACGCCGTTGGGCTGCACCCAGATCGCGCACCTGTTGTGGCCGATGAAGAGGCCGCCCTCGTGGGTGCGCAGCCGCCCGGTGCTGTCTTGGAAGTTGAACCCTGTGGGCCATAGGACGTCCTGGTTGCGCAAAGCGCCGCGGACTCCATCGTCGCTGTGCAGGCCTTCCAGGACCTGCACCGGGCGCGGCGGGATGCTCTGCCACAGCAGCACCGGTACGTCGTCCCAATCTTGGAGGCGCTGCAGTGTCTCCAGGCTCTGGTCGGCTTCTTCCTGCAGCCCGTCGTGGGGCAGGCCGGACAGGCCGCTCAGCGTCTCACGGCCGCGTAGTCCTTCGTTGATGAGCCGGTAGGCGTCCTCCGACGGCAGGTAGACGGTCCGATCGCCGTGCCGCAGGGGGATGGCGAGCCCGTCGGCGAGCATGCCCTTGTCGTTGAGCATCCGGCGGACGATGACGTAGCGGTCTGCTTCCGGTGCAGGCTCGACCTCGATCACCAGATAGTACGCGGCGGTCTCCGCGGTGCTCCTAGCGTGATCTTGATACCAGTGATGGGTGATCATCACGCGGGGCCGCAGGTAGTCGTTGAGCGTGTCGATGTACTTATCGACGTCGGCCCGTTCCCGGGGGAAGGGGTGCAGCTTGGTGGCGACCTCCACGGCTCTGTCGCTGTGCTTGGCCGCGGCGATTCCGCATACCAGCAGCCCTCCTTGGGCGTTGGCAAAGGCGGCCACGTCCTTGCACAGCTCGAACTTGCCCTTGTCAGTGTTCAGCGCGTACGGGGCGGTTTTGAAGTCCAGCCAGGCGCTCTCGGCGGTGTCGAGCAACTCTTCGGGACGGCCGGAAGCCAATGCCTCAATCAGCGCGGAGCGGCTGCTAACAGTCACAAGCGATGACCCTAGTCCTGCTGCCGAGCCGCTTCGCCCCTTTCACCACGGCGCTCCGCTGCCGGCCGCACCCTTGTCCGCCTGGCCGAGCCGATCCGCGCCCACCGCACGCAACGGCGCTCCCGATGGCGCCGCCTCGGCCCCGGGCAACAAGGCTCTCCTGGCCCTGGCCCACTACGCGGACGGCGACGCCTACGCCCGCCTGGCCGACGGGTTTACCATCGGCACCACCACCGCCTGGCGCTACGTGCGCGAAGCGGTCAGCCTTGCCGCCACTCTGGTCGACTACGTACACACCGCCGTACAGAGAAGGCCTCCCGCCCGGCCTACGCCGCCGGCGACGGCATGCTCACTCGATCGACCGGCTGGCCGACGGGCTGTACTACTCCGGAAAACATCATCGGCACAGGGTGAACGTGCAGTTCCTCGTCGATCCTGTCGGCCGCCTGCTGCAGGCCTCACCCGCACTGCCCGACGCGGTGCACGATCTGACCGCCGCCCGGCGGACCGGCCTGATCGACGCCCTCACCGGCGCCGGTGTCCCGGTCTTCACCGACCGGGGTACCAGGGCGCGGGGCGGCACGATCCGCACCCCGTTCAAGCGCCACCGGCCGCGCCTGTCGCAACCAGGAGGCCGCCAACCGCTCCCACGCCCGTATCCGGGCGATCGGGGATCGCGCCGCCGCGACCCTGAAGGCCTGGGAGGTGCTGGTCCGGCTGCGCTGCCGCCCACGCCGCGCCACCATGATCGTCCAGGCCATCGTCAGGGCGTCCTACAGACCCTACGAGAGCGACATTCGGGTCGCTCGTGTCGCACCATCAGGCCTCCCGAGCTCGATCCCACCAGGGATATGCGGGTCCGAACCCAGAACAGAAGATCGCTTGGCGCAATAACTCGCCTACTGCCAGTAATGTTTGTCGTCCGTTTTAGACCGAATGCTGGGAATCATCGTGCGGAGAACCTGCCTTGCCATCGCTCTCATCCTCGCCTCCGCAGGATGCGCAAACGCGCAGGAGCCCTCCGCGTCGCCGATCAGCGTCTCCACCCTGGCCACCACCTCAGCCACCACTCCGACGCCTACACCCACCCCAACACCGTCGGTGACCGTTACTCCGACATCTGCCCCTCCCTCAACACCCACGCCCATGGCAACCCGCACGGTTTCCAGCCCCTGCACCAATGTCACGCTCCGCGTCTTCCTTGACCAGGTAAGCGACATCTCTGGCTCTTCCGACCTCGCATATGAGTTCACCGAGACATGGCTCCTCGATCTGAAAACGATCAAAGGGATCGCGACCGGGCCCCTGCTGAAGCAAACTAAGCAAGCCCTTGTGGCACTAGAGGCTTACGAGAACGAAGAGCTCATCGCAGAGGCGGCCCCTCACGCTCGCGCATTCTTCGTGGCGGCGGCTGAGATGGCGAACGTCTGTGACGTCGATCAGCAATACAAGATCAAGATTCCGAAGCAGCCCAAGCCGGAGAAGAGCCCGGCCCGGCCTGCAGCCGACCCACGCTTCGACACATGCGCGGAGGCCAATCGTGCTGGATACGGCCCCTACCGCCGTAGCTCGGACGTCGAGTACGGCTGGTATGAGGACCGTGACGACGACGGGCTGGTGTGCGAACGGTGGTAGAGCCGCGCCCGAACGCGTGTAGGCCCGCCACTGTGTCCCAGCTCTAACTTCACGTAACTCTCCAGGGCGTCCGCGGTGGGCATGCCTTCGGGCCGGGGACTTGCACGAGCATCACGTCACCGCGGTCCAGGCCCCATCGGATACGGCTCGATGGCGACGCCGGCCAGTCACCGGTCGTCCGCCGTTCAAGCCCGCCTCAGATCGGCGAGGAGGTCACCCAGGACCATCTCCTCTTCGATCCGTACGGCGTGCCAGGTCATCGCCGCCGACAGCGCGGGATCCCATGGCGTCGCATGCGGGCGGTGCGGCAGCGCCGGTGCGGTGACGGCCGTCTTCGCCGCGTGGACCGCTTTCTCGTAGGAGGGGGCGTCGTAGCGCCAGGGGCGCCAGCCGGTCCGTTCGCGGACGGCGGCGGCGATGCTGATGCCGGCCCAGTCGAAGTCGCCGTGGTAGGCGAATTGGGCGCCTCCGGCGGCCAGCAGGTCGAGCAGGCGCCAGACGGCGGCCGAAGGGCGGCCGCCGGTGCATACCAGCGGCGGGCAGGACGGCCCGATCTCGTCGGCGGCGGCGGCGACCACGGTCGGGTTCTCGCAGATCCGCACCAGGCCGGCGGTGATGGGGCGGTCGCGGCGCTGGAGTTCGCGCAAGGTGAGCAGGCGGGGCTCGCCGGTTGCTCGGGCGGTGGCCAGGATGCGCCCGGTGGGGGTGTCGTCGTCTCCGGGAAGGCCGAGACACAGGACGAACGACGACAGGTCGTCGAGGTGGACGCCGACGGCGGCCCACGCTGCGCGCCGGGTATCGGCGGTCCCGTCGCCCGCATACGGCAGGCCGGCCAGCGCGCGGGCCGCTGACAGCGCGAGCGCCGCCAGGGGCCGTCCTTCGTCCAGGGCGTGGGCGTCGGCGCAGGTTTCGGCGGCCAGCCGGCCGATCCGGATCCCGGGATGGGGCAGGCGGCGCACGAGCGCCGCGAGCGCATCCAGGACGATCCGGGCGTGGGCCGGGCCGTCGGTGCTGCGCCGGACCAGCCCGGTCGCCTCCAGCCAGGATCGCCAGCCGGACAGCTCCGGGCGCTCGGCCAGAACGGCGTCCAGGGCGCTGAACGCCTCCCGCCAGGCCGTTTGCCGCTCGGCGTTGTGCCGTGCGCGGTCGGGGACGGGGCCGCGCAGCAGCACCACGGCGGCGGCCAGGCCCTGCGGGCACGCGCCGCTGGAGCGCAGCACCCGGTCCACGTCCTTCAGTGAGACCGACAGCGAAGCGCCCGCACCGGCTCTGCGGCCGAGGAGCCGTTCGATGGCGCGGCGCTGCTGCGGCGTGGCGGTGGGCAAGGTGGCCGGGCCGTCGAGCGGTCGGCCTTGTTCGAGCCGGCGGCGGGCCCGGTCGAGGAGCCAGGCGGTGTCCGGCCCGCCCAGCAGCCGGTTCAACCGCTCGTCGGCGCTTGCGCTCCGGTGGGCCGGTGCCTCGTCCGGAGCGTGCTGCGGCTCGCCGGTCACGTAAGCGGCCTGTCGGGCTGCGGATCGGTGGGTGATGGCGGGCGCGGGTCGGGTCGGGGGATCCGGCGGCGCTCACGCCCGTCCCATCGCCAGGGGGTGACGAGCACGGCGTCGATGCCGTCGTGGCGCGACAGCTGGCAGATCGACAGGCCGGGGACCTGGGGGTAGCAGCCCCACTCCCGTTCGCTGGTCATCACGACGTCCATGTCGAACGTCGCCAGCAGGCCGAGGCACAAGGCGCGGGCGCCGTCGTCGACTCCGGCGAAGGCCTCATCCAGGGCGATGAGGCGGGGGGCGTGCGGGTTGCCGGCGGAGTTGTAGTAGGAGGAGGCGGCGAACAGCGGCACGGACACCACCAGGACCCGTTCGCCGCCCGAGCCCGGGCCGGTGGCCGGAAGGCATTGGCCGTCTTGGAGGCGCCGGATGGTGAATTCGTGCCAGATCCGGTACTCCAGCGCCCGGGTCACCTGCTCCGTCCAGCCAGCGGCGGGGTTGTCGGCGCGCTCCCGGTTGATCTGCTCGTGCAGGAAGGCGCCCACGGCCGCGCGGTCGGCGGCCGACCAGGCGTCCACGCTCTGCAGCAGCTTGTCGCGGATGCCGGCCAGCCCGTCGGGAGCGTTCTTTCGGATGGGCTTCCAGCGCAGACGCAGGTGCATGCCGGTGGAGGTGGGCCGGGCCCGGGCCTGCAGCTCGGCGTTCATCGCCCCGATCTCCTCCTGCCTGGAGGTGATCAGCTCGTGCAGGGCGCTGGCGACCTCGTTGAGCAGGTGGTTTTCCAGGATCTCCCGTTCCCGGGCCGACAGCAGCCGCGCCTGGTCCTCGATGTCGTGGCGCAGGGCGTCGACGAGGTCGGGAAGGTCCCACTCGCGGCCCTGAAACAGCACGTCGACCACCATGACGCCGTCGAGCGCGGCGTTGACCGCGCGGGCGAGCAGTACGCCGGAGGTGGCCGTCCACTCCCCTACGGGGTCGGGGACCGTCAGCTCCGGCGCGGCCAGGCGCAGCAGGCCGGTGGCGGCGAACGCGCGCAGCTACGCGACGGCTGCATCACGGTGCCGCCCGGCCTCGGTGATCTCCTCGCGCAGGGCATCGCGTGCGCCTTCGGCCCGGCCGAGCTCAACCAGCGCGGTGCGTTCCCGCTCGCGGGTGGCGCATTCGGCGGCGTCCCGTGTGGTGAGGGCCTGCTGGACCTCATCAAGGCGGCGGTGGAGTTCCTCAACAGCGGCTCCGGCGCTCTGCGCCAGGGCGCGGAAGGTCTCCGCCGCTGCCTGCGCGCGCTGGCGTGCCAGCACGGCGGCCTGTGCGACCTCGGCGTGCCGGTCGCGCGCCAGGGTGAGTTCCTCGTCGACCACCCGGCGGGCGGCGCGCAGCGCATCGGCCGCGGGCCAGAGCCCGGCCAGGGCCAGCCGGTAGTCCGCCACCGCGCTTGCGGTCTGCGCCAGATCGGCTCGCGCGGCGGGCAGGCCGACGTCGGCGGCGAATTCACTCGCCTGGGCGAGCGCACCCTGGCGGGCGGCCTGGGTCTGGGAGGCGGCGTGGGCGCACTCGAGTTCGCGGCGGCGCCCGTGTTCGGTGGCCAGCCGGACGTGCGCCTCCCGCAGCGGCGCGTCGGAGGGGAGCACCCGGTGCTCATCGGTGAGCCTGCCCTGCCGTGCGGTGAGCGCCTGCCGTTGCTCGTCCAGTTCCGCCAGCTGGGCGCGCAGCTGCAGGAGATCCTCAACGAGCGCCGCCAGACGGGCCCGCCGGGCGGCTTGGCGCGTCCCTTCGCCAATGTAGGCGGCGCTCTGCTTTCGCCAGGAGCCGCCCAGGACCCCGTTGGTCCAGCGGCCGTCCGCCGTGACCCAGGTCGTCGCGCCGGGCCCCCAGCCGATCGCGGCCAGGACGGCGTGCACGGCGGTGTCCGGGAGCGTGGCCGTCTGCGGGCCGGCTCGGTCCACGGCCGGCCGCAGGACCGCCGACAGGTTCGGCCCTGCGACGGGTGCACCGGGGCATCGGCCCGTTCGTGTGGCAGGTCGGCACCGCCTGCCGGAGGGCGAGCATCGACAAGATCTCCCTCGATGAGCCGGGGCTGCGCCGCGGCCTCGGCCACCGGTTCATCACCCGGGCGCTGCGCGACGGCCCGGACTGCTCCCAGGCCGCCGCCGGCCGCCCGCCGCGGCCACGAAGGTCTTTCCCGCCCTGAGCGCCGAGGCGGCATCGCCTTCCCCGAGCAACGGCCCGGGCTGGGCCCGGATGAGACTCACCGCCCCGCGCCGCCGCCCTCGTCTGGCTCAGGCCCGCTGACCTTCTCCGAGGAAACTGCCGCCTTCTCCCAGGCGCGCAGCTCGCCGGTCACCGGATTCGTCGTCTTTTCGGGCCGTAGGAGGTCAGCACGGCCCGAAAAGACGACCCCGACATGGGCGAAGCAGGGGGCCAGCGCGGCATCCTCGTCGGTCACTGCTGCGGTCATGGACGGCTCGGGCAGGTTCCTTCCGGGCTCCAGATCTCCGCGAGGTGGGTGTTGACGCCGTCCAGGACCGCGTCCAGGCGCGGGTCGGAGCCGGGGCTGAGGCGGCCGCCGGAACGGGGCACCACGCGCACGCCCGCGTCCAGCAGCTCGCCGCGGGTCAGCACGACATGCCGGATGTCGCCGGCGAAGAGGTCGTCGGGGACGATCGGGCGGACATGTCCGTGGATGTCGACGGCCAGCACGGTGCGGCGGGCGGCGGCCATCTCCGCATCGCCGTGCAGGAGCAGGGCGCAGGCGTGGGTGCGGGTGATGCGCGGAGGCCGGGTGCGGGGCATGGTGAAGACTCCTTTTCGTCAGCAGAATGCGTGGTCGAGGAACGCCGCGCCGCCCTCGTCCCGGTAGGAGATGTGGTGCCCGGCGTGGGCGCGCATCGGCTCGGGGCTGGTGGCGGGCCGCCGGATGGCCCAGGCCAGGAACTCCTCGGCGGTCTCGGTGCGGCCGTGCTCGTCACGGATGACGACGTCCGGCGCGGTCAGGAGCTCCGTCCAGGTCGCGACCGTGGTCAGGCCCCGGTCGGGGTGGGCGCGGAACAGGAACTCCCAGCCGCCGCTGTGCTTGCCGATGTGCAGGCCCTCCTCTGCAGGGTCGGTGCCGGGAGTGATCGCGTAGTAGTTGATGCTCATGCGTGAATCCCTTTCCGAGGAAGGAGGACGGCGGTCACCGCGGGCCGCCAGTGGCGTCGGCTGGTGGCGGAGTCCGGTCGGCGCCGGCACGGCCGTGGCGGTCGCCGCGACAGGGGGCTAAGGCCGGGTCGTCGGGATCGACACCGTTGGCGATGGCCATATCCCGATAGCTGTCGTACAGCTCGGCTCCGCCAGCATGCACATCGCTGTAGTCGTGGTTTCTGCGGCGGATGGCGAGGTTGTCGGCGGCGCCCCGCAGCAGGAACCCTGCGCAGGTCTTCGGCTGCTCCGCAGTGCAGGCGTGACAACTGAAGACATGTACGGACATGTCGTATGTGGTGGAAGCGGAATGCCGATAGACCTCAGGGGGGAAGGCTCCGAGGGGGGCGTCCTTGCGCCATGGGCAGCGCGCGCATGGGCTGGTCTGGTACTCGCCATCACGGCTTACGGCCGTGGTGACTCCCCAGCGGCCGTCGCCGCCGTCGTGGAAGTCCACCACTCCCTCTGGGAGAGCAGCCCATTCAGCGAGTTCGGCCACGGCCTGTTCGAGTCGGTTGTGGTCGCTGGCGGAACGGGAGGTGTCCATGATGATTGCCCTTTCGTGTCGTGAATCGTGGCAGAAGTCTTCCGCCTGGAAGGGAATTTGCGGTAGGGCCGGCGGCCACGGCCGCTTGGCTCTCCAGGCGCACCGCCCCAGCGGGAACCGGCGACTGACGCGGTGCAGCGGCCGAGAGCCGGCACAGCACGGCGAGGGGAGGAGGCGGTGTCGTCGGCCGCGGCGCGATGCCCGGTCGCCGCAGCCGGACACCGGACGGCGGCATGCTCGGCAGTTCGCCATCTGTCGGCAGCGCTGGCGCAGTCTGGTCTACGGCTGGTCATCGTCGGTCTCCGCAGAGGCTTCGGCCGTAACCGGCAAGAGGGGAAGCGCCTCAGGCCTTGTGATCACGTCCGTCGCGATGAGGTCCCGCGCCGTCTCGACCTCGTAGGCGGGTACACGGATGCCGCTGTTCATCATCTCCTCCAGGACGGTCGCCATCCGGATGAGATGGTGCTGGCGGACCTCGAGCAGGTGCTGGGCTTCGTCGGAGTCGCTGTGGCCGACGCGTTCGAAGTAGGCCAGCCTGCGCTCGGCCTTGTGCAGCGCGTCGGTCTCGTTCATCAGTTCCTGGTACAGCTCGATCGGGCGCACCACGCTCCGCCAGGCCTCCAGCCGGGTGGGCCCGCCCTCGCCGATGGTGCTGCGGTCGGCATAGGCGCGGCCGTCGCTGGCCAGCCGTACCGGTGGTTCAGCGCCGATGGCGCATTTCCAGGCCAGCCGCGGGTGAATCTCCTGACCAGAGGAGATCGTAGGAACCCGGTCGAGGTCGCCCACCGGGAAGACGAGCAGCAGCATCGGCACGGCCAGGGCATGGGCGATCACTTCGAGCTCGTCGACGGTCACCTCGCGGCGGCGCCGACCGGTGGCCCGGTCGCGGCGTCCGGTCTCGATGTTGGTGAGCGCGGCGAAGGTGAGCTGGGGAGCGCCCAGCTTGGCGCACTCCTCGGCCAGGTTCTCTCGGGTGAGCCCGAGCCGTTTGCGGTGCTTGCGGATCTGCTCAGCAATCACATCACTCGGCATAGTGTGCAAATCGACAACCTATCTGTGCAAATTGACTAGTAGAAGTGTACGCCCTACTCTGCTTCGCAAGCGACCCTTTGGCCGCTTCCACCTGACCCGGCGGCAACTCGGGAGAGCCCTTGAACGACAACCGCGGCCTGTGGATGGCCGTCATCCTGATCACGGCCGTCGTGATCGGCGGCCTCGGCGGCGGCCTGGTTTCAGCGATGCAAGGCGGCGGCCCAGCGGGAATGATCCTGACCGGTGCCGCCGGGTTCGCCGGAACGGTGATGCTCCTCCTGGCGATCGCCCACTTCCTCATCCGCTCCTGAAACTCGCCCGATACTCGGCGCCGGTGTTCGACCGCTCCCGCTGCGGCGAGTGCAGAGCGCCGGCGTTCGCGCGCGGCGGGGACGGCATGGCCTTCATCGCCTTCGGCGTCGACGTTCGCTCGCCCACTCATGCCAGGCTTCCGGCGTGGACCAGGCGTGAGGCGGGATGCCGGCGGCCGCCAGGGCGCCCGGGTAGGCCCGCTCATAGTGGTGACTCCACTGCACCGCCCGGTTGGCCTCCACGAGGAGCCACAGCGCGGCGGTCCAGTGCAGATGCAGGCGAGGGTCGTCAGGATCGGTCTCGTCGACGTCGCCCGCCACCAGACCGCGGTCGATCAGGCCATGCCAGCGCGCCACGATTCTTGCCATCTCCTCCTGCGCCGGCTCTCCGTTGTTGCCCACGTGGTAGATGTGCAGCATCAGCGGCAAACTGAGCTGGGTGATGCGCGCCCACAACAGGGGAAAGCCCAGGAGCCGGGCGGCGTGCAGGCGGCGGGTGCCGTCGTCACCGATCTCGTACAGCGGTCCGGCCGGGCCGGGCACGCGAAACACCTGGGCCACGCTGCGGGGGTCGCAGAAGTTCGCAGTGGCCGTTGCCGCATCATCGCGCAACAGCCTTTCGGCGAGTTTGATGACCCGCTCAGGTTGGTCGTCTGCGAAGCCGTTCCAGCGGCTTTTCCTGGCGTGGGCCACCTGGACGGGGTCGACCCATCCACCAGTGATGGTCATCCGCTCCAGTGGGTCGGCGTTCAGCGCGGCGATGAGGCTCTCCGCCGGGGGTTCGGTGCGGTTGAGCCGTGCCGCGCAGGCGCTCAGGAGCGCCTCCACATCACTGGCGGGGTCGATGTGGTCAGGGTGGCGTCGGCGCAACCGAGCCTGGGCCTGGGCCATCGCGGTCAGGGCCGCGTCCTGCTGGCGTTCCCAGGCCTCGCAATCGTTGGCCCTGAGGGGGAATCCCAGTCCCTCACCGGGTTCTTCCGGGCGTGATGATCCCTGCGGCGGCGGCGGTGTGGTCCACTCCACCGTGACCGGGGCACCGCAAGGATGGGACCAGTGGCGCAGCACGTCGGGCACGGCCTCGGGGACCGGGACCTTCCCGATCACCTGCAGCCCGTCGCGGGCTCGTACCGCTTCCAGGTATCCACCGGCCTTCCAGGACACCGCCCAGGCATCGAGAGCGGCGTCAGGCCAACGGGTGGCGCAGTCGGCGTCCCGGGCGCGCACCCGCCGGGGTACCGCTTGCGGGGTGTCGGGCTCGTCCCAGCGCTCGGCGGGTTCCCGACGCTGAGAATCCCGGCCGTGCGCCGGCGCCGGGCCGGTGCCGGCGGCAAAGGCCTGGCACAAGCGGGTCCACACGCGGCCGATCAGCGTGCGAGGACGCATGCGGCCTCACCTCGCCTGGCCGGTCGAGTGGAGTAAGGCCGGGTCACATTCGGGGATCTGGCCCACATTTCGTGATCGTTACGACCCCTGGCTCAGGTGAGAAGCACGCGCTTT
>NZ_BMQE01000062.1:0-31530 GCF_014647955.1 Planomonospora antibiotica | reverse complement strand
ATGGTCACAGAAGTCTGTCTCGCGCGGGGTCGTAACAATCACGAAATGTGGGCCAGATCCAGTTTTCACGCGTCGTCGACAGGCCGGTACCGAGAATGGAACTACCGATCTCCTGGGCCGGAGCCGGCAGGGCACGCGGGCGCCTCTACACCCGCGATTCGCAAAGCAGTGTCAGGAGAGTCGTGCCCGATTGAGGCGGGTGGTGCGGCTGGTGAGCGTCACCACGCGGTGAAGGCCGTGGTGCGGCTTCTTGCAGCGCATGCCGCTGCAGCACGAACCAGCTGCCAGCCGCAGCCGGAGGGAAGGAAGCGGTCAGGCGATGAGGAAGAGCCGCCTGACCGGCGGAGGCGTCGCATGCTGCCCGATGGTCATGATGACCTGGTTCAGGGTGAGCGTGAGAGGCGAGAACGGCCACGACAGGAGATGAGGACGCCTGGGCGGGAGCATGCGGGCCCGCCGCGCACAAGATGGCGTGGAAGACGATAACCGCGCTCAGCACGCCGAACCACAGCCCTGCCCCGGTAAGGAGCCGGGAAGTGAGCGGATGGGCGTGTGCGGTCACAGAGTGAACCGTACATCACTCTCTGTGCATGATTCATCGACTACGGGTAAACACCGCCGGAGGCGTGTGCTTTGCGCAAGCAAACATCGCCGCCCGATCCCGAGCTCGGACGGCGATGTCGACGGTCAGCAGATGGGGACCTGTCCGCCGCCTCTACTATAAGTGATAGTAAGCGGGCGTGGAACCGGACGCCGAGCCGCGATGCCAGCACTTCGCATGCCTTAGGGAGAGGGGCGCGGCAACGATCTCTCTTTGCTCACGCCGGCTGGCCATCCTACGATCTACCTTCGTAGGGGTTCGCATCGAAATGACCGATCATCAATGGATGAGGGAGAGCATGCACGGGTTGATCCGCCGATCTCCCCTGCGGATGCTCCGCTCGGTGCTCCTTGTCGCGCTCGCCCTGGGGATCGCCGGGATGCACACGCTCGGACATCTGGAGCACGAGGCCGGACACGGCGATACGCCCGGCCTCGTGGCACCTGCGCCCTTCCCGGATCACAAAACGTTCGAAGCCGAGGCTGCACCCTCTGGCGCCATGACGGTCCACGATGGAACGCAGATGCGGGCTGCCGGGGACGCATTTCCTCGCTTCGATCCGGTCTCCGTCTGCCTGGCCGTACTCACTTCAGTCCCCCTCCTCATCGCCGCCATGGCGCTGCGGTGGACCTGGCGGTCACCCCACTCCGGGGCGGCCCGCACCTCAGCGGCGCTCGTTGCCGCCCGCCCTCCACCTCGGAGAACGGCACGGCGCCTGGCCCATCTGTCGGTTCTGCGCATATAGGCCGGTCAGTTCGGCGGGCGGCAACGAGCTCCCGCTGTAAAGGATCATGGTCAGTCCCGAAGCACCGGAAAGAGATCGATGAAGATGTTCACCAACCACCGCCTCTCCCGCAGGATCACCTTGACCGCTGCCGCGGGGGCCGCTGCCCTGTTCCTTCTCACCGCTTGCGGAGGCGGGGAAGAGCACGCGACCGGGCATCCCGGCATGACCGGCAGTGCCCCGGCCACCACAAGCGCGCAGCCGGCAGCCTCCTTCAACGACGCCGACGTCACCTTCGCCCAGCTGATGATCCCGCACCACGAGCAGGCCGTGGAGATGGCCAAACTCGCCGAGACCCAGGCCGCCGACGCGGAGATCAAGGAACTGGCAGCGGAGATCAAGGCCGCCCAGGACCCGGAGATCGCCACCATGACCGCCTGGCTGACGGCCTGGGGCAAGGCGACCATGCCTGACGGCGCCCACGGTGGCCACGGCATGCCCGGCATGATGACCGAGGAGGACATGGTCAAGCTCCAGGAAGCCAAGGGCGCGAAGTTCGACCGGATGTTCGCCGAACTGATGATCGCTCACCACCAGGGCGCGATCGAGATGGCCAAGACCGAGCAGGCGCAAGGGCTCAATCCTGAAGCCAAGCAGCTGGCCAAGACCATCGAGACCGCCCAGCAGGCCGAGATCGAGCAGATGCGGAAACTCCTCGACCGCCTCTGACAGGGACCTCACACATTCCGCGGCGCCCAGACGCGTTTTCTGCCTGGGCGCCGCAGGAGGTCCGGCCTCAGCTTCGCTGGGTCTCTCCCCTCACCGGTGACGCAGCGTGCTCCGCGTTGCTCCAAGGTGGGCTCTACCAGCTGTCGCGCGCAACATCACCCTCGGTGGGGCTGCTGGAACCGCTGATAGTCCTCGGGCACGGGGATGTCGAATCGCTCACACAGCGCCGAGACATCAGCCCAGTCATCGGCGTCGACGGCATAGCCGGTGTGCAGGCGCACCAGCCAGGGCGGGCTGATGCAGGCCACCTCGCGGCCGCCGATCCAGCCGGTGCCGGCCAGGGCCGCAGCCGGGTAGCACTGGCCGTTGTCGGGCGGGCCGTAGATGCCGTGGCCGCCGGCGTCCACGGCGACGACGTCGATGTCGATCAGGTGCCCGGCCTCATCACCCAGGACGAAGTTCCAGGCGGTGGCCTCATCCCCCGGCACCGGCCGGTATCGGCGATCATGCAGAGCGGCGACGGCCGCGGGCGCATCGTGCTGCTGCACGATGATGTCCAGATCGCCGTGCCGGCGGGTTTGTGCGCCCAGGCAGGCGTCCACCGCCCACCCGCCGTCCAGCCAGATACCGATGCCCAGGTGATCCATCAGGGTCAGGAATTCACCGACGTCAGCGGCGGTCATCTCGGGGGCGGCCACACCGCCCAGTGTGGCACCGCGATGCCCCATGGCCGGCGGGATCGCCGGTGCTCAACCGTGCGTTCGCATGCCCCGCTGAGGGCGGGGCGGTGATGCCGACCGTAGGCTGTCGAAACGGACTCGACAGCCCCAGCGGTCGACGCCCGGCTAGGACAGCTGCAGCAGCGGGCCGAAGATGTGCACGCCGAGCTGCCAGGCCTGCTCCTGGGCGAGCACCTGCCCGGCCACGTGCGGGTGCGCCGCCGCCCAGGCCTGCGCGGCGTCGGTGCTGGTGAAGAAGTTGATGACACCGCAGCACAGATCCGCCGCCACGGAGGCCGCCACGGCATCCGCCCGGGATTCGCATGGCGGGGGTTCGGAGGGGCGGCTCCCGCAACCGGTCGGCTGCCGGCCGTAGAAGACCACGGCCGCGGCCGGCTCCCACACCGGCGCCTGGCCGTGGGCGGGCACAGTGATGGTGATCGCGCGGCCGGTGCCGGGTTCGGCGGAGTGGATCGTCACCTCGGTGCCGAGCATCGCGGCGATGCCGAGCGCGTCGATCGCGCACATCGCGAACACCTCCGGCCCGCCGCTGATCCGTACCCGATGCGGGGTCGGAGCCGGGGAGAACGGGTAGACGGCGCTGATCGCCCCGCGTGCGTCCAGGCGTAGGAAGTCGGCGGCGTGCAGCTGGGCCAGCGCCCGATCACCGGTGGTGGTGTAGGGGGCGGCGGCCGCGTCCAAGTCGGCCTGCGCCGGGGCCTGTCCGGTGGCGGCGAAGGCGCGCAGGACGCGCTGGTGCACCGCGCGCAGCCCGCCCTCGATGGGGGCCAGGCGGCCGAGTCCGGCGCGGCCGGCGGCCTGGGCCAGCGCGGCTGGGACCGGAGCGGCGTCGGCGGCGCGGCGCAGCGCCTCGCGCAAGGCCGCGACCGAGGGAGCGCCGCCACTCGGGCCGTTTTCGTCGTGGTAGAGGCGGCAGGAGAGGCTGGCCGGGGTGGTGGGGGCGGCGAAGACGTCGACGCCGTTGATCAGCAGGGTCGGGGAGCCGTGCATGCCCCACCGGGCCGCCTGCGCCTCGGTGGCGACCACCCGGTGGGTGAGGGAGGCGTCGGGGTGGCCGGTAAGGGCTTGGGCGAGCCGCTCACGCAAGACGCCCTCGTTCGGGCAGTCCGGCACGGTCAGCAGGGTCAGCTCCAGCATGATGGCCTCCGGGTCGTGGGCGGTGTGCGGGTGCTCACCGCAGACGGTAGAGGTTCCAGTGCGCTGGAAGGTCAAGCCTAGGCTGGAGGCATGCGCATCGGAGTGCTCGCCCACCGCGCCGGAGTCAGTGCCAAGACCATCCGGTTTTACGAAGCGGCCGGGCTGCTGCCTGAGCCGCCCCGCACCTCGGCCGGTTATCGCGACTACCCCGCCGAGGCCGCCGCCCGGCTGGCCTTCATCCGCGACGCCCAGGCCGCGGGGTTCACCCTGGCCGAGATCGGCGGCATCCTGGCCATCCGGGACTCCGGCACCGCCCCCTGCCGGCACGTCACCGACCTGATCGATCAGCACCTGGCCCAGATCGAGCGGCGCCTGGCCGAGCTCGCCCAGATGCGCCAGGCGCTGCAGCGCCTCAAGCACCGAGCCGCGGCCACCGACCCCGCCCGCTGCGCCGGCGATGAGGTGTGCAGCATCCTGATCAGCCCGGCGAACGGCGATCGGCAGACGCCTACGGACAACAACCGGGCCCATGATCGCTGACAATGCCCCAGGCGCTCAACACCAGCCGCTCCGAGGAGAGGGCTGAGAGCACCGCACCGGCAGGTTCAGCCCGCGTAGGCGGGGTGGCCGAAGCCGACGATGTCCTTCATACCGCGGGTGCGGCTGACGACCTTGTCGCTGATGTTGGCCTCGACCGTGGAGACCGTGCCGTCGGGGTTGACGCCGGTCACCAGGCCGACGTGGTCGATGGCCGAGATGTTCTTGGAGCCGCCCCAGTCGAAGAAGACCAGGTCGCCCACGCGCGGGGTGCGATCGAAGCGGCCCTGCTTGTTGAACCACTGGGCGTGCCACGGGGTGTAGGCGTAGATGCCCATCTGGTCCTGCACGCCGTACTGGACGGCCAGCCACGCCAGGAACATGTCGCACCAGGGCGCCGCGGCGAAGCCCTTCTGCTTGGTGTAGGTGTCATACCACTTGCCGTAGAAGCTCGTGCCGTCGGCAGCCTCGCCCTCGCCGACCTTGCTGCGGGCGGTGGCGATCATCTGCTGGACCTTGGCGTTGGCCGTCAGCGGCGCGGCGGCCGGAGAGGGAAGATCCCCGGCCGAGGCCTGGTCTGGTGCCTGAAGTCCTTCGCCTGGGGTACCGGTGCTCAGGCCCTGGCCTGGCGAGGGGATGTCCGCGGTCTGCGACTGCTCCGGAGCCGGAGTCTCGGTGGCCGGAATCTGGTACGGCGTGACCCGCTGCTCGATCATCGCGATCTGGCTTTCGATCTCGGCGATCCGTGCCTGCATCTCCGCGAAGGGAACCGCGCCGGAATCGCTGTCGGTGATCGTGGAGATGTCGGTGGCGCGAGCCGTCCCGGTGGACAGGACGGTGAAGCTGGCGGCGCCGGCGAAGACCAGACCAATGGACAAGCTTCGGCGGTAGAAGGCATGCGACAGACCGGGCAAGGATGCGTTCCTTTTCTTTCCGTTACCTGCGGGAGGAGGACACCTCGTGACGCCGGATACGGAGCCCGTACTGATCCCAGCGCGGACTACGGACTCGCCATGCGGACCATCAGTCAGACGTGGTCTCGCAGGAACGACCCTTGGCGCATCCTGTCGTCGCCTGGACATTCGACTATGACGGATAGTTCCTGAGGGAAATTGCAATGACGGTCCACCGGCTCCCCGCCCTGAGGTGCGGGGAAGGCGGTGTCATCGTCATGCGTGGACGGATCCTGACGGCAGGAACCCATGCGATCGGCTCCGTGCGCTATGCGCCGCATCAGAACGGGCAACCGTCCCACACCCTCGCTGAACCTAATACGACCAGCCGAAAAGCGACCTCGCCCATCTGCGAGGGGCCGTGTCGCAGACCGGCAAGGGCCCGGCCGGGCCACCGGAATCCTTGCGTGACCGCTGACAGCCGACGGCGTGGCGTGGAGATCTCCGGACAGCCTCGGCCGAGGTAGATCTTTTGAGCTTTATGTGACGTTTTGTTCAGCTTCTCGGAACATATCTACTACATTGCATCGTAATGGCTGGTGACCTGCCTTCATCGGGAAGGCGACCCGCCCGCCGCCGAATCCCATCGGCGGTGGAGACGACTCCGCCGCCGGGAACCGGGGACCCAACCATGCGAGACCGTGGATCTTCCCTCGGGCTCGCCGGGGTGAATCCGCCGCGCGAAGGGGCGGTAGGGCGACTCCTGGCCCGAACCCGTCAGCTCACCCGGTAGGCGGTCGACGAAAAGGAGAGACCCGGGTGAGAGCAGGCCACTCAACCCCTCACCGGACGCTGCCCCGCCGGCAGCGCCTCATCGGATCGCGAACCGTGCGCGACTGCCGGTCCAAAACCGCCTGAGCGGACCGCCGACGTGATCGCCCGCCGCGTCGGCCATGCAGCCATGGCGCCGGCGATCGCCGCATGCGGTCGTCCCATCCGATAGACAAGGATCCCCATCCCCGTGAGTTCTCTTGCCGAGGGGCTGCTTGAGGCTGCCCGCAAAGACCTCGGATACCGCGAGAAGAGCGACGGCTACACCAAGTTCGGCGACTGGTACTACGCCAACGTCGACAGCAGCACCCCGCACTTCAAGATCGCACCCTGGTGTGACATGTTCATCGCCTGGGCGGCCAACCAGGCAGGCGTGCAGGACTATGTGGGCGAGTTCGCCTACACCGTCGACCACGCCAACTGGTTCAAGAAGCACGGCGCCTGGAGCAGCGAGCCCGAGCCGGGCGCCCTGGTGTTCTACGACTGGTCCGGCTCCGACAACGTCGCGGCCATCGACCACGTGGGCATCGTGGAGACGGTCAAAGCCGGAAAGATCACGACGATTGAGGCCAACGTCGACGGTGTGTGGCTCAAACGCAAAGAGCGTGATGAGGCCAAGGTCGTGGGCTACGGCCTGCCGCGGAAAGTCCAGGAGAACCTGGGGAAGGGAAAAGCGGCCGCAAGCAAGCCGGCAGCTGATCCTCCGGCGAAAAAACCCTCGCCTGATTCGGTGGTGACGATGCAGGCCGTCGCCAGCATGACGAAGGCCCGTCAGGACTACCCCGCCACCGACGCGCCTGCCCTACCGGAGGCGGCGATTCCTGCGGCGGCGGTCACCGCGCTGCTGTGCGTGGCGTTGCTCACGAAACGAGCCAGGAGCCGGAAACCGTCCAGCGACGTGCCGGCGGGACGGCACCGCAGGCCGCCGCAGGGCCGCCATCGAGCGGCGGCCACCTAGGAAAAGACCCGCCGCGAAGAACAGGACGTGCGGCGCGCCCGTGCCGAGCGGCCACTGCGCCGGCTTGCTGCGGCGATGACGCACAATGATTCGCCGACGACGCCGTCCATCACGCAAGGAGTTCTAGGCCGTGCCTCAGCCGCCCGCCGACGCCGTACCGCTGCTCAAGGCCCTGACCGACTATGGCGAGCGCTACCGGTTGGAGATCGGCCTGAGCGCCGGTGAGGGCTGGATTCCTGCGGACCGGCTGCTGGACCCGGCCTCCGAGGAGCTGACCCGGGTGCTGGAGGCCGAGCGGACGGCCAGCGGGCAGGTCTCGGCGCACGCGACGGCGCTGACCGTCATGGCCGTCTACGCGGGCACGGTGACGGCTCCCGCGCTGCTGGCCTGGGCGCTGTATGGCGAGGTGCTGGACGTGCGGCCGGACAACGTGGCGATGCGACTCGATGACCATCACGGGTTCGCGGCGATCGCACTGCGTCGGCCGCGACTGGCCGACACCACGCAGATGGCTGCGGGCGAGCGGCTGAAGCTGCTGGTCGGCCAGGTGCTCGACGAGCACCTGTTTCCTCTCGCCGACGCGCTGCGGGCGCACAGCCGCGCAGGCAGGCGCCAACTCAACGGCGGCATCGCCCAGGGGTGCGCCGCGGCGTTCGGCGCGGCGAGCAGGGTTCCGGGCGCCGACGTCGACCTGCTGCAGCGCGCCTACAACGATTTCCTCGCCGCCTGCCCGGCGGAGCTGGGCAGGCTCGGGGAGATGGTCCGGCTGGCCGAGGGCGGCAGGGAGGGGTTGTTCTACCTGCGCCGTACGTGTTGCTTGTTCTACACCGCCGACCACGGCGAGAAGTGCGCCAGCTGCTGCCTGGACAGTGTGGAGGACCGCATCCGCGCCTACCGCCGGATCTTGTCCAGCGGCACGGCGCCGCACTGATCCGGCCCCGCGGCTCCATCACGGTCAGCGGCGACGCCCAGCGGGATGCCGCGCTCCGGCCAGCGAACAAAATGGTGCGGCTTGGCCTCAGGTGGGCCGGTCGACGACGGAGAGCGGCGTCGGTCGTCTCCAAGACGGTCCCATCCTGCAGAGCCGCGAAAAACGCTGCCGGTCGACAGCTCAAGGCACGGCTACTGGAAGATCGAGAGCGTGTGGCAGTGGTGAGCCAGCAACGAGCTCACCCCCGGGACCGCGGCCACGGCCACGGGACCCGCGAGCAGCAGGGCGACGGCGGCCAGCCCGGCCAGCCGCTCTCTGCGCCCGAGCGGGGCGGCGGGGTGGAGCATGCGCTTGACGCGAGTCAGCGCCGTCTCGCCGCCCGCGCCCAGCATGAAGGCCGGGGTCCGGCCGGTGGCCAGCCGTACCAGAGCTGCGGCGAGATGGATGCGCGGATGGTGGAGGGCTGCGACGTCATCGGCGAGCAGCTCGACCAGCCGCGCGACCTCGGTCTTGGCCCGGGCGAACAGCGGCAGGCGGGGGAAGGCAAGAGAGAAGGCTTCGGCGGCGGCCAGCACGAGGTGGTGACGGCCTCGCAGGTGCGCCTGCTCGTGGGCGAGCACGGCGGCCACCTGCTCGGGAGCCAGGGAGCGCAGGGCGGCGGTCGTGATGACCGCTCTGCCCTGCCGGCCGGGCAGGCAGTAGGCCGCGGCCTCGTCATGCTCCAGCACCACCGCGCCCAGCTCGCCGTCATGACGGCCGAGGATGGTGAGCATGTCGGCGTGGTGGCGGCGTTCGCGGCTGGCCCGGACCAGTACGGCCGCCCCGTAGTAGGTGGTCCTGGCCGCAATCGCGGCGGCGCCGAGCAGGGCGGCGTATGCGCCCGGGAAGGCGAGGATCTCTCCGTTGGACAGCAGCGCCGCGCACGCCTCGAAGAACGCCGCCAGCCCGTGTCCGACCACGGAGGCCGGGACCGCGGCGGCGAACGCCGCGAAGACGACGGAGGCGACCCCGGAGACACACGCGGCCAGCCATACGGAGATCGCCAGACGAGGAGCGCGCTCGGCCCAGGTGCCCCGGCTGAGCAACCGAGGCAGCCAGGCCACGGCGGCGACGGTGTACAGCGCCAGGATGACGGCGGCGATCATGCGCGCCCCCCGGGCGGGTACACCCGGAGCGCGGCCTCCAGCGCCTTCGACTCCTCCGGAGACAGTCGCTCCAGGAAGTGCACCAGCGTGGCCGCCTGGTTGCCGCCGGAGGTCAGCGTGGCACGCATCAGCTCGGCGGTATAGGCCGCCTTGCTGGCCACGGTCTCGTAAACGTAGGCCCGGCCGACCTGCTTGCGGCGCAGCAGACCCTTGGTGTGCAGCTTGTCCATCACGGTCATGACCGTGGTGTAGGCGATCTCCCGGTCACGGCGCAGGTCGTCCAGCACGTCGCGGACCGAGGCGGGCCGGTGGTACGACCACAGGCGATCCATGATCGCGGATTCCAGGTCTCCCAGACCACGCATCCTCCGCGCCTCCCCTCTGCCCCGACAGTTCAATGCTACCGGCCGTCGTAGGCGCTTATATGTGCTCAATCTTGTCGATAAGACAAGGACTCGGGTAGATCCGGCTGATCCACCTCGGCGAGGGGACCGGTCTTGGGGATGCACTGCACCCGGGATGAACGACGCGACCCTGGTCGGCCGTCACCGGCTCTCCGCCGATCTCCCGTAGTAGAGTCACCGCTCGCCCAGGGGATGCCTCCTTGACGTGGCCGATCCGCTGACGGCGAATCCTCCCGTCGCACCTCATCCCGGAGAAATCACGTTGCAAGATACCCCTATGGGGTATATCGTGGGCATGTCACCTTGATCAACGGAGGAGAGCAGCATGTCGGAACCATCGCACCAGGCTCACCACGCCGGACATGAAGGGCACCAGGGATACGAGGGACATGGCCATCATGCACCCGAGGAGCACGCCCACCACGCGCATACGGGCCACCCCGCCAAGACGACCTGGCGGATGGCCGCCTCCGCCACCCTGCACTGCCTCACCGGCTGCGCCATCGGAGAGGTCCTCGGGCTGGTCATCGGCACCGCGCTGGGCTGGGCCACCGCGCCCACCATCGTCCTGGCCGTGGCGCTGGCCTTCTTCTTCGGCTACCTGCTCACCCTCATCCCCCTGCGCCGCGCCGGGGTGGACTGGGGCGCCGCGATCAAGCTCGCTCTCGCCGCGGACACCGTCTCCATCATCGTCATGGAGATCGTCGACAACGGCGTCATGCTCGTCATCCCCGGCGCCATGGACGCCGGCCTGGCCACCGGCCTGTTCTGGGGCGCGCTGGCCTTCGCCTTCCTGGTGGCCTTCCTCGTCACCACCCCGGTCAACAAGTGGATCATCGGCCGGGGCAAGGGCCACGCCGTCGTCCACGCCTACCACCACTGATCCCCGTCCGGCTGAGAGAGGGAGACCCTCCATGGACGGGCTCGACCACCGGGTGCGCCGCACCCGGCGAGCCGTACAGGACGCCCTGGTCGACGCGATCGTGGACAAGGGCTACGACGCCGTCACCGTCACCGACCTGATCGAACGCGCCGACATCGGCCGATCCACCTTCTACTCCCACTTCACCGGCAAACAGGACGTCCCGTTCAGCACCATCGACGAACTCGTCGACCAGCTGGGATCCGTACGACCGGCCACACCGCAAGGGCTGTTCGCCTTCAGCCTTCCCCTGCTGGAACACATCGACGAGCAGCGCCCCCTGGTCCGCGCCCTGCTGGGACCACGCGGCGGAGCCGCCGTGCACAACCGCATCCGCCACGTCCTGTCATCGATCATCCGTGCCGAACTGCTGACCGCCCCGCCGTCGAGCCTCCGGCCTTTCGCCGACCTGGACCTGGCCGTCACCTGCTCACCAGCCGCCCCAGCAGGGCACCTGCGCGCACGTAGCGCTGCCGACCCCACCCGACCCGCCGCCTCCGGAGGAGAGCTGATCAGGCTGCCAGGGCCGTACGGTGACCTTGGCCCAGCGCTGGCCGGCACTGCTGCGGCAAAAGTCGGCGATTGCCGGGGGCTTTCGCGTCAGAAGAGTCCCAGCCTGCCCTGACCTTGCAGGCCGAGGAGCTGCCCCACCGACCTTTCACCCCCGGCCGGTCCGGCCTTCGCCGTCACCACCGGCCTGTACACCACCGCCATCGTCGTGCGCGCCGCCGGCGAACTCGACCTGGCCGCCGTCCCACTGCTGCGTGCCCACCTGGAACGCGTGTGGGAGCTGCCCGGGTTGCCCGTGCTCATCATGGATGTCAGCGAGCTGACGTTTTGCGACTCCACCGGACTGTGCGAACTGGTGCGCACCCTGCACCGCAGCCGCACCTGCGGCACCCGGCTGATCCTGACCGGCCTGAGCTAGCACCTGATGCGGCGGCTGGCCGTTATCGGCCTGCAGGCCAGCTTCGAGACCCACCCCGACGTGACCCTGCCCCTGCGCGCAGCCACCACGGCGCCCCGGCAACCTGGCAGCGACCTCCTGCACCCGGCGCCGTAACCGCGCACCCGCTTCGGCCAGCCAGGGTGACCACGGTGACGTGGGTCCGGGTGGCTTGCGTACGAGCGGCGCGTACGGCGGCGCCACCGGCCACCGGTAACACTCGACTCGACTGACAACAACTGGGCACGCAGCACAAACCCGAACGTCACACCGCCGTAGTCGGCATAATCAGGCTCGTGTTCACGCGCTGCCTGCCGCGAGAACCTACGAACCCGCCGCTTTGGCCGGGCGGCCATGCCGATGATCAGGAGGATCCCCGTGCGTCAGCGGTTCGTGAACTGGCGGAGGAACTACGGATCGCGCCCGGCTTCCACCCGGCCTTCGGTGACGTCCCCTGCTTTTTGACCGTCACCCAGACCCGCGGGGTCGACAGCCACACCGACGTCACGCTCTGGTTCGCCTTCCAAGCCAACCGGGATGCGGTAATCGTCCCGGATGAGCGCGAGTTCGCTCAGGTGCGATGGGTGCCGATTGACGGCCGCCAGGGATGGCCGCACGGGGTCTTCGATCCCGGTCTTGAGCGGTTCCTCGACAAGCTGCGCACCCGCCTCGGCCGTACGCCTGCAGCTGCGGGCTGACGGAGCTCGGCGTCGGGGCGAATGCTCTTCATCGGATGCCGGCCGACAGTGCCCGCCCCGCCAGTACCCTGTCCCGGGTGACTCGCAGTGCTTCTGAGCAGCGCACGCTGCGCGCGGCCGTGGCTGACGCCCACCGGGCGCATGCCGAGTTCGACGATGCGCGTGCCTGGCTGGAGAAGGCGGCGAAGGGGCCGATGGATCCGATCGCGGCCGACGTGTGGGTGTTCGATGAGGACTTCGGGCACGTCCTGCTGGTCAAGCACCGCTGGCGCGGCTGGGTCCCGCCGGGCGGCAGGGTGGAGCCCGGGGAGACGCCCCGCGAGGCGGCGTGCCGGGAGCTGGCCGAGGAGACCGGCGTCGTCGCCGAGGTGCTGGACGTGCCGGCAGCGGTGACCGTTCGCTCCTACCGCTCCGATTGGGCGCCCACGCTCGGCCTGTCTTATGCGGCCATCATCGATCCCTCGCTTCCGCTGACCGCCGAAGACGATCAGCCCGCGGCGTGGATGCCGCTGGGCCACGAATGGGTGAGTGCCTTCTCGCAGGACAAGTTCCGCATCCGCGCGTACGCTGGGCCTCTGAGCCGCACGCGGTCGGATACCACGCGCTGACGGCGCAGATCAGCCGAGAATGTCGATCACGGTGAGCTCCGGTGCCGCTCAGATCGAACCGGGCATTGAGGCTGCGCATAACGGCGGCACGGGTCACGACGTGGCCGGAGAGACCGGTCTCGGCGGAGGATTGGAACGACCTGTTGTCACCGGCATGATTGCCGAGTACGCGCGGCGCTGAAGGATTGCCCGTGTCGATCCTGCCCGACCATGTCCAGCGGGCGATCCAGTCTGGTGCCACGGCGTCAGCAGGCAGATCAGTGTGTGAACTGCTGTCTCCTGCATGCCGGGGAGACGCAGATGCGTTCGCGAAGCCACGCCGATAGGCTTTCTACGACGGTACGTATTTCCGCACAGTTCGTCGATGGCCCACGTGGGAGATCATGGATGATTAGTCCTTACGTACGTCGGCTGCGGTTGGCCACCGAGTTGCACAAGCTGCGCAGCGAGGCCGGGCTCACCCATGAGCAGCTTGCCAAAAAGCTCGGCGTCTCGCGTGCGCAGATCTCTCGGTTAGAGAACGGCCATGTTCCTCCCGACCAGGACGACATCATCAAGATCCTGGACGTGCTCGGGGTCGAAGGCGAGGAGTGGACGAAGATCCTCACCATCGCCAGGGAGGCCGCCGAGCGGGGGTGGTGGGAGTCCAACAAGGCGATGGGCACACGGCAACCGCTCTTCGCAAACTTGGAGGCCGGCGCGACGGAGATCTGCGAATACCAGCAGACCTACTTCCCCGGCCTCCTGCAGACCCCGGAGTTCACGCGGGTCCGGGTGGCCGCCGACTGGTTCCAGCGCCCTACGGGCGCTGCCGCCCAGACCACGATGAATGCCGAAGGCATCGTCAAAGGACGCACCAGTCGCCAGCGGATGCTGGCCCGGCCCGGTGGGCCGACGTACGAGGTCATCGTGGACGAGGTCGTCCTGCGGCGGCGGCTGGCTCCGCCCCCAGTGCTGCGTGCTCAGCTGCTGCACGTGGTGGACAAGGCCCAGGAAGAGAAGATCACCGTCCGGGTGCTGCCGGTGGAGGCCGACATTGAGGGTTACGCCTTCGTGCCCTCCACCTTCTCCATCTACCGCTACGCCGATCCCGGCGACCCGGTCGTGGTCGGCGTGGAGGCGGTCACCTCGGACGTGGTCCTCACCGACAGCGAGGACGTTACGCCCTACCTGCAGATGTACGACCGGCTGCGCGCCGCGGCGCTGCCGGAATCCGACAGCCTCCACCTGATCACTCAAACCGCCAATCGCCTGGCCGAATAAATAGGAAGCATCATGAGCACCTCTCCTGCCAGCCCCGACAAGTTCCCCATGTGGCGCAAGTCGCGCCGTAGCGGCGGTGACGGCAACTGCGTCGAGGTCGCCTTCGCCGCCGACGGCACCGTCGGCGTTCGTGACTCCAAGGACCGCTCCGGACCGCATTTGGAGTTCACCCGCAGTGAGTGGGAGGCCTTCACTGGCGGGGTGAAGGACGGCGAGTTCGACCAGCCATAACCTGTCGGCCACCGCGCACGCGGACGGGGCCGGAACCAGCCTTTTCGGGCTGGTTCCGGCCCCTTTTTGTGCGTCCCGCGTGAACGCGAGGTGACAGAAAGCGGAGATTCTCTTGCCAGCCCCTTGGTGCAGCACGATACTGAGGACGTTTACGAATCCTGCACTGTACAGAGCAGTGAGCAGAACAGAGACTTGCTCTGTGCTGACAAGAGCCTCAAAGGTGACGTGCCATGTCCAGCACGAACGACCCCGCGGCCCAGGTGAACTCCTCCGCCAGCACCTCAACCCAGTCGCCCCCGCTTCAATGGCGACGGCCGTTCCCCGGCCATGAACTCCAGCTGCGCGATGTTCGCCGCTGGCTGGAGTCCTTGTTGCCGGCGTGCTCTGCCCGCGACGATCTCCTCCTGATCGCCGTGGAACTCGGGGCCAACGCCGTGCGGCACACCGCCAGCGGTAACGGCGGCCAGTTCGTCATCGAGGTCACCTGGTCCGGTGCACTGGTGCGCGTCGCGGTCATCGACGGCGGTGCAACCGGTGAGCCCCACCTGGTGGACGATCCGATGGCCGAGCACGGCCGAGGCCTGCGCCTGGTGCGCGACCTGTCCAAGCGGATGGGAATGAGCGGGGACGCCCGCGGGCGAACGGTGTGGGCGCAGATCGGCTGGGACGGCCCGCAGGCCGCACCACCTCTCCGTTCTCCGGCCGACACCGCGACCATCGCCGCCGGACAGGCCGAACTCGCCCGCCGTTTCACCGGTGTCATCGCCTGGTTCGACCTTTCCACCCGGCAATGGTGGGCGCTTGCCCGCCGTCCCGGCGCCGACTGCCTGCTGACGGCTCCATCCGTTCCCGCCCTGGCCGAGCTGCTGAACCAGCAGCGCCGCTCCGCGTGAACACCGCACCACGCTGCCGCCTGAAGGAGACCCCTTGATCCACTTACCTGCTTTTGTCTGGGGGCGTCTTCTTCGCGGGCGCGGCCGGGCCAACGGGCAGCCACCTCGCAACGGCGAGGTGATTCCTTCCCAGATGGGACGCGGTACCGACCAGGCCATTAATGCGCTGCTTCGCCACCTGAGCCCTGCCCACTACGAGGTCACCCGTCGCCGTTTCCTCAGTCTCGGGCTCAGCTCCGGCAGTGCGACGCACACCGCACCCCGCCAGCAGTAGCCGGCCCTCCAGCCCTCTTCGCCCACCCGTCCCGAAACCAGCGCGCTGACCAGCAAGTACGGCCAGCTGCCGCGGTCGGCGTCCCTGGCCACTCCTCAACAATCGGAGACGAAACAAGGTGAGAACCTCCACCAGCGTTGACGTGAAAGAGTTCATCTCCCCGGTGGTCACCCTCGGCCCGGTGGGCACCGACGCCCACCACATCGCTCACGAGCTGGGCGAGGTCGTCTTGGCGGAGTCGTTTCCTCAAGCGATGCACCTGGCGTGGGAGCAGAACCTGAGCGCGCTCATCTGCGCCGGATTCGTCACCCGATCGGGAGAGACGATCCGCGACACGTGGGTCGATCTGCATTTCCGCTACAGCGACCGCATGGAGCTCGTCCGGGTCTGGTCGGCGGCGACGAAGCCGATGTGCGTGGCGATCAACCGGTGCAAGATCGACGGCCTTTCACAAGCCGCGACCCTGGCGCTGCACCCGGCCACCACGGCGTTCGCCGACCGGTACGCACCGACCTGTCAGCGGATCTACGTCGATGCCAAGCCGCTCGCGGTGGCCGCGGCGGAATCCGGTGACGTCGATGCCTGCATCGGGTCGGTGGACGTCGTGCAGGCCGTCGCGCACCTGGAGGTCGTCGAGACGTTTCAGCCGCAGATGCTGTGGTGCCTGTACCGACGGACCGGTCACGAACGCACCGCTCCGGCCGGATCCGTCGACGACCACGTTCACACCGGCGGCCACCCGCAGTCGGCGGGAGGCGCCAGATGACCGGCATCGCCACGGTAGGGGTGCTCGGCGGTGGGATCATGGCACGCGCGATCATCCCGCACCTGCGCGCCGGTGGGTACGCCCTACGGTTGTACAACCGGACTCTGCAGCGGCTCGACGCCTTCGCCGGTGACGGCGTCGAGCTGTGTGCCAGCGCGGCGCAGGCCGCGCACGGAGCCGATGCCGTCGTGTCCTTCGTCTCCGATGACGAGGCCAGCGCGGCCGTATGGTTCGGCGCCCGCGGCGCCCTGGCGTCGCTGTCCGCCGGGGCCAGGGCGGTGGAGTGCTCGACCTTGTCGAGTCCGTACATGCGGCGCTGGATCACCGCCTGCCGGCACGCCGGGGTCCGCCCGGTCGACGTCGCGCTGACCGGCGGCCTGGAGCGCGCCCAGCAGGGCACGCTCATCGGGTTCGCCGGAGGTGCGCCCGAGGACCTGCACGCGCTTGAGGCGGTGCTGTCCACCTACACCGAAACGGTCATCCGCTTCGGCGACAGCGGCGCGGGCATGCGCTACAAGCTGGTGCACAACCTCGCCGCGGCCGCCGCCCTGGTCGGGCTGGCCGAAGCCTTGACGCTGGCCGAGCGCAGCGAGTTGAGCATGCCGCAGGTCGTGCAGACCTTGAGCGCCTACGGATGGGCCGCGCCGGTGGCCTGTTCCAAGGCGGCGAACATGACCGGTGACCGGCATGAACCTGTGACGTGCAGCCTGGACAACCTCGCCAAGGACGTCGGCTACGCCCTCGCCTCCGCCCCGGGCGCTGCAGATCTCGCCGTGGCTCGCGCGGTGCGCGCGCAGATGGACCGGGCGCTGGCCAACGGCGCGAGCGGGCGCGACATGGGGGCGGTCAAACGCGCCTACGGCACGTCCGGCCGGGCCGAGCCCGCCTCGAAGGGGGGGCCGGTGTGAGCGGCACGGGCGCGGTCGAGGCCGTCTCCGCTTCCTGCTTCGATCGCAGCTGGTATGTCCCTGCGGTCGCCAAGCGCCACCTCGCCGACCGGCTGGAAGGGTATCTTCACGCGGCGGCCGAGTGCGTGCGGCAGGTGTGCGCCGGTGCGGCCGACCTGTACCTGGCCGGTTCCCTGGCCCGGTCGGAAGGGGCGGTGGCCCGAACGGCCCACGGATACGTCCTGGCGTCGGATCTGGACTTCGTCGCCGTCGTCGCCGACGGCTACCGCGGCCCGGATCCAGTCGCACCCCTGATTGATCATCTGACCGGTTTCGATCCGGCCTTCCTGCCGACCTGCTTCGTGCTGGAGTGTGCCCACCTGGCGCGGGTGCGCTCGCACTTCGGCCATGACCTGTGGCAGGGATCGCGGCGGCCGCTACTGATCAGCTCTGGCAGCCCGCGTCCGGTCCGCCCCGAGGTCGGCCCGCGCGAAGCCTTGGAAGTCGTCGTCCACCAGCTCGCCAGCTACCTGCTCACCGCTCCCCCGCCCGACGGGCCCGGTGGTGAATCACCGCGCACCTGCTCCGAGCACCACCGCATGAAGCTGCTGCTGGAACTGTTGCGGGCCACCATCACGGCCCCGGGGCAGCAGGTGCCGGGCTACGCCGACCTGATCACCGCCGGTGAGGCGGAAGCCTTCGCCCCGGTCGCCGACGCCGCGCGGGTGCGGGCGCTGGTCCGCTCCCGCGAGCTGTCGCGCCCTGTGCCGATCACCGTCAGCGCCGGGGATGCGCTGGCCGTGGGACTGCTGCAGCTGTGGTTCGGCTGTCCCGTCGACCACCGGCCCGGCCCCGGTCTGATCGAGGCGCTGCTGGAGCGAGGAAGCGGCCGAAGCGACGTGATGAGCCTGTTCCAGCTGTGTCTGATCCTCTATTACCTGTTCACTCGTGCCCCTCAGGCGAAGGTCGCGGGCGCCGCAGCCGATGCGCTGGGCCAGCTGTGGAGTCAGTTGACCGAGGACGAGCTGATTGAAGCCCGCGGCCAGCGCGCTGCCATCGTCCGCCTGACCCCCCAGCGGCTCGCCCGGCGCCGGCGGGCGGACCTGTCGGTACTGCACCGGGCCATGGTCCGGCTGCGATGCGACTACTACCACTACCTGGGCCCGTACAACTTCGGCAAGATCCCCTATCCGGCCTATGCCGGATACGACCCGCAAAGGAGCCGGTCATGACCGGTGCACAGCAAAGCCCGGCCCGTCTTGACGCCTATCCCGCCTGGGTGGCCGCCCTGCCGGACGTCGACGTCGACTTCCCCGGCGCCCGCGGTCATCTGCTGAGCGGTCCGCACGGGCAACTGGTCTTGTGGGCCTTCGACGACGGCGGCCGGGTGCCTGCGCACCGGCACGGGCCGCAGCTCGGCGTGGTGCTGCGCGGAGCGGTGCTGCTGGAGGTCGACGGCCGCTGCGTGCGCTACGGCGCCGGTGATTCCTTCTCCATCGCCGACGACCAGGTCCACGCCGCGACGATCGAGCCGCACACCCTGGTGATGGAGGTCTTCGCCGAACCGGACCGCCACCGTGAGCGGGCCCGGTGACATGGCGGCCCGACCTCTCGGCGCCCGCCCGGCCCGGCCGGTGCTGATCTGCGCCGACCGGGTGGTGACCGGCCACCGAGGCCAGGTCATCGAGGATGGGGCCGTCCTGGTGCACGGGACCCGCATCACGTGGGTGGGCCCGGCGCGGTCAGCTCCCGGCAGCCGGGCGCGCGCTGCCGAGCGCATCCATCTTGACGGGGCGACGCTTTTACCCGGCCTGATCGAAGGACATGCGCATCTGTGCCTGGACGGCGGCGATGACCCGTTCACGCGGCTCGCCCAGGCCTCACCGCGGCAGGTCGCGGCCTGCGCGCGCACGGCCGCCGAGCGCATGCTGGCCAAAGGCATCACCTGCGTGCGGGACCTGGGCGGCACGGGCGGCATCGATGCGCTGATCCGCGCGCAGGTCCGCAGCGGACAGCTGATCGGCCCGCGGCTGCTGTCGGCCGGTGTCCCGCTGACCTGCCCGGGCGGGCACTGCGCCGTGTTCGGCGGGCAGATCAGCACAGGCGGCGAGCTGGCCCGGCGCATCGGCGGCAACCACCGCGGCGGCGCCACCTGGACGAAGATCATGGTGACGGGAGGGTTTTCCACCCCGGCCTCGTCACCGCATGCCGTACAGCTCACCGCGTCGCAGCTGGCCACCGCGGTGCGGCTGTCGCGGCGCCGGGGCCTGAAGGTGGCCGCGCACGCGCACGGCACCGACGGCATCGCCCTGGCCGCCGCCACGGGCGTCGACACCATCGAGCATGCCACCTGGATGCGCGAGGACGGCTTCGATGTGGATGCGGCCGTCGTCGCCGAGCTGGCCCGGCGCGGCATCGGTGTCGGAGTGACCATCAACTCCCGGGCCCGCGCCGCCCGCGGGCGCCTGCCCTGGCCCGAGCGCGTGCGGCAACTGCAGACGATGCGGGCAGCCGGGGTGCGGCTCATCGCCGGCACTGACTGCGGTATCTCCGGCACCGCCCACGACGACCTGCCGGCGTCGCTGGCCTGCTACACCGACGCCGGGTACCGCCCGCTGGAAGTCATCGAACTGGCCACCAGCGGTAACGCCCGCGCGCTCGGCCTGGCCACGGTGACCGGCACCCTGGCGGCGGGATATGCGGCCGATCTGCTGGCGGTGCAGGGCAATCCGCTGGAGTCGCTGGCCTGCCTGATGCGAACCCGCTACGTCATGGCCCGCGGCCGCCCGGTGCCCGGCGCCGGTTCCGGCTGACCCTCCCCGCCACCGCCCCCCTGTCCGAGCCCACCCGAAGGAGAAGGAGTGTCCGTCGAAGACGAATACGCCGACCTCGATCCGCTGCAGACGCGGATCGATGCCCACCGCACCCACAGCGAGCATCCCGAAGACCTCGAAGCCGCCGTGCAGGACGCGATCGGCCCGCATGAGGGCGGACCGGTGCTGGACGCCGGGTGCGGCACCGGATCGTTTCTGCGGCGGCTGCGCTCACGCGGATTCACCGGCACGCTGGTCGGCCTGGACATCTCAGCCGCCGCGACCAGTCGCGTAGCCGCCGACGGCGCCGCGAGCGCGGTGCGGGGCTCGGTCACCCACCTGCCGTTCGCGGCCGGCACCTTCGCCACGGTCACGGCCCGCCACATGCTGTGCCACGTGCCCGACGTGCAGGCCGCGCTGGGTGAGTTCGCCCGGGTGACCCGGCCCGGCGGCCGGGTGGTCATCAGCATCAACCACCCGGGCACCGTCCCCGGCGTCACGGCGATGATCTGCCGCCAGCTGCGCCGCCACGGCTTGAGCACCACCGCGCTGGCCGCCACCACCAGTTCGGCTGACCTTCCCGAGCGCATGGCGCGCGTCTTCCCTCACGTGCAGACCACCGCACACGACAACGCCCTGGTCTTCACCGAGCCCGAAGCGCTGATCCGGTTCGCCGTCGCCGTCCTCGGCATCTACGGCCTGACCCGCACCTGCCCGGCCCGGCCCGCCATCATCGCCGCGATCCGCCAGGAGGCGACCGCCTGGTTCGCCCGCACCCGCCAGCCCTGGCGCGACCCCAAGGGATACGTGATCTGCGTAGGGAGCACCCCATCGTGAACCGTGACACCCCCGCCCGCACCGTCTGCGGTGCGTCCGGCCCGTCCGCTGCGACGCCCGCGGCCGTGCCGTACCCGTTCTCCGATCGCCATACCTTCGACCTGGAACCCCCCTACGCCGACCTGCAGCGCTCCGACCAGCTGCACCGCGTGCAGCTGCCGCACGGCGGCCCGGCCTGGCTGGCCGTGCGCTACGACCACGTCCGCCAGATCCTGGCCGATCCGCGCTTCTCCCGGGCGCACGCCAACCGCGCCGATATCCCCCGGCTGTCGTCTGAGGTGCTCCCGGCGACCTCGATGATGGCCCTGGACCCGCCCGAGCACACCCGCATCCGGCGGGCGCTGGCCCCGCACTTCACCGCCGACCGGATCGAACACCTGCGCCCGCGCGCCACCGCGGGCGCCGAGGAGCTGCTGGAGACGATGGCCGCTGCGGGAAGGCCCGCCGACCTGCTGGCGCACCTGGCCATCCCATTCCCCCTGCTGATGATCTGCGAGCTGCTGGGGATGTCCGCGCGCGAGCGCGAGCACTTCACCGACTTCGCCTCCGCCCTGCGCTCGGCCCGGCTGCCACCCGCCGCCCGCCAGGCCGCCCGCCACCGCTTCGAGACCTTCGTCGCCGACCACCTGCTCACTCCCGGCGTCCACACTCCGGACGGGCTGCTGGCCGCGCTGCGCCGCGACCGCGACGAGCAGACCCTGAGCACCGCCGAAATCGTCGACGTGGTCATCGCGCTGCTGGTGGGAGGCGTCGGCAGCCCCAGCACCCTGCTGGCCAGCGGCGTGTGCCTGCTGCTGCGCCGCCCGGACCTGGTGGCCTGGCTGACCGCCGATCCCGGCCGGGTGCCCGCCGCAGCCGAAGAACTGCTGCGGCTGGTGCCGGTAGGCGTCGCCGGTGGCTTCGTCCGCGTCGCCACCCAGGACATCACCGTCGGCGCCACCCTGGTCCACGCAGGAGAGGCGGTCCTGCCGGCGATGACGGCCGCCAACCGCGACCCTGCCGCCTTCCCCGACCCGCTGACGCTCCGCCCGGACCGGCCCGCCACCCCCCGCCATCTGGGCCTGGGCCATGGCGCCCACCACTGCGTCGGCGCGCACCTGGCACGCGTGGAGCTGCAGGTGGCCCTGACCGCCCTGTTCGCCCGGATGCCCGCCCTACGTCTGGCCGTCGACGAAAGCGACCTGCACTGGCACGAGGGCCTGGTCGTGCGGGAGCTGAAGGAGCTGCCCGTCTCATGGTGAACGAGCACCCACCGACCTCTTACCAGCGCATCGCCATCGACCCCGCCCGGTGCATCGGCGCGGGCACCTGCGCGGCGCTGGCCCCGCACGTCTTCCGCGCCCACGCTGACGGCACCCAGGTGCTGACCCCGCAAGCACCCGCCGAGAACGCCATCACCGACGCGGCCGACTGCTGCCCTGTCCAGGCCATCACCCTCACCGGCCACGCCGCCGACGCGGCCCTCCTCCCCCGGGACCCCGCATGAGCATGACCGAGACGACCAACCCCTACTCCTACAAGTGGACCATGCATCCGGGCACGATCCCGTTGAACTTCGGCGACATGGACTACGCCCCCGACCCCGCCATCGTGGCCGCTATCACCGAGCGCCTGGCCTGGCCCCTGGCCTACCCTCCGCCCTACACCGTCAGCGGAGTCGCCTCCGTGCTGGCCGCCTACTACCAGCGCCGCCATGGGCTGAGCCTGCCCGCCGAGGCGTTCTGGCTGGCCACCGGCTGCCTGACGCAGAGCTACCACGTACTGGCCTCCCTGGTCGGCGCAGGCGACGAAGTCCTGTACTGGACGCCGGCCTTCTTCCACATCCCCAGCGCCATCACCGCCGCCGGTGCCGTCCCGGTCCCCGCCCCGCTGCCATCCGATCGCGACCTCACCCGCGCCGACATCGAGCCCCTGATCAGCCCGGCGACCCGCGTCATCTACCTGGTCAACCCGCACAACCCCACCGGGAAGGTCTACACCGCACCGGAACTGCGGGCGATCTGCGAGGTCGCCGCCGATCACGACCTGGTCGTGGTGAGCAACGAACTGCACAGCCGCGTGATCCTGGACGGCGAGCACCAGCCGTTCGCCGCGCTCAGCCCGACGGCCGCGCAGATCAGCATCACTCTGTCCGGCGCCTCTAAATCGCACAACCTGGCCGGGCTGGGCGGCGCCTTCGCCTTCTCGGCCAACGCCGAGCTGCTGCGGCGAGCACACGAACCGGCCCGGCACCGCTGCCCGGCGGCGACCGGCCTGCAGCAGGCGGCCCTGGCCACCGCCTACGCCGACGACAGCCCGTGGCTGCGCGCCACCACGCAGCGGATCAAAACCGCCCGCGATCTCGCGTGCGCCACCCTGAAACACCAGCTGCCGCAGCTGGGGTTCCCGATACCGTCCGGCACCTACTTCCTGTGGGTGGACTTCGCCCCCTACCTGCGGCGCGGCGAAAGCGCCGTCGATGCCCTGCGGGAGCGGTGCGCCATCACCGCCAAGGCGGGAACCGCTTTCGGCGGAAAGGAGAGCCAGGCGCGTCTTTCCCTGGCCACGCAGAAGGAGATCCTGCGACAAGCCCTGACGCAGATGGTCCAGGGCCTGACCGGATCCGGCCGGGAGTGACGACCGGCCCAGCGACGCGCAAGACGCGCCCCGGGATCTCTGCCCGGGACCCGTACCCGCAGCGCGCCGCACGACAGGAGCACGCGAGACGGCCGACCACCGGCAGCCCACGCGTGGTACAGATGAGATCACCGATGGTAAGCCCCGGCCAGTCGGCGGGCGGAAGGGAACAATTCCAATGAAGGTACTGATCTCCGGCGGCGCCGGGTACATCGGCAGCACCATCGCCTCGGCCTGCCTGGATGGCGGGATCACTCCCGTCATCGTCGACAACCTGATCACCGGCCGCCGGGAGTTCACCACCGGCCGCATCTTCTACGAGGGTGACATCGCCGACGGCGCGCTGGTCGACCAGGTCTTCACCGAACACCCCGACATCGCCGCGGTCGTGCACTGCGCCGCGCTGATCGTCGTGCCCGACTCGGTCGCCGACCCGGTGGGCTACTACCGGGCCAACGTCGCCAAGAGCCTCGACTTCGTCTCCCACCTGCTGCGCAACGGCTGCCGGCGCCTGCTCTTCAGCTCCTCGGGATCGATCTACGAGCCGGGCGAGGACTTCAGCGTCGATGAGGACTCAGCCATCGCCCCGCAGAGCCCGTACGCGCGCACCAAGGCCGTCTGCGAAGCCATGTTCGCCGACATCGCCGCCGCCACCGACCTGCGGGTGCTCTCCTTGCGGTACTTCAACCCGATCGGCGCCGACCCTCAGCTGCGCACCGGTCTGCAGCTGCGCCGCCCCAGCCACGCGCTCGGCAAGCTGATCGAAGCGCACGAGACGGGGACGCCCTTCTGCGTCACCGGAACCGACTACCCCACCCGCGACGGCTCGGGCATCCGCGACTACATCCACGTCTGGGACCTGGCCGCCGCGCATGTCGCCGCGCTGCACGCGTTCGATGAGGTGCTGGCGCAGAGGCGGCACTATGTGATCAACCTGGGCACCGGCACGGGCACCACCGTGACCGAGCTCGCCGACGCCTTCAACGACGTGGTCGACACGCCCGTCGCGGTGATCGAGGCACCGCGCCGCCCCGGCGATGTGGTCGGCGCCTACACGCGCAGCGACCGCGCCGCCCGGCTGCTCGGCTGGAAGGCGCAGCACTCGATCGGCGACGGGATCCGTGATTCGCTGCGCTGGGCGAAGGTCCGCGACGAGCTGCTCGGCGATCAGCCATGAGCGCATCGGCCGGTCGCCGGTAGGCGAGGCCTTCTGCCGTGATCGGCTGCTCTGCCCATCAGCAAAGGACGCCCATGTCATGACCGGTAGCACCTGGACAGCCTCGGGCGGGGAGCTGGCCGGCTCCTACGGCCGCCATAGCGGCACGCTGCGCGGCGCGCTACGGCAGGCGCTGATCGCCCGCGCGCTGCGCACTCACCTGCCTGTCGCTCCGCGGCGCGTGCTGGACGTCGGAGGCGGCGGCGCCCAGCAGGCCCTCGCGCTGGCCCGCGCCGGCCACCACGTCACCGTGCTGGATCCGGACCCGCGGATGCTTCAGCAGGCCCAGACGCGCTTGTCCGCCGAACCCGAGCACGTCCACAACCGGGTCGTGCTCGTGGCGGGCACCGGCGAGCAGGCCACCGGCCTGGTCGGCGGCGGCTTCGACGCGGCGTGCTGCCACGGAGTGATCATGTATGCCTCTGACCCGAGGCCGCTGTTGACGGCGCTCGTCGAAGCCGTCCGGCCCGGCGGTGTGATCTCGGTGGCCACCAAGCAGCCCGCACTGGCCATGCGGCCGGGATTGCGCGGGCAGTGGGAGCGCGCGCTGGCGCTCATGGACGCCACCACCGAGGTCGGCAACCTCGGCGCGACCACCTACGCCCACAGCGTGGACGAGCTGTCGGAGGTGCTCAGCGACCTCGGGGCCGCGGTGTCCGCCTGGTACGGCGTGCGCATCTTCACCGACCACCTCGGTGATGCCCCCGTGCCTGCGCGGGAGGAGTTCGACCGGATCGTAGAAGTCGAATGGCAGGCCGGGTGCCGCGATCCGTACCGGCGCATCGCGCGGATGATCCACCTCATCGCCCACCGTGCAGCCTTGGTATGAGCCGGTGACCGAGACGCTTCCCCCGGTGGGTGTTGAGCTCTTCGACGTTCACCGGCTCCGGCTGAGGGAGGTCGCCGCGCCGCATTTGTCGCCTGAAGACGAGCTGGCCAGGGACCGGGTGTGGGATGCGGCGGTTCAGGTCAACCCAAGCCTGTTCGACGGGCCGGTTGTGGCGTGCGCCGGACTGGGGTGGGAGGGCCCGCGCAGTCTTGTCCTGTCCTGGGCGCGGGTGACGTACCGGCATTACGCGCTGCGCCGGATCCCGGGAGCCACCTGCTGGATGCCGTCGCTTTTCGTCAGCATCGTGCAGCCGGCCGACGACGGGCGGGTGCTGGTGGCGCGGATGTCGCCGTCAACGGCCGCTCCGGGCCGCTGGCAGTTACCGGGCGGATCAGTGGAGCCACCCGAAGCCCATGAAGTGCTGGATGAGGCGGCGCTGCGCCGGCATGCCGCCCGTGAGCTGACTGAAGAGACCGGTCTCGACACGACGCCCGAGGAGCTGACCCGATGGGCGGTCACGCGCGGCGAACATCGCAGCGTCGGTCTGGTCTTCCTGGCCCCGCTCCGGCGGCCATCGGTGCTGGAGGAGCGCTTCGCGGCGCTGGTGGCCGCCGAGCAGGCCGCGGGGCGTGTCCCCGAGCTGGACCGGATCGCGGTGGTGGGCTCGACCGCTGAGCTCGCGGGTCTGGACGGTCCGCATGCGGACTACCTGGAACCGGTCGTGCGCCGGTACACCGAACCTCTGCGGTGATGCGCTGTCCGAGGTGGGACGGATGCGACGGCCCGCGGGTGACTGCGGGCTGGCCATCACCTGCCGGTAAGGAGGTCTCGGACGCGCACGCCGAGGCCGGCCCGAAAGGACGCTCGCCTCTCCTCAGCATCCCTGCCGGAAGATGCGTTTCATCGGCCGCGGGCGGCGGCGTCCGGTTACGGTCACAGACATGACGATGGACGAGTCCTCGGCTGTTCCCCTCGACCCGTATGCGGCGACGCTGGCCCGAAAGTGGATGGCCGCGACCGTCCTGCTGCGCAACGCGGCCGGGGAGGTGCTGCTGGTCGACCCGACGTACAAGCCGCTGTTCGAGCTACCCGGCGGAGCAATCGACGAGAACGAACCGCCGCGGGCCGCCGCTCGCAGAGAGGTCCGGGAAGAGCTCGGGTTCGACCGGCCGGTGGGGCGGCTGCTGGGGATGGACTGGGTGCCGCCGAAGCCCGGCTGGCCGGACGGGATGATCCTGCTGTACGACGGCGGGGTGCTCACCGACGCTGAGATCACCGCGATCCGGTTGCCGCCGGAGGAGCTGGCCGGGTGGGTGTTCGCGGCACCGGATCAGCTGTCGGCGCTCCTGCCTGAGCATATGGTCCGGCGAGTCACCGCGTGCCTGAGCGCTCTGGAAGCCGGGACGGTGGCGTCGTTGGAGGACGGCCATCCGACCTGGTGATCGGGCGCGGGTCGGAAAGCTCGTGCGTCTTCGCTGATCAGACGCTCACACGATCGGAGGGAGGCCGGCGCGCGTCAGCCGCAGCACGGTGGTCCAGGACATCGGCCGGCGGTGTCCGTGTCCGCCCTTGAGGCCTTCGCGCAGGCCGGCGAGCCAGACGGCAAGGGTGGCGCGGGAGCGGATCCGGGCGACGCTGAGCACCGTCCAGGCCGTCAGGTAGACGGGGATCAAGAGGACGGGCAGGCGGCGGTAGGCGAGCCAGACGCGGTTGCGGGCGTCGAGACGGTAGAAGGCCGCGTGCAGGGCCGCGGGGACCTGCCCGGTTCCGGTGCCCAGGTCCAGCAGCCGCCGGGCTGGACCGAGCCGGTCGGCCTCGGCTGTCAGCGCGGCGACGGCGCCTGCCGGGATGCCGGGCCGGAAGACCCGGTAGTACGGGGCGGTGCTGGTGAACCTGCCAGCGCTCATGAACGACTCCGTGATCTACGAGTGGGGCGCCGGTCACCGGCAGGACGGGGACGCACGGGGGCCGGGGAGCGGCGCTCGTCATGGCCGGGCCGCTTCCACCAGGAGGGTGCCGACGTGATCGGGTTCGGGCGCGGGCTCGACGCGCGCACGGACGTGGCGGAAGCCATACCGGCGAAGGAGTTCCACCCAGGCGCCGGGTTCGTAGGCCCACCGGTAGATCCACACCTGAGGGCCTGCGTACCCCGCGCCGTAGGTGCCTTGGCGGCCGTAGCTGCCCGGGATGGCGGGTGCGTGGGAGAAGACGAGGCGGCCGCCGGAGGTGAGCCGGTCATGGACCGCCGGCAGCAGGCGGTCGGGGTCGGTGAACCAGGCCGCGCCCCAGATGGAGTAGATCGCCTCCCAGCGGCGGGAGGCGCTGGTGAGGTAGTCCACGGCGTCAGCCTGATGGAAGTGCGCGCCCGGCAGGTGCCCCCACGTCGCGCGGGCGCTGGTGACGTGGGCCGCCGACAGGTCGATGCCGGTCGCCTCCACGCCGTTGAGAGCGAGGGCGGCGACGGCGTCGCCGTGGCCGCAGCCGAGTTCCAGTGCGGTGGCCGGATCTCCCAGCACCTCATTTCCGGGACCGTGGCCGGGGTACTGCGTCCAGCCGAAGGCTCCCTCGAGCGCCTCCTGGGGCGTGCGCTCGGGGGTGTTGGCGGCGTAGCGGTCCCAGTAGGTGGCCTGGTCGGCGATGACGGTCATGAGCTGGGTCATTTCGGTGAGGGAGGAGATCGGGTGAGGCTATGGTGCTGCACGACCGGGGCGCTGTCAGGCGGAATCCCGCAGATCACAACGTCCGCCCGCTGCCCGGCACGGAGGGTGCGAACCTGGGGGTGATCACATGTCCGATGTTCCCTTGCTGCTGGTCGATGGTCACGGACTACTGTGGCGCTCGGAGTTCGGCTTCCCCACCCGCGTCCTTAGTCGTGATCGCAGCCGAGACATCACGGGCGCGTTCGGGTTCATGGCGTTGCTGCGGGTCGCGATCCGCGACGAGCTGCCCGCACCGCCGGAGGTCATCGTCGTCTTCGACGGGGAACACGGCGTGGCCGGGCGGCGCGCACTCGACCCCGCCTACAAGGCGCACCGGCCGGCCGATGAGGCGGCGCTGGCACCGATCCGGGCGCTGCCGGACGTCAAGCGGGGCCTGGAGGTCGTGGGCGTGCCCTGGGTGGAGCTCGACGACGCCGAGGCCGACGACGTGATCGCCACGCTGGCGGCGGCCGCCGGACCCGATCGCCAGGTGTGGATCATGGCCTCCGACCGGGACTTCTACCAGCTGATCACCGACCACGTCTGCGTGCTCAACACCGCGATGCACCCCGGACGCCGGGTGATCGGCCCCGAGGAGGTCCAGGCCCGCTACGGTGTTGCTCCGCGCCGCTGGTGTGACCGGGTCGCGCTGGTCGGCGACCCGTCCGACGGGATCGCCGGAGTGCGCGGGATCGGGCCGAAGACCGCCCTTCGCCTGCTGGAAGGCGGCCTCGGCATCGAGGATCTTCCGGGCTCGGGCCGCCTGACCGGCCGGGCGGGGCGACTGGTCAGCGAGCACTTCGAGCAGGTCCTCACCTGGCGGGACATGGTACGGCTGCGCACCGACCTGTTCGTGCCCCTAAGCCTTCACGGGCGCCCCGTCCCGGCCCTTTCCCCACCCGCCGCGGTGATGACCGAGCTGAACCTGTGGTGATCTTCCAGCAGCCGGGTGGTGCTCTTCCGCCTCGCCATCTGAGGGCGTGGCACCGGTCGCATCCGTAGGCTGACGTCGTGCGCACCGGATGCGATTCAACGGCGTCGCCGTGCCTGATCGTCTTGCGCGGGAACTCCGGCGCGGGCGAATCAAACCGTGACCCGCGCCCTACGGGACGCCTACGGTTACGGCCTGGCGCTGATCAGCCAGGACGTGATCCGCCGGGACCTGCTGCGTGAGCGGGACGTCCCGGGCGGGTGAACATCAGCTTGATCGACGTCATCGTCCGCCACGCGCTCGACGGCGAATTCCACGTCCTGCTGGAGGGGGATCCTCACGGCCAGCAGGTACGAGGCCATGCTCCAGGCGCTCCGCCGGCACGCCACCCGGCCCCAGCGCACTCAGTTCGCCGCCGAGGAGATGCAGCAGTGGTACAAGGAGCGTGACCTGTTGCCGGACGACTGCGAGACGATCATCGGGCAGGACGGCCCGCTGGAGGCGACCGTGCAGCATGTGCTGCGCGCCTCCGGACTCTCGGAACCTCGCGTCATTGTCAGTGACGGTCAGTAGCATCAGCGCGTCAACGACAAGGAGGCCGCGGTGCATCCCCCGCTGATCATTCCGGTCCTGGTGACGACCGACCTGCCGCCGGAGACGGATCTGGCCGAGCTCGGACGGCACATCGCCGATGCGGTCACCGTGCTGAATCCGTCCGCGAGCCCGACCTGCTCCGGACGCCTGGACGGGCGGGCGTTCTGGCTGGACCGGCCGGTCCTACCGCCGATCGAGTCTGACCGGCCCGCGCCGATCGCCGAACAGTTGCGCTTCGCCGTCCTGCTCGGCGTCCTGACAGCCGCCGCCTCGCCGGAGACATCGGCCAAGGACGTGCTGGCGACCGCCCGCGCGGCGATCAAAGCCGCGATCATCACCGCGTACGGCGACCTCGGCAGCCCGCCCGTCGTCATCGAGATCAGCGCCGAGGACGTACGCGAGCGAACCCCTGACGACGCGGTCCCCGCCGTGGCCACCGATTCCCCCGCGCCGCCCACGCGCATGCTAGCCGGATAGCCCGCTCCGCCCAGCCGTCACGACGTTAATCCTTGACGGCCGCCCGACCGCGTAAGCGGCCATGGAGGCACTCCTGGTTGGCGGACAACACGTTCCCGGTAGATGGCCATGTGCCTCCAGGCAGGCGGCCATGAGAAATCCCGGTGAACGAACCGCAAGCCTGCTCGACGAAGGGTTGAACGGCGCCCTGCTGATGGTGTTCCTGGATATCGAGCTCGCCGCTGCCGTTCACCTCTCGGCGCGCCGCAGAGGTGCCCCGATGTCGTGGGGCCAACGAAGGAGGCCCTGCAGCGCCGATCGCTCCCAGCCATCGCTCTGCGCCGGCCACCCCGAGGCGATCGTGAGGCCCCGGCCGCTCCGAGCCCTTGCCGTAAGGATGGCCTCTCAGATGTCCGGAGGATTAAGAAGTACATGGCCGTGTACCTGGAGAAATGCTGTCCGCGGAACAGGATGTCCATGCCCGTGTACCCGGAGTTTCTCTCTCATGTCCGTTCACAACCCACCCGGCCCCGGTACTGATGAGCCGGGGCCGGGTTCCATCACTGTGGGCCCACCGGTTTCACTGGCGGTCCAGGGTCGCTGCATAGTCCTTTCAGGCGAGATAACCGGGTGGCCTGGGGACGGACAGCGCCAGTAGGGGGGGCCAGCCTCGCATCGCAAGTGGATCACATCACGCTTTCTCGATGACCGGGCCTAACCCGGTCATCGAGATTGCGGAAAATAGCGCCTCACCGTGGCTCAGCGGAGCATCCTTACATAAAGAGAGACTTCCTTCGCACAGGGCGCCACAGTTCAATCTAACTGTCGGCTTGCCTATTTCCCAGCTCAGCCTCTAGGCGATCAAGAAATCGTGTTACGATTTCCGTAAGAAGGTACCCGAAGAGTCCATGCCGAGCATGCACCCTCATATCCCCTTCCAGGTCTTCCATCACCTTTCTCAGGGGCCCTGGGATCGTCGTTGATCGAGAAGGAGCCTCTCCTTCAGAGATTGATCTCCGATATTTCGCCCATTCAATACAGGTGGCCAGGTCGGAAGGAGTCAGGGTAATCAGGCCAGCAGCATATACGTGATTTTCTCCCAGGCCACGCCGGTTGAGTATCCTACGATATCTAACCATCAGGGCCGTGGTCCGCCGCTTCAAATCATCTGGAAGCCGAATAGAGAACTTCTCCCATCGCTCATCACCGTCCTGGGCAAGATGGAACGAAGCGGCAACAGCTTTACCTGCCGGCCCCAGTGAGACACCTCTCGGTCCGTTTACACGCGGCAAGGTAATCAGTGTCCGGGACGATCCAGCTCGCTGCATGACCTGATGTGACGCCGTGCCATCTGCGCTCGCGGCCTGGGTGGAGCTGGTTTCTGCGTCCGTTCCGGTGCCGCGCTCCTGCTCCTCAGGGGT
>NZ_BMQE01000061.1:0-31941 GCF_014647955.1 Planomonospora antibiotica | reverse complement strand
CTCGTCCATGCCGCCTGAGCCTGTCGGCCCGCGGCTCGTGATGTCAACAGCGGGCTCCGGAGAGGGGGACGGCAACTCGGGCGACGGGGCGAACCTCGCCCGATGCGGCACCGGCAGAGGCCCGCGCCGAGCCGTACGGCACCGCCTGACCAGCGGGCCGGCCGCTGGCCCCGTCGCCACCGATGAGCCCGGATCCCCGGCCTGACCGCATCCCGATCCGGGTCACGCCATGGCGATCGTTTCCGGCGCGGCCTCCGTGGATCAGGCGGTGGTCAGGTACACCTGGCCGAAGACCTCGGCGAGCTTCTTGAGGTCCGCGGCCGGATCCGTCTCGGGCGTGGCCGGGTCGTAGACGGCGGCCATCCGGCGCTGGAGCGGGCTGAGCCTCTTCAGCGCGTCCCAGGCGGTCAGGCGCTCCGCCCCGCCCTGCCCGTCCTGGAGCCGGGTCCAGACGTTGACCTGCTGGGCGGCGCCGTCCCGGAGCGGGGTGGCGATCCGGTCGGCGACCTCCTGCGCGCTCACGTCGCCGACGAGGCCGGTCTCCTCGGCGGCCACCTGCGCGAGCACGTCCCAGGCGCGGGCGCGGAGCTGGATCGACTGGTTGCGCCGGGCCGTCTTCGCGTCGATCTTCCAGGCCGTGTAGCCACCGCGCAGCAGGCCGCCGTCCAAGGTGATCTGGTCGACGCCCCCGGCGCTCAGGTAGGACTCGATCCGCTCCGGGGCCAGCAGCGGGTACTTCTTCGCCATCTCCGTCCTGCACGCCTCGACGGCGCCGCAGGCGAACTCCGGCACGACCGTGTGCACGCCGAGCTGCTTGCCCGGGGCCGCCCGGCGCAGCGCGGCGGAGGCGGCGGCGACGAAGGCCGCGACCTCCTCGTGGGTGGTGAACGTCGTGTCGTAGCCGAGCTGGGTGGAGAACCTGATCCCGGCCACCTCAGGGCGGGCGGCCAGCGCGCCGACCCGCTTCACCGCGGCGTCGAAGGCGGCGGGACCCGCCTTCCAGTCGTCGGCCAGCTCGGTGTCCAGCCAGACCCGCAGGCCCGTGGTCCTCGCCGCGGTGACGGCCTGGCCGCCGGGGGTCTGCGCGGCCGCCGCGATCTCCGCCGCGGTCGGCGGCGTCACGGCCTGCCCCTCCTGCGCGCTCTGCCCCGTCCGAGCGGTCTGCGCGGTCTGCCCGGTCTGCCCGGTCGCGGTCCTCGGGGCGCCGGTGCCCGTCTCGGGGCCGGCCGCCGTACCGTCCCCGCCGGCTTCGTAGCCGCCGACGGCGCACTCCTGCCCGCCGGTCTCGCACTCGGGCGTGCCGCCCTCCTCCGCGTCCTCGGGGAGCGGGGAGTTCTCGTCGCCCTCGGCGCCGCCGTCCGGCGGGGCCGGGCAGGAACTTCCAGGCGCCGAGCAGTCGATGAACCGCCCCGGGTACGGCGTCGCCTCCTTGAGCTTGGCGTTGTCGTCCGCCCCCCAGAACAGGGCGACGCCGAGCGCCTCCTCGGGCGTGGCGAGCCAGTGGCACTGGACGTACGCCGGGGTGTCCGCGCCGAGCAGGTCCCGGCAGCTGCGGGGGTCGTCCTGGGCGTGGGCGGCCGCCGCGGGAGCCACGGCGCCGACCAGCGCGAGCATCGAACCGGCGGCGACGGCCCGCCGCAGAGTGAGTCGCATGTCGTGAAACTCCCGGGATAGCCCGTCTTAACGGTCATTTCGCACCTTACCGAGATCATTGCCGCCTGGACAGGCTCTGTCAGGAAACCGTGACACCCACCGGGACACCGAACCGGGCCATCCGCTTCTCCACCCTCGGCGCGATCTGCCGCGAGCTCGACTGCCGGCCCGGTGACCTGCTCGTCCACGATCCCTGAGGGACCCGGCCGCGGGTGCGGGGCCGGGTCCCAGGTGGACGGCGTTCAGACGCCCAGAGCCGCGCAGGCCCGCGCGACCCCGTCCTCGGCGCGCAGCCGCTCCCCCAGCCGGGCCGCCGCCGAACGGATCCCCGGATCCCGCACGGCCGCCGCCACCCGTCCGGCCAGCGCGGCGGCGGTGAGCCGGCGCACCGGCAGCGGCGCGGGACCCGCGCCCAGCAGGGCCACCCGGGCGCCCCAGAACGGCTGGTCGGAGAAGAACGGGCACACCACCGACGGCACCCCGGCCCGGAGCCCGGCCGCCGTCGTCCCCGCGCCCCCGTGGTGCACCACGGCCGCCGTCCGGGGGAACAGCCACGCGTGGTCCGCCTCGCCGATCACGAGCATGTCGTCCGCCCCGCCGTACGGCAGGCCCTGGAGGACGCCGCGCATCCCGGCCGCCCGCAGTCCCGCCACCACCGCCCGCGCCGTCGCGGCCGGGTCGGCGGGGGCCATGCTGCCGAAGCCCGCGTAGACGGGCGGCGGTCCCGCGTCCAGGAAGGCCACCAGCTCGGGCGGCGGCGTCCACCTCCGTCCGGCGAACCAGTAGCCGGTCAGGTGGACGTGCTCCGGCCAGTCCGCCGGGCGGGCGACGACCGAGGGGCTCACCCCGCACAGCACCGGCACCCGGTCCGCCCGCGCCCGCCGGAACACCCCGCCCCGCAGGGGGCCGAGCCCGAGCACCCGCGCCCGCAGCCGGTCGGTCATCCGGCCGAGCAGCAGCCCGCTCAGCCCCTCTACCAGCGCGTAGCTGCCCCGGTTGCCCCAGGGCCCCAGCGTGCGCAGCGGGACCAGCGGGTTGGGGAAGGCCCGGGTCGGCTCGCTCGGCTGGAAGTGCAGCAGCGCGTACGGCATGCCGTACCGCTCGGACAGGTGGTGCCCGATCCCGCCCAGCGCCGGGGCCAGCACCAGGTCCGCGCCGGAGCAGGCCGCGTCCACCTCGGCGACGAGCCGCTCGGCGAGCGGCTCCACCACCCGGCGGAACCCGCGGACGAACCCGGCCGGGCCGCTCCGCAGCCACGCCTGCCCCTCCTCGGACTCCACGATGCCCTGCGGGTCCACGCCGAGCGGGCTCGGCACGAGCCCCGCCTCCTCGACCAGCCCGCCGTACCTGCCCGCCGCGACCACGGTCACCCGGTGCCCGCGCGCGGCGAGCCCGGCCCCCAGCGCCACGCACGGCTGGGTGTCCCCCCGCGACCCGAACGCCAGGACCGCGATCCTCACCGGAGCGTCACCAGGCTGACGGCGGCTCCGGCGGCGACGAGCCCGGCGGCGGTGAGCAGGCCGGTCGAGTAGCCGGCGGTGAAGCTCGCAGCACCGTTCACGATCACGCCGACGACCGCGATGCCGAACAGCCCCGACATCTCCCGCGCGACGCTGAACACCCCTCCCGCGACGCCCGCGCGCCCCTCGGGCACGGCGCCCAGCACGGCCGAGCCCAGCGGCATGGTCAGCGCCGAGCCGATCCCGATCACGCACACGGCGGGCAGCAGTTCGGCCCAGCCGTCGCCCGCCCGCAGGAACGCCACCGCGACCATGCCGCCCGCCACCAGCACGAGCCCCAGCGCGACCGTGCGGGCCGCGCCGAGGCGGCGCTCGGCGAGCGGGACCAGCGGCGTGACGACGGCGACGAGCAGCGCCAGCGGCACGAAGGCGAGTCCCGAGGCGGTGGGGCTGAAGCCGAGGACCCCCTGGAGGAAGAGCGCCGTGAAGAAGAACACCCCGTTGACGCCCAGCCCCCAGAGCACCTGGGCGATCACCCCGCCGGTGAACGCCCGCGCCCGGAACAGCGCCAGGTCCACCATGGGGTCCCGGCCCAGGCGCTCCACGACGGCGAAGGCCACGGCCGAGACCACGCTGACCGCGAGCGCGGCCAGGATCACCGGCGAGGTCCAGCCCAGCTCGGCGGCGAAGGTCAGGCCGAACGTGCCCGCCGACAGCACGGCGATCGAGGCCGCGACCCCCGGCACGTCGACGCGGGCGGCGGTCCCGTCGCGCGACTCGGGTACGGCGACCGCCGCGAGGGCCACGCACAGCACGCCGAGGGGCACGTTGAGCAGGAAGATCCAGCTCCAGTGGGCGTGCTGGGCGAGATAACCGCCCACGACCGGGCCGAGGGCGAGCGCCGCCGCCCCCGAGGCCATCCAGACGGCGACCCCGGTCGAGCGCTCCCGCCCACCGCCCGCGACCGCCACCACGGCCAGCATCGCGGGCAGGATCAGCGCGGCCCCGCAGCCCTGCACGAGCCGGGCCGCGACGAGCGCGCCGGCCGAGCCGGCCAGCCCGGCGGCGAGGGAGGCGGCGGTGAAGACCGCGAGCCCGGCGACGAGGATCCGGCGGCGCCCGTAGACGTCGGCCAGGCGTCCACCGGCCAGCATCAGACCGGAGAAGGTGAGGACGTACCCGGTGACGACCCATTCCAGCACCGCCAGGGACGCGCCCAGCTCGGCCTGGAGAGTGGGCAGGGCCACCGTGACGACCGTGTTGTCCAGGGTCGTCACGAACCCGGCCAGGCCGACGACCAGGAGCAGCGGCCCGCGCCGGCCGGTCCCGCCCGGCCCGGCGGACCCACCGGACCCACCGGGCTCACCGGGCTCACCGGGCTCGACAGGTCGCGCGGCGAGGTCGCTCATTCGTCCACCTCCACCCAGGTCCAACCCGACCCGTCCGGCGTGGGCCGCACCACCCTCGTCGCCCTCCGCCCGACGGGCACCCAGCCGCCGTCCCTCTCCGGCTCTCCGTTCCAGCCCTCCCGGGGCGCGGCGCGCTCGGTCGCAGGCGCTCCGTTCCGGCTCTCTCGGAGTGCAGGGGCTCCCGGCGCAGGCGCTCGGGGCACGGACCGTTCGGGCACAGGCAGTCCGGGCACAGGCAGTCCGGGCACAGGCAGTCCGGGCACAGGCAGTCCGGGCACAGGCAGTCCGGGCACAGGCAGTCCGGGCACGGGCTCCGTGTCCTCCGACTCCTCGGTCGGCTCCAGGCGCCCGCTGATGGGCACGATCGGCCTGCTGTCCTGCCGCCGTGCCGGTGGCTCCAGCCGGTCGACGAGGTGAGGACTGATCACCGGGAGGATCCGCGCGGGGACGGGACCCGGCCTCGGCCCGGGAGCCGCCGAGACGGACGGAGGGGAGAGCGGAGACGGAGGCGGAGGGGCGGACGGAGGCGGATCCGGGCGGCGGTCGTCCGGGACCGGTGAGTGGAGGGGGGTGCGCGGGGGGCGGCCCATGGCGCCCTCGACGGTCAAGAGGGGTTGCGGCGGTGAGGGGACCGTGCCCTCCTCCGCCCAGTGCCAGCCGGGACCGTCGAGGTTGGGCTTGACCACCTTCCTGCGCCGCTGCGCCGGATCCACCGGTACGGCCTGCTCCGGGCGCGCCGGGGCGGGCGGCCTCGGCGCTCCGTTGACCGGGAGGGGAGGCAGCGGATAGGGATTCGACCCGTGCCGCCGGGGTGGCGGCGCGGACGCGGGCGCGCGGACCTCCCGGGCGGGTGCGGGTGCGGTGGTCTGCGGGACCTCGGACGGGGGGACCGGGACCTCGGACGGGGGGACCGGGACCTGCCGGACCGCTGGGGCCCGTGCGACCTCCGGGGCCTCGGGAGGGAGGGCCTCCGGGATCCGCACGGTCCGCGGGACCTGCGGCGGGGTGATCTGCGGGACCCGCCGCGGGGAGGCCTCCGCGGGCCGGGCGGGGAGGGCCCGGGGGGCGTCCCGCACCCCGTGGAGGCCGCGTGCCCCGTGGAACTCCGTACCCGGGGCGGCGACCGGGCCGTCCTCGCGCTCCACCGTCACGTAGGCGGGCGGGGGACCGTACGGAACGTCGTGGTGCTCCCGGAGGCCGACCCTCCGGTGGAGGTCCCGCAGGGGGGCCGGGAGCCACCAGTTGGCTTCCCCCATCAGCCGCATCGTCGCGGGCACCAGCAGTCCCCGCACCAGCGTCGCGTCCACCACGATGGCCACGAACATGCCGACGCCCAGCATCTTCACGATCGTGATCCCGGCGGTGGAGAAGGCCGCGATCACCACCAGCAGCAGCAGCGCGGCGCTGCTGATCAGTCCTCCCGTCCGCTCCAGGCCGATCGCCACGGCCGCGGTGTTGTCCCCGGTCCGCAGCCACTCCGCCCGCACCCGGCTGAGCAGGAACAGCTCGTAGTCCATCGACAGCCCGAACACCACCGCCAGGATCAGCACGGTGATCGTCGCCTCGACGCTCCCGGTCGGGGTGAAGCCGAGGACCCCCGCCAGGTTCCCGTCCTGGAAGGCCCAGACGATCACGCCGAAGGACGCGCCCAGGGACAGGACGTTCATCAGGATCGCCTTGAGCGGCAGCAGGACCGACCCGAACGCGGCGAACAGCAGCAGACCGGTCATCAGGCAGACGACGAGCGCGGTCCACGGCAGCGTGGCCGTCAGGCTGTCCTCCAGGTCGAGCTGGGCGGCCGTGGGCCCGCCGACGACCATGTCCTGGAAGTTCGGTTCGGGGGGCAGCGCCCGGATCCGCTCGACCAGCGCGCGGGCCTCGTCCGACGCCGGGTCCCCGTCGTGGCGGACCGCGAGCCGTACCGCGCCGCCGGCCTGCGAGACCCCGGTGACGTCGACCCCGGTGACGTGGTCGAGCTCCTTGAGCCGGTCCGCGAAGACCTTCACGTCCAGCGGACCGACCTCGGTGACCGGGACGGGCCCGGAGTTCTCCACGCCGACCGGGCCGAGCCGCCCGCCCACCTCCGAGGGCAGCGCCCCGGGCGCGGCGGCGGTCAGCGGGCCGACCAGGTCGCGTTCGACGAGCACGACGACCTCGATGGGCGCCATCGCGTTCCTGGCGAAGTCCCGGTCGATCCGCTCGGCGACCTGGCGGCTCTCGAAGTGCTCGGGCAGCACCCGGTGGTCCACCCCGCCGAACCGCACGTGCAGGAACGGCGCGGCCAGCGCGAGCAGCACCGCGCCGACTCCGACGAGGTAGGCGACGGGCCGCCGCATCACGCTGGACGCGATCCGGTGCCAGCTGCCCCGGCGCCGGCGGCCGAAGTCGGGCATCACGTTCAGCGCGTCGACCCTCGGCCCGAGCACGGCCAGCAGCGCGGGCAGCACGACCAGCGCCGCCGCCATCGCGACCAGCACCACCGCCGCCGCGCCCAGCCCGATCGAGCGCAGGAACATCTGCGGGAACAGCAGCAGCCCGCAGAGCGCGGTCGCCACGGTCAGCCCGGAGAAGGCGACGGTCCGCCCGGCCGTCGCGATGGTCCGCACGACGGCCGCCTGCACGGGCGAGCCCCGGCGGATCTCCTCGCGGAAGGCGCTGAGCACGAAGAGCGAGTAGTCGATGGCCAGGCCGAGGCCCAGCATCGTGACGACGTTCAGCGAGAAGACCGAGACGTCGGTGACCTCGGTGAGCAGCCGGAGCAGCGCGAGCGCGCCGACCACCGAGAGCACGCCGACGACGAGCGGGAGCCCGGCGGCGACCAGGCTGCCGAAGACCACGACGAGCAGGACGAGCAGGACCGGCATCGAGATCGCCTCGGCCTGCCGCAGGTCGGCGGCGGTCTGCGCGTTGAGGTCCGCCAGCAGCGGGATCCGGCCGCCGATCCGGACGTCGTACCCGGCGGGGGCCTGCCGGAGCCGCTCCTCGACCGCCTCGTACCCGCGCTGCCGGGCCTGCTCCTCTCCCTTCAGGGTGACCAGGGCGTAGGTGGAGTGGCCGTCGGCGGAGACGAGTTCCTTCGCCTCGGTCCTCCAGTAGGTGGAGACCTCGGCGACGTGCTCGGCGGGCAGCGCCTCCAGCGCCTTCTCCACGTCCTTGCGGAAGCGTTCGTCGCGGGCCTCTATCTCCGGGTTCGTGTAGAGCACGACCACGTCGGGCGAGCTGCCGCCGAACCACTCCTGGCTCCAGCGCGCGGCCGAGGTCGACTCGGCGCCCGGGTCCTCGAACCCGCCGTCCGTCATCCGGCCGAACAGCCCCAGCCCGAACAGTCCCGCCAGGACCGCGAAGACCGTCCCCGACGCGAGGATCGCCCAGCGCCGACGGTGGACGAACCGCCCCAGCGACTCGAACATCAGGAGCCGGCGTCCCCGGAGCCGCTCCCGGTCCCGGACGCGGAGCCCGGACCGGTTCCGCTCCCCGCCCCCGAACCGGGGCCCGAACCCGAACCTGAACCGGGACCGGGACCCGAACCCGAACCTGAACCGGGACCGGGACCCGAACCGGGGCCGGAACCGGGGCCGGAACCGGGGCCCGAACCGGGGCCGGAACCGGGGCCGGAAGCGGGGCCGGAAGCGGGCGGGGCGCCCGCGAACCCGCCGTCGAGGTAGACCCGGGCGCACGCGCGGCGGGCGATCTTCCCGCTCGACGTGCGCGGTACGGCACCCGCCTCCACCAGCACGAACCCGTCCAGCCGCAGGTCGTGGCCCCGCGCGACGGCGGCCCTGACGTTCGCCTCCACCTCGGCCGGGTCCCTCCCCTCGGCCCTGCGCGACCGCTCGGCCACCACGACCAGCCGCTCCGTCTCCTCCCCCGGTACGGCGAACGCCGCCACGCGGTCCCGGCGGACGGCGGGATCGGCCTCCTGTGCGGTGGCCTCCACATCCTGTGGATAGTGGTTGCGCCCGTCGACGATGATCAGGTCCTTGATCCGCCCGGTGACGTAGAGCTCTCCCTCGTGGACCACGCCCAGGTCACCGGTGCGCAGCCAGGTCCCCTCCTCGCCCCGGAGCACGCTCCCGAAGACCTCGGCGCTGTGCCCGGCGTCCCGCCAGTAGGCCCGCGCCACGTTCGGCCCCTGGACCCGGATCTCGCCGACCTCGCCGTCGGGCAGGACCGTACCGTCCGGCGAGGCGATCGCGACGCGCTGCCCCGTCGGCACCCCGCAGGAGACCAGCTCGACGGCCCTGCCCCGCCCGCCGTACGGCACGGCCCGGCCGGCGGCCAGCGCGTCCCGGTCGAACGCCGTCGTCCGCGGCGGCAGGTCGCGGGCCATCGCGGTGACGAACACCGTCGCCTCCGCCAGCCCGTAGGCGGGGGTGTGCGCCTCGGGGCGGAGCCCGCACCCGGCGAACGCCTCGGAGAAGTGATCGATCGTGCCGGCCCGCAGCGGCTCGGCGCCGTTGAGCATGACCGCCACCCCCGACAGGTCGAGCGTCGCCTTCTCCTCCTCGGTGACGCGGCTCGCGGTGTACTCGTAGGCGAAGTTCGGGCCGCCGGTGAAGACGTCCCCGTAGTCGGCGAGCATCCGCAGCCACCGGACCGGGTGCATGACGAACGCGACCGGGTCCATGAAGACCGCCCGGTTGCCGCCGACGATCGGCGCGGCGATGGTCGCGATCAGCCCCATGTCGTGGAAGAGCGGCAGCCACAGTGCCGCCGTGGACACCCGCGGCACGGCGCGGAAGGCGGTCCAGAGCTGCTCGGCGTTGGCGGTGACGTTGCCGTGGCTGATCTCCACCCCGGCGGGGGCGCGGGTGGAGCCGGAGGTGTACTGCAGGTAGGCCAGGTCGCCGGGGCCGATCGGCTCGGGCTCCCACTCGTCGGCGAGCAGGCCGGAGACGGTGTCCACGGCGACGACCTGCTTGGGGCGGGGCGCCGAGCCGGTGTCGATGAACGCCCGGACGGCGTCCAGCGCGGACGTCGCGGTGAGCACGCAGACCGGGTCGGCGTCGGCGTAGGCCCGGACCAGCCGGTCGGCGTGGCCGGGCAGGTCGGGGGCGAACAGCGGCACCGCGACCACCCGGGCGTACATCGCGCCGAGCATCGCGACGACGTACTCCAGCCCCTGCGGCGCCAGGATCGCCGCCCGCTCCCCCGGCTGTGCGATCTCGCGCAGCCGTACGGCCAGCGCCCTGGCCCGCAGATCCACCTGGGACCAGGAGAGCGTGTGCCGGGTCCCGTCACGGCCGGCGGAGTAGTCGAGGAAGGTGTACGCCGGGGCGTCCGGGATCTCTCCCGCCCACCGCGCGACCCGGGCGATCAGCGGCTCGCTCATGCTCGAAGGTCCCCTCGCCGGAGTGCAGGGATCTAGCAAGCTACGGCAGGCCTCGCGCGCGGTTCTTGCCAAGCGCCCGCACATTCCCGGCCGCCGGTTGTCACCCCGTGACAACCGGTCGCCGACCGCACCACTGCACCCCCGCCCGGCCCTGCGCGGGACCGGGCGCCGGCGGACCGCCCCGCCGTCGAGGCGCCCGCCCGGCCACCCCGATAATCGAGGGCATGGCGGCCGAATCCTCGCAGACCCTGGAGCGCGGCCTGCGCCTGCTCCGCCTGCTCTCCGGCGAGCTCCGGGGGCGGACCCCGACCGAGATCGCGGCGGAGCTGGAGCTGAGCCGCCCCGCGGTCTACCGCCTGCTGACGACCCTGCAGCGCGAGGGTTTCGTCCGCCGCGACGGCGACGGCCGCGTCCACCTGGGGTTCGGCGTGCTGGTCCTGGCGCGCGCCGTGCAGCCGCTGCTCCGCGAGGGCGCCCTGCCCACCCTGCGCAGGCTCGCCGAGGAGGTGGGCGCCACCGCCCACCTCACCGTGGCCGAGGGCGACGAGGGCCTGGCCGTCGCGGTGGTCGAGCCGTCCTGGACCGACATGCACGTCGCCTACCGCGAGGGCTCCCGCCACCCGCTCGACCGGGGCGCGGCGGGCCGGGCCGTCCTCGCCCTCCGCGCCGGCCGCGGCGGCTACGTCGCCACCGAGGGCCAGCTCCAGGAGGGCGCCCGCGGCATCGCCGCCCCCGTCCCCGGCCTCCCCTGGCTGGAGGCGTCCGTGGGCGTGATCGCTTTCACCCCGCTCGACCCCGGCACCGTCGGCCCCCGCGTCGCCACCGCCGCCGCCGACCTCGCCCGCGCCCTCGGCTGATCCCGGTCGAACGGACGGCATCGGTGATCCTTTTCCGGGAAGCGCACCGCCGCCGAACGGTCCGACGGTGCGCTTCCCGGAAAAGGATCTCTGCCGCCCTGGCTTCGTGCACCGGGACGGCGGTCGGTGACCGTGGGCACGGCCGGGGACCGTAGTACGTCACGGCCCCCGGCGGTACGGTCACCGGTGCAGGTGCTCGTAGAGGACCCGCCAGCGGTCGGGGTGGACGTGGGCGACGACCGCGTCCGGGGCGACGCCCGCGGTGGCGAAGGCCGCCTCGACCCGGTCCGCCGGGTGGCGGAGCCGCAGGGTCGCGTGCAGGGAGCCGCCCAGGCCGGTGAAGCCGTACTCGACGAAGTCCCGGTAGCCGGGCAGGTCAGGCGGGGCCTGTCCGAGCGCGGCCTGTCCGGGCGCTACCGTGCGGCGTTCGATCCGCAGGATCGCGGAGTCGACCGCAGGGACGGGCCGGAACGCCTCGCGGCCGATGCCGTCCAGCAGCTCCCAGCGGTACCAGGGCCACGTCCGCACGGTGAGCATGCTCCAGCGGCCGAAGTCGCCGGTGCGCTTGCGCGCGTACTCCAGCTGGGTCACCAGGGTGGCCGAGGTGAGCGCGGGCGCCCGCAGGCACCAGTCGACGATCTTCGAGGTGATCCCGTAGTGGATGTTCCCGGCGACCGCGAACGGCTCGCGCGGCGCGCGGGCGGCCAGGAAGTCGCCCCGGACGACGCGGATGCGCTCGTCGCACGAAGTGCGGGCGGCCAGCTTCCCGGCGAGCAGTGGGTCGATCTCGTAGCCGACGACCTGACCGCAGGTCTCGGCGAGCGCCTGGGTCAGCACGCCCTCGCCCGCGCCCGGTTCGAGGACCAGGTCGTGCGGGCCGGCGGCCTCGACGACTCGGGCGACCGCGTCCGGGTCGGCCAGGAGGTTCTGCGACAGGACACGCCGGTCCCGGTCGCGGGCCGTCCGGCCACCGGTACGGCCGCCGCCGTTGCGGACGGCGCGCTGGGTGTGCGAGTGGTTTCCGTGAGCGAAGGACTGCGCCACAGTGTTGCCCTTTCGGGTCCGAGATGAACAGGTCTCGGAGGCCCAGGGCACGCGCAGGAGGAAGCGGGTCCCCTCCCCCTACCGGCCCGGAGCCGGGCTGCGGCGGATGCGAACGGAGAAGATCGGCCCATGGCACGGAAGCGACATGCGGGCCAGGCTAGGCACCGGCCTCGCCCGCGCACAAACGGTTTTCCGCCCCTCGCCGCCCGCGGCCGGAGGCACCTCCTCCGGCCGCGGGCTGACGGCGGAACGACCGTGCGCCCTCCGGCGGACCTCCTACGCATACCCCGGCAGATCGCACATGCATCCGCGGCAGATTGCTAACCGAGTCAGCGGCGAAACGACCACCCACCATCCGGCAGAACGACCACGTACCCATCGGCGAAACGACCACCTACCATCCGGCAGAACGACCACGTACCCATCGGCGAAACGACCACCTACCATCCGGCAGAACGACCACGGACCTCATCTCATCTGCGTTACCTTCGTCAGCATGAGCAACGTGAAGGTCTTCAGGAGGCATGCGGATTCCATGGTGATGGAGGCCATGGAGGATACGCGCGTGATCGTTGTGAACGGTGCTCGCCAGGTAGGGAAGAGCACTCTCGCCAGGCTGGTCACCGAACGCTTTCCCGGTTCGAGGGAGCTCTACTTGGATGATCCCGCCATACTGACGGCGGCGCGGGAAGATCCCATGGGGATGGTGCGCCACGATGGACTACTCCTCATCGATGAAATACAGCACGCCCCCGAATTGCTTCTTCCGATCAAACGGGAGGTGGATCGGGACCCGCGGCCAGGGCACTACATACTGACCGGCTCGGCGCGCCTCCTCGACCTTCGCGACCTTCCGGACGCGCTCCCCGGACGCACGGAAACGATCGAGTTGTGGCCACTGTCACAGGGAGAGATCGACTCCGCGCCGGACGGTTTCGTCGACGAGGCGTTCCGACAAGGCGCCGATCTGGTCGTCACGCCCAGCCGGCTGCTGAAGAAGGACTATGTGACACGAGCTCTACGCGGCGGGTATCCGGAAGCCGTGCACCGCGATACGGGCCGTAGACGCGCACGGTTCTTCGAGTCCTACATAACCGATCTGGTGACCCGCGACGTCCGACAGATCTCCGACATCGAACGACCGGCCGAGATGCGCAGACTACTGAGCGTAGTCGCCGCGCGTATGGGCACCCTGGGCGTGGTGCAGGCCATCGCCAACGACGTCGGGATGCCCCGGGTAACCCTGTCGAGGTACCTGGACCTCCTGGAACTCGTGTTCGTGACGAAGCGGATCCCCGCATGGTCGTCCAACTTGACGACAAGAGCCATATCCACGCCAAAATTGATCATGGTCGACTCCGGACTGGCCGGCAGACTGGCCGGCCTCTCCCCGGAGCGGGCGTTGGATCCCACCGCGCCCGTAGGGCAACTGCTGGAGAACTTCGTCATCGGAGAGATCGCCCGCCAGCTCACCTGGTGTGACGAGCCAGTGCAGCTCTTCCACTACCGTGATCGCGACAAAGTCGAAGTCGACATCGTGCTGGAGCACGCTTCCGGAGAAGTCATCGGAATCGAGGTCAAGGCCGGGGAAACGATACGCCGAGACGATTTCCGAGGACTCCGTCACCTGGAGGACCGCCTCGGCAACCGGTTCAAAGCCGGTTTCATTCTCTACACCGGAAGCGAACCGCTTTCTTTCGGCGACCGGAGGAAGGCGTTCCCGATCTCAGCCCTGTGGGAGGTCGGCCCGCCGCAACGCTGACCGCCGATGACCACCCGCATACGGCGCGCCAAGGACGAAGGCCCGGATCCCACCGGACGATTGGAGCGGCCCCGGCGAGCAGCGATCGAGTAGAAAGGAATCATGACACCGGAGCGGGCACGCACGCCGTGGTGGACCTTGGGCCTCGCCGTACGGATCGCGCTGCTCGCGCTCCTGCTCTGGGGTGTGCTGGTCGCCGCGCTGCGCGCTTCCCCGGCGGAGCGCACCCTGGAGGACTTCCGCGCCGCGGCCGGAGCCGGCCGGGTCACCCACGTCGACTACCGGGAGCAGGACGGCGACGTCCACCAGCTGACGTGGGCGGAGGGGTCGCCGGTCTGGCGGCGGGTCCAGGGCCTGCCGACGGGCGACGGCCCGGAGATCTACTCGGTCGAGCGGCTCCACCGCGATCTCGGCGCGGACCGGCCCGGGCTCGCCGAGCCGGAACGCGATTCGGACGCCAACGGCTTCCTCCCCGACTGGCCGTTCGACACTTCCCTGAGCGGCATCGGCTGGTGGGTCGGCGCGGCGTGGGCGGCCGCCTTCCTCATCATGATCGGCTCGACGCCGCGGCTGGGCAACCGGTGGGCGTGGTTCTGGCTGTTCACCGCCGGGCAGCTCGGCGCGCTCCTGTTCCTCATGCTCGAGCCCCGGCCGATCTGGTTCGGCCCGGAGCGGGAACCGGCGCCGCGGAAGAGGTGGGACGGCGGAACGGGCTGCCTGCTCTCGATCGGCCTGGGCCTCGCCGCCGTGGCCGCCGCGGTGGCCCTCGGCCGCCTGACGGACCTTCTCCTCCACTGACCGAGATCACTCGACTGGGACCGGCTGAGAAGGGGACTCCGGACAACGCTTCCCAGCCGGTCCCGGGATCCGGTCCTCCATCCCGGGCAGCAGCGGGAGAAGCCGGGGCCGCGGGCGGCGCTCAGGCCGCCTCGCCGGTGGCGAGGTGCGCCGGACCGGACCGGCGGTCGTCCGGGGGAGCCGCCGGGGTCTCCGCCGGCCCTCCGGAAGGGGTGGATCCGGCCCGCTCGACCCGGTCGCGGCCCCGGCGCTTGGCCTCGTACAGCGCCGCGTCGGCGGCCCTGAGCAGGTCCTCCGTGCTCCCTCCCGCCGCCAGCCCGGCGACGCCGGCGCTGAAGGTGACCGCGAGCGCCCGGCCGTCCACCTCGATCGCGGTACGGCCCGCCCGCTCGCGGAGCCGCTCGACCAGCCGCCAGGCGGACTCCTCGGTCACGCCCGGCAGCAGCAGGACGAACTCCTCACCCCCGTAGCGGGCGACCACGTCGCCCTGCCGTACGGCGCCGGCCAGCAGCCGGGCGAGGCGGACGAGCACCGCGTCCCCGCCGCCGTGGCCGTAGGTGTCGTTTATCTGCTTGAAGTGGTCCACGTCAATGATCGCCGCGCTGAGCGGGGTGCCCTCCGCGACGGCCCGCACCGCCTCGCGCTCCAGCGCCTCGGCCAGATGGCGGCGGTTGTGCAGCCCGGTCAGCGGGTCCCGCACGGCCTGCTCGGCGAGGTCGGCGCGGAGCGCCTCGATCGTGCTCAGCTGCTCGCGCAGCCGTACGGCGGTCTCCTCCGCCTCTCGCCGCCGATGGTTGAGCTCGGTGATGTCGTGGCCGACCAGCGCCCAGCCGATGCACTCGCCGCGGCGGTCCCGCAGCACGCTGATCCGCACCCGCATGTCGACGCCCCGGCCCAGGACGTCTACGAGGGTCCGCTCGGTGCCGGAGTCCTCGGTCAGCACGAAGTCCGGCCCCAGGACGCCGGTCAGCGGCATCCCGGCCGGCTGCTCCGGCAGGCCCGGTACGGCCTTGCGGAGCAGGTCGCGGCAGGCCGCGTTGAGGCTCAGGATCCGGCCCGACCGGTCGATCACGGCCACCGCGTCGATGAGCGAGTCGAGGATCTGCCCGTGCGCCACCTGGATCTGCCCCGGTAGCGACCGGACCAGCGCCCCGTAGGCGATGAGCACCGAGAGGCCCAGCCCGAGCGCGGTGAGGTCCGGGGCGGGGACGGGCAGCGACATGCCGGCGGCGCCGGCCGCGATGGGCGGCGCGAACGCGGCCAGCGTCCAGTCGTACAGCTGCCGCCGGCCCCGGGGCGCCCGCCGCCGTGCGCGGACCACCGACCACGTACCGGCCGCGAGCAGGAGGTAGACGTAGACCTTGCAGGCGTGGAAGGCCGGACCCGGGACGAGGACGGGAACCCCGCCCAGACCGGTCTCCGGACCGACGAAGAACAGGTGGTGCCAAGGGTCGGTCACGGCCAGCCCCAGCACCGCGGCGGGCTGGACCGCCAGGAGCAGGGCGGTCCGGCGGGAGATCCGCCATGCCCGGTTCGCCACGGTCATGGACAGGCAGAAGACGGCCGCCACGACGACGGCCGAGGCGAGGGACGACACGACCGCGGCCGACCGGACGACGGCCGGGACCGACGCCAGAAGATGGGCCGCGCCCAGCGCGGACATCAGCGCGACGCCCGCCGCCATGAAGGCGTTCACTCCGGAGAGCGGGCTCTTCCCGCGGCTCCGCCGGTGGACGGCGACCATCGCTGCGGAGACCACGGCCGAGAACGCGAACGCGCAGACGAGGACCGTCACCATGGCATCCCCTCCGTCTCCGCAGCGTGTGTCACCGCTCACCATCGGCACGGGAGACGCCGATCTGAGCCTTGCCCCCGCCACGGATCCGACGCCGGCTCCACGCCGACCCGACCCGACCCGACCCGACGCGGGGCCGGGACCGGACGCGGGCCGGGACCGGACTCGGGGTCGGGCCGGGACCGGACTCGGGGTCGGGCCGGGACCGGACTCGGGGTCGGCGGGGTCGGCGGGGTCGGCGGGGTCGGCCCGGACGTTTGACAGCACCCGGCGCGGTGGCGGATGGTTGTTCGTATAGAGGACGCTTACGTCCGATAATCGGACAAACTTGGGAGAAGCGCATGCCGTACTACCGCGTCGTAGGGGAGGTACCCCGCAAACGGCACGTTCAGTTCCGGCGGCCCGACGGCGGGCTGTACGCCGAGGAGCTGATGGGCGAGGAGGGGTTCTCCAGCGACTCCTCGCTCCTCTACCACCGCCACCTGCCCACGGCGATCGTCAAGGCGGAGGCGGTGGAGCCCGACGAGGCCGCGGTCCTGACGCCCAACCTGCCGCTCTCCCCCCGCCACTTCCGCACCCAGGACCTGCCCGCCGGCGGCGACCTCGTCACCGGCCGCGGGCTGATCGCGGGCAACGCCGACGTCCGCATGTCGTACGCCGCGACCGAGGCGCCCAGCGGCCTCTACCGCAACTCCATGGGCGACGAGTGCGTCTACGTCGCGAGCGGCCGGGTCACGTTCGAGTCGACCTACGGGGCCATCGAGGCCGGCGAGGGCGACTACGTGGTGGTCCCGACCGGCACGATCCACCGCTGGGTGCCGCAGGGCCGGGTGACGGCCTTCGTGATCGAGGCGTCCGGGCACATCCGCCCGCCCAAGCGCTACCTGTCGAAGTACGGCCAGTTCCTGGAGCACGCCCCCTACTGCGAGCGCGACCTGCGTACCCCGGCCGAGCCGCTGACCGCCGAGGGCGAGGACGTCCCGGTGCTGGTCCGCACGCGCGGCGGGCTGACCCGGCTGGTCTACCGCAACCATCCGTTCGACGTGGTCGGCTGGGACGGCTGCCTGTACCCCTACGCGTTCAACATCAACGACTTCGAGCCGATCGTGAAGGGCATCCACGCCCCGCCGCCGGTCCACCAGACCTTCGAGGGCCCGAACTTCGTGATCTGCTCCTTCTGCCCGCGCCCGCTGGACTTCCACCCGGACGCCGTGCCGATCCCGTACAACCACCACAACGTCGACTCCGACGAGCTGATGTTCTACGCGGGCGGCGACTACACCGCGCGCAAGGGATCCGGCATCGACGTCGGCTCGGTCTCGCTGCACCCCGCCGGGTTCACCCACGGCCCGCAGCCGGGCGCCGTCGAGGCCGTCCTGGAGGCGGTGCGGCAGGGGCACACCCGCACCAACGAGCTGGCCGTGATGGTCGACACCTTCCGCCCGCTCGACCTGGGCCCCGCCGGGCTCTCGGTCGAGGACCCCGCCTACGCCTGGACGTGGTCGCGGTGAACCTCTTCCACGATCTCGTCGACGACGCCGGGCTGTTCCCGCCCACCGCGCTGCCGATGGACGAGGCGCTGGCGCGGCACCGGGCCGACCTGGAACGGCGCAGCCCGGTGCTCACCCACCGCTTCCTCTGCCCGGCCAGCCGCCTGCCGGTGCTCCGCGTCCACCTGGAGGAGACGCCCCTGCCGCTCCGGCTCGGGCTGATCCTCGACACCGAGGAGCCGCCGCGGCTCGACGGCCTGGAGGTCGAGCTGGTCGAGGTGCCGGGCGCGCGCTTCGAGACGTCCGCCGGGCGGATCGAGCTGCCGGACGGGCGGCTCCCGCTGGAGGCGGTGGGCTCGGCGGCCCGCCGGTTCGTCGAGGTCACGCCCGCCCAGCTGCCCGTGCACCTGCCCGACGGGGTCGGGCTGAAGGTCCGCTGCGGCGGCCGGGAGCCCGAGGACTTCCCCAGCGCCCACGACCTGGGCGCCTTCATCGCCCACTGCGTCCGCAGCGGCACCCCCTTCAAGGCCACCGCCGGGCTGCACCACGCGGTCCGGCACTTCGACCCGGCGCTCGGCACCGACCGGCACGGCTTCGTCAACCTGGTCCTGGCGGTCTGCGCGGCGGTCGAGGGGCGCGACCCGGTGCCGGTGCTGAAGCTGACCGACGTGGGCGAGCTGGTCCGGCAGGCGCGGGCCGTGCCCGACGACGCCGCCCGGCGGGCCCGGGAGCTGCTGGTGTCGTACGGCTCGTGCAACACGGCCACCCCGATCGAGGACCTGCTGGCCCTCGACCTGATCGAACCCGAGCCCAAGCCCGAACCCGGAACCGGGACCGGGACCGGGACCGGGACCCGACCCGCGAAGGAGAACGCGTGACGGCCGCAACCCCCTGGGGCCTCGACCACCTGCCCTACGGGGTCTTCACCCGGACCGACCGGCCCGGCGAGCCCCCCCGCGTCGGCGTCCGGTACGGCGACCACGTGCTCGACCTGGCCGAGGCGCTGCACGACGAGGTGTTCGCCACCGGCTCGCTCAACGCCTTCATGGCCAGGGGCGCGACGGCCTGGCGCGACACCCGGGCGCTGATCCGGAGCAAGCTGGCCACCGACCCGGTCGCCGCCGGGCTCCACCTGGTCCCGCTCGACCGGGTGGAGCTGCACCTGCCGATCGAGGTGGCCGACTACGTCGACTTCTACTGCTCGCTGGAGCACGCCTCCAACCTCGGCCGGATGTTCCGGCCCGACGAGGAGCCGCTGAAGCCCAACTGGCGGCACCTGCCGGTCGGCTACCACGGCCGGGCCGGGACCGTCGTCGCCTCCGGCACCCCGGTCGTCCGGCCGTCCGGGCAGCGCGGCGCCGGGGTCTTCGGCCCCTCCGCGAAGCTGGACATCGAGGCGGAGCTCGGCTTCGTCGTCGGCGCGCCGACCGCGCTGGGCGAGCGGCCGGGCCGGTTCGCCGACCACGTCTTCGGGGTGACGCTCGTCAACGACTGGAGCGCCCGCGACATCCAGGCGTGGGAGTACGTCCCGCTCGGTCCCTTTCTCGGTAAATCCTTCGCCACCTCGGTCTCCCCGTGGATCACCCCGCTGGAGGCCCTGGCCGGCGCCCGCGTGCCGGGCCGCGAGCAGGATCCCGAGCCGCTGGACTACCTGCGGCGGACCGAGGACTGGGGCCTCGACCTGACCCTGGAGGTGCGGCTGAACGGGGAGGTCGTCTCCCGCCCGCCGTACCGGGGGATGTACTGGACGCCCGACCAGATGCTCGCCCACATGGCCGTCAACGGCGCGTCCCTGCGGGTCGGCGACCTGTTCGCCAGCGGTACGGTCTCCGGCCCCGAGGCGGGCCAGCGGGGGTCGCTGATCGAGCTCACCTGGAACGGGACCGAGCCGGTCAAGCTCTCCGACGGGTCGGTCCGGGCCTTCCTGGAGGACGGCGACACGGTCTCCATCACCGCCACCGCGCCGGGTCCCGAAGGGGGTCTGATCACCCTCGGGGAGGTGTCCGGAACCATCCTGCCCGCCCGGTAAGCACGTGTTGTCACTTGGCGTGCTCGAACGGTCACCTGGCGCTACTCTTGGCAGCCGACCGTCCACGCACTCCAAAGGCAGGAACCGATGCGGCGCGCCGCGGGCCCTCTTCCCGTCCTCCTCCTCGCGCTCCTGGCGCTCCCCGCCCTCCTGGCGGGCTGCTCCTGGTTCACCACCGGTGACGCACCCGGGGAGAAGGCCGCGACGCCCTCCATCGTGATCGACCCGGCGCCCGGCGCCCGGCGGGCGCCGACCGGCAGGGGGCTGACCGTCCACACCACGGCGGGCACGCTGACCGGGGTGGCCGCCTACGCGGGCGGCGCCCCGGTCCCGGGCCGCTTCGACCCCGGCAGGACCGTCTGGCGCTCCGACCACGCCCTGGTCCCCGGCCGGGACTACGCGGTGAGCGCCACCGCGACGGGCCCCGGCGACACCCGGGCGAGCGCCACGGGCACCTTCCGCACGTTCACCCCCGAGAAGACCTTCAAGATCACTTCTGTCACGCCGTCGCCCGGCGAGACGGTCGGCGTCGGCATGCCGATCATCGTCGACTTCGACACCCCGGTGAAGGACCGGCTCTCCGTCGAGCGGGCGCTGGAGGTGCGCACCGGCACGCCGGTCGAGGGCGCCTGGCACTGGGCGGGCGACACCCGGGTGATCTACCGCCCCCGCGACCACTGGCCCGCCGGGCTGAAGGTCGACTTCGTCGCCCACCTGTCCGGGGTCCGCGCCGCCAAGGACGTCTACGGCACCTCCGACCACGGCGTGCGGTTCGGCGTCGGCCGGCGGCAGACCAGCCTCATCGACACCCGGACCCACCGGATGACGGTCGAACGCGACGGGAAGGTCGTCCAGCGGATGGCCATCAGCGCGGGCATGGCCACGACCAGGGAGTACACCACGACGAGCGGCGTCCACCTGACCATGGACAAGGCCAACCCGGTCCGCATGGTCTCGCCGAACCGGAGCAAGGGCGACCCGGGCTACTACGACGTCATGATCGACCACGCCGTGCGCATCTCGAACAGCGGCGAGTACATCCACGCCAAGGACAACGTCTGGGCCCAGGGCCGGGTCAACGTCAGCCACGGGTGCGTCAACGCCCGCCCCGACCAGGCGGCCTGGTTCTACGCCAACTCCCTGCGCGGCGACCCCGTCGTCATCCGCGGCACCGACCGCGAGCTGGAGTGGGACAACGGCTGGGGCTACTGGCAGCTATCCTGGGCCGAGTGGCTGGAGGGCAGCGCCCTCCACGACGACCTCGTGCGCGACTCCGGCGAGGGCCAGGGCGACACCCTCCGCCGCAGCCTCTGACCGCCCCGTGCGGCCCCAGGGGCCCGGTGCGGGAGCGCGCCCGTACGGCCCGCCGTACGGGCGCTGACAGCGCGGCCGGCGGCGACATACGGTGGAAGCGGGAACCCGCTGGACACCGGAGTCGTTGGCAGGGCAGGAGGGCCGGAACATGGATGATTGGCTCATCTGGTTGATCCTCGCCGTGGTGCTGGGCGTCGCCGAGATCTTCACCCTGACCGCCGCCCTCGGCCTGCTCGGCGGGGCGGCGCTGTTCGCCTCCGCCGCGGCGCTCCTCGGACTGCCGGTCCCGCTGCAGCTGATCGCCTTCGCCGGGTCCCTCGTCGCCGGAGTGGTCCTGATCCGGCCCGTCGCCAGGCGGCACCTGCGGCCGCCCCCGCCGGACCAGCGGTTCGGCGTCCAGGCCCTCGTCGGGAGGACCGCCTACGTGACCCGCGAGGTGACCGGCCGGGACGGCCGGATCCACATCGGCGGCGAGGAGTGGTCGGCCAGGGCCTACGACGAGACGCTGGTGATCCCGGCCGGCGCCTCCGTCGACGTCATCGAGATCGAGGGCGCGACCGCGCTCGTCTACCCCAGGGAGTAGTGATGGACCCGCTGCTGATCGTCGGTGTGCTCATCGTCCTGTTCGCGGTGTTCACCGTCACGAAGTCCGTGCGGATCGTGCCCCAGGCCCGGGCCAGGAACGTCGAGCGGCTCGGCCGCTACCACACCACCCTCAAACCCGGCCTCAACTTCGTGATCCCGTACATCGACCGGGTCTACCCGATGATCGACCTGCGCGAGCAGGTCGTCTCCTTCCAGCCCCAGCCGGTGATCACCGAGGACAACCTGGTCGTCGAGATCGACACCGTGCTGTACTTCCAGGTCACCGATCCGCGTGCGGCGGCCTACGAGATCGCCAACTACATCCAGGCGATCGAGCAGCTCACGGTGACCACGCTCCGCAACGTCATCGGCTCGATGGACCTGGAGATGACGCTCACCTCCCGCGACACGATCAACAGCCAGCTGAGGGGCGTGCTGGACGAGGCGACCGGCAAGTGGGGCATCCGGGTCAACCGAGTCGAGATCAAGGCCATCGACCCGCCGAAGAGCATCAAGGACGCGATGGAGAAGCAGATGCGCGCCGAGCGGGACAAGCGCGCCGCCATCCTCACCGCCGAGGGCCAGCGCCAGTCCCAGATCCTCACCGCCGAGGGTGACAAGCAGAGCGCCATCCTGCGCGCCGAGGGCGAGCGCAGCGCCGCCATCCTCAAGGCCCAGGGCCAGTCCCAGGCCATCGACGAGGTCTTCCAGGCCGTGCACCGCAACGACCCCGACCCCAAGCTGCTCGCCTACCAGTACCTCCAGGTGCTGCCGGAGCTGGCCAAGGGCGAGGGCAACACCTTCTGGGTCATCCCCGGCGAGGTCACCTCCGCCCTGCAGAGCGTCTCCCGGGCCTTCACCGAGGCGCTGCCCGCCTCTCCCGCCACCCGCGAGGCGCCGTCCCGCGACGGCCGGGCCGCGCGGCAGGACGACGGAGAGGTGCGGCAGGTGGCCCGGCAGGAGGCGGCGGAGGCCCAGCAGGCCGCCGCCGAGGCGGTGGCGGAGGCCGCCGACGCCGACCCCTCCGCCGGCCCCCGCCAGCTCGGCCCCGGCCCCGTCACCCCGGACGCCCTCTCCCACCTCACCGAGGAGCGGCCCGTGCGGGAGGAGCGGTCCCGGTAGGGAACGCAGCGGTCCCGGCAGGGGCACGCGGTCCCCGTAGGGCACGGTCAGGGCACGCGGCCCCGGCCGGGCGCGCGCCCCTCCAGGCGGTCCCGGCCGGGGCCGGGCAGGGGAACGACGGCTGCCGGCCGGGTGGGGGCCGATGAAACTTTCATCGGCGGGGAAGCCGACGGTGCATACCGGCTGGTAACGGCTGAGCAGGGACGATGCGGGTCCCGGTGGATCGCCGCCATGGGCCTCACCATCATTCGCGTCAGCGTCGATATGCCACATGTCGCGCAAACCGGTAAAAATCACACCGGACTTAGCGGCTCCCGGCACTCCTGCCGGGAGCCGCGACCTTCCTCCGGCCTGTGATGAGGCTGAGCGGGGCGGGGCGCCCGGAGCGGCGCCGGCTCCGCTCGCCGGAGCCGGACCAGAACGCGAAAGGTCACCGTCGTGAAATATCCCGCACGCCCGCGCCGCGGTCGCGCCCTCCTCATGGCCGGCGCCGCCGCGCTCGCGCTGGGGACGCTGACGACCGCACCGGCCGTCGCCGCCACCTCGGCCGCCGCCCCCGGCTGCGCGGTCACCTACACCACCAGCAGCTGGCCGGGCGGATTCAGCGCCAACATCACCGTCAAGAACCTCGGCGGCGCCATCGACGGCTGGAAGCTGGGCTTCTCCTTCCCGAGCTCCGGCCAGAAGGTCGGGCACGGCTGGTCGGCGGTCTACGACCAGAAGGGCACCGCCGTCACCGCCGGCAGCGTGAGCTACAACAAGTCGCTGGCCTCCGGCGCCTCGGCGCAGATCGGGTTCACCGGGAGCACGACCGGCGGCAACCCGATCCCGACGACGTTCACCCTCAACGGCGTCACCTGCAACGACACCGCCACCAGGCCGCCCGCGCCGCCGACCGCCACGCCGACGCCCACCCGCACGGCCACCGCCGCGCCGACGCCGACCCGCACCGCCACGGCGGCCCCCACGCCGACCGCGACCCGCACCGCCACCCCGGCGCCCACGGCGACCCGGACGGCGACGCCCACGCCGACGCCGACCGCGACCCGTACGGCGACGCCCACCCCGACCCCGACGAAGGCCCCGGCCACCGGCACGCCCGTCGGGATCAACGGCAAGCTGCGCGTCTGCGGCGTCCACCTCTGCAACCGGTACAACCGCCCGGTCCAGCTGCGCGGCATGAGCACCCACGGCATCCAGTGGTTCCCCAGGTGCTACACCGACGCCTCACTGGACGCGCTGGCCAACGACTGGAAGTCCGACCTGTTCCGGGTCGCCATGTACGTGCAGGAGGGCGGGTACGAGACGAACCCGGCCGCCTTCACCGAGCAGGTGAACAAGTACGTCGACATGGCCACCGCGCGCGGCATGTACGCGATCATCGACTTCCACACGCTGACGCCGGGCGACCCCAACCACAACCTGGCCCGGGCGAAGACCTTCTTCGCCTCGGTCGCCGCCCGCAACGCGGGCAAGGACAACGTCATCTACGAGATCGCCAACGAGCCCAACGGGGTGAGCTGGGCCTCGATCAAGAGCTACGCCGAGCAGGTCATCCCGGTGATCCGCGCGGCGGACCCGGACGCGGTGGTCATCGTCGGCACCCGGGCGTGGTCGTCGCTGGGCGTCTCGGAGGGCTCCAACGAGACCGAGATCGTGAACAACCCGGTCAACGCCAAGAACATCATGTACGCCTTCCACTTCTACGCCGCCTCGCACAAGGACAACTACCGGGCCGTGGTGAGCCGGGCCGCGGCGAAGCTCCCGCTGTTCGTCTCCGAGTTCGGCACCGTGACGGCCAGCGGCAACGGCGAGGTCGACCTCGCCAGCACCGCCGCGTGGATCGACATGCTGGACCAGCTGAAGATCGGCTACGCCAACTGGACCTACTCCGACGCCCCCGAGAGCAGCGCCGCCTTCAAGCCGGGCACCTGCTCGGCCGGCGCCTTCGCGGGCACCGGGGCGCTCAACCCGTCGGGCGTATACATCCGCGACCGCATCCGCACCGCGGACGACTTCCCCACGAGCTGACCTTCCCGCACCGGCCGCGCCCCCTTCCCCAGCGGCCGGTCCGGCCCACCGGGCCGATCCGAAGAGAAGGCCCCTCCCGCTCTCGGGAGGGGCCTTCTCCCCGTTCCGGCCGGTCCCGCTACGCCCGCCGTCCTGCTCACCCGCCGGTCCCGCTACCCCCGCCGGGCGATCATCGCCTCGATCCCGTCGAGCAGGAGGTCGAGGCCGAAGCGGAAGTCCGCGTCCTCCGTCCAGCCCTCGGCTCCGCGGAAGGCGCCGGAACGCACCGCCGCCGCCAGAGCGGGGTAGTCCTCCGGGTCGAGGACCTCGGCGAGCACCTCGCCGTAGTCGGCGGCGCCCGTGGTCCCGGCCTCCTCGAGCTGACGGTTCCCGCTGCTCATCCCGTACACGAGCGCGGTGTCGGACAGCGCGTAGCCGGTGAGGGCGGTCGCCGCGTTGATCTTCTCCCCCTCGTCCAGCCCCGTGTCCGCGAGCGCGGCCAGTCCCCGATCCAGCCAGCGCATGCTCCGCGGGCCCATCGGAGGGGAGAGCCGCTCCAGGGAGAGCATCCACGGGTGGGCGAGCAGGAAGTCGCGGTTGGCCCGCGTCCAGACGGCCAGATAGTCGCGCCAGGACAGCCCGCCCCGATCGGGCGGCTCGGGGATCACCGCGTCCGCCATGGCGATCAGCAGCTCGTCCTTGCTCCCGACGTACCGGTACAGCGCCATCGTCGTCACGCCCACCCGGGCGGCGACGCTGCTCATCGAGACGCCCGCCAGCCCCTCGGCGTCGGCGATCCCGGCGGCGGCGGCGGCGATCGTCGCCAGGTCCAGCCGCGGCCGGGGGCCCCGGTTCGACACCGGTTCGCGTCCCCACATCCGCGCCAGGACGGGGGGCAGCGCCCGCCCCTGCTCCCGCGCCATCGCGCTCCTCTCCCTTCGCCACCCGGCCGGCCCGGTCCGGCCGCCCGGCCGATCCAGGATGCCGCATCCCGCGCCCCCGCCGGTTCCGGGAACGCGAAAGTCGACCAGAAAACTGTGTACGTGGTATACGTATAACCATGTATGAGATACACAGTACAACGCACACAGAAGAAACGCCTCCGGACGGTCCTGCGGTCCACGCCCGCGGCCTGCGCAAGTCCTTCGGCCCCGCGGACGTGCTCCGCGGGGTGGACCTGACCGTTCCGGCCGGCTCGCTGCTGGCCCTGCTGGGGCCGAACGGGTCGGGCAAGACCACCACGGTCCGGATCCTGACCACGCTGCTCGCCCCGGACGGCGGCGCCGCCACGGTGGGCGGCCACGACGTCGTCCGCGACGGCGCCGCCGTACGGCGCGCCATCGGCCTGACCGCCCAGCACGCCACCGTGGACGACCTGCTCACCGGGAAGGAGAACCTGGAGATGTTCGCCGGCCTGTACCACCTGGGCCGGCGCGAGGCCCGGCGCAGGGCGGCCGGGCTGCTCGACCGCTTCGACCTCGCGGCCGCCGCGGACCGCCTGGTCGGGACCTACTCCGGCGGGATGCGCCGCCGGCTCGACCTGGCCGCGAGCATGATCGCCACCCCCCGGATCCTCTTCCTCGACGAACCCACCACCGGCCTCGACCCGCGCAGCCGGGCGGAGCTGTGGGCGGTGATCCGCGAGCTGCTCGCCTCGGGGACCACCATCCTGCTGACCACCCAGTACCTGGAGGAGGCCGACCGGCTCGCCGACCGCATCGCGGTGATCCACGGCGGCCGGATCGTCGCCGACGACACCCCGGCCGCGCTCAAGCGCCAGGTGGGCGCCGAGCGGCTGGAGCTGCGCCTGACCCGGCGCGAGGACGTCCCCCGGGCCGGCGCCGCCCTGTCCGCGGGCGCGGAGGGCGGGACCGGGATCCGCCTCGACGCGGCCGCGCGGGAGGTCGCCCTCGCCTCCCACGGCCCCGACCACCTGCGCCGCACGCTGGACCTGCTGCACCGGGCGGACATCGCCGTCGAGCGGGTCGGCCTGCGCACCCCCACCCTGGACGACGTCTTCTTCGAGCTCACGGAGGCAGCGGCATGAGCACCGCCACCACGGCGCCCGCCGGCGCGGACCTGCGACCGGACACCTCGCGCGGCACGGCGGCGGGCGACCTGCGCCGCCTCGTCGTCCGCGCGCTCCGCCACGAGGTGCGCACCCCCGACGCCCTCATCGTGAACATCGCCCTGCCGGTGATCATCATGATCCTGTTCGTCTACGTCTTCGGCGGGGCGATCACCACCGGATCCAGCGGGCTGGCCTACATCGACTTCGTCGTCCCGGCCGTGCTGCTCATGGCCGGCGGGTACGGCGCCGCGCTGACCGCGGTGAACGTCGCGGAGGACATGACCAAGGGCATGATCGACCGTTTCCGCACCCTGCCCATCGGCGGCTGGACGGTGCCCGCGAGCCATGTCGCCGCCTCGCTGCTCCGCAACGTGCTGGCCACCGCGATCGCCCTGGCCGTGGCGGTCGCCCTGGGGTTCCGGCCGCATGCCGCCCCTGCCGACTGGGCGCCGGTGCTGGCCCTCGTCACCGGGTACGTGCTGGCGGTCTCGGCGCTCGCGGTCGCCTGGGGGCTGCTCGTCCGCTCCTCGCAGGCCGCCGGCGTGTTCGGCTTCATCGTGATGTTCTTCCCGTACGTCTCGGACGGCGTCGTCCCCGCGGAGACCATGCCGGGCCCGCTCCGGAGCTTCGCCGAGCACCAGCCGGTCACCCCGGTCGTGGAGGCGCTGCGCGCGCTCCTCCTGGACCGGCCCGTGGGCGACGCCGGGTGGATCGCCGCCGCCTGGCTCTGCGCCGGAGTGCTCGTCGGCGTCCCGGCCGCAGCCGTGCTCTTCCGGCGGCGGACCTCGGCGTGATCCCGGCCGTACGGCCGCGGCGGCCCGCCGTACGGCACGGCCCTCCCCCGGCGTGAAGCCAGGCTGTTGCCCGGGTTAAGAAAAGCGCGATGGACACCGCGGTAGGCGGCCCGGCACAGTGCGTAGGGTCGGAAGGTGAGGGGGGGACCTGGGATGAAAGCACTGGTCAAGGAGCGGGCCGAGCCGGGCCTGTGGCTGACGGACGTGCCCGAGCCCGAGGCGGGGCCGGGAGAGGTGCTGATCCGGGTGCTGCGCACCGGGATCTGCGGCACGGACCTGCACATCCGGAGCTTCGACGCCTGGGCGCGGCAGACGCTGCGCACGCCGCTCGTCGTCGGGCACGAGTTCTGCGGCGAGGTCGTGGAGGTGGCGCCGGGGGTCGAGGACATCGCGGTCGGCGACCTGGTCAGCGGCGAGGGGCACATCGTCTGCGGCAGGTGCCGCAACTGCATGGCCGGGCGGCGGCACCTGTGCCGCAACACGATCGGGCTCGGGGTGAACCGCGACGGCGCCTTCGCCGAGTACGTCGTGCTGCCCGCCTCCAACGTGTGGGTGCACCGCACGCCGGTGGACCCCGACGTGGCGGCGATCTTCGATCCGTTCGGCAACGCCGTGCACACCGCCCTGTCGTTCCCGCTGGTCGGCGAGGACGTGCTGATCACCGGCGCGGGGCCGATCGGGCTGATGGCCGCGGCGGTCGCGACGCACGTCGGCGCGCGCAACGTCGTCATCACCGACCTCAGCCCCGAGCGGCTCGCCCTCGCCGACAAGATCGGCGTCACCCTGGCGCTGAACGCCACCGAGACGTCGATCGCGGAGGGCGTGGAGAAGCTCGGCATGCGCGAGGGCTTCGACGTGGGCCTGGAGATGTCCGGGCACCCCCAGGCGCTCCGCGACATGATCGCCAACATGACGCACGGCGGGAAGATCGCCATGCTGGGCCTGCCCGCGGAGGAGTTCGCGGTCGACTTCGCGACGATCGTGACCTCGATGATCACCCTCAAGGGGATCTACGGCCGGGAGATGTACGAGACGTGGTACGCCATGTCCGTGCTCCTGGAGAAGGGCCTCGACCTCTCCCCCGTCATCACCGACCGCTTCTCCTACCGCGACTTCGACGCGGCCTTCGACACCGCCGCGAGCGGAAAGACCGGCAAGATCATCATGGATTGGACCGCCTGATGTTCGACAACGTCCGCGACGACCTGCGCGCGACCATCGACGAGATCGCCTCCGCCGGCCTGCTCAAGCCCGAGCGGGTCATCACCACCCCGCAGCGCGCCGGCATCGCCGTCGCGGGCGGCACGGGCGGCGCGGCCCCGGGGGGCGGCGCCGTACCGGACGGCGTGGCCGTGCCGGGGGCCGGGGCGGCCGGCGGGCCCCGCGAGGTGCTGAACTTCTGCGCCAACAACTACCTGGGCCTGGCCGACCACCCCGAGGTGATCGCCGCCGCCAAGGAGGCGCTGGACCGCTGGGGCTTCGGCATGGCCTCGGTGCGCTTCATCTGCGGCACCCAGGAGGTGCACAAGGAGCTGGAAGCGCGCCTCGCGGCGTTCCTCGGCCAGGAGGACACCGTCCTCTACAGCTCCTGCTTCGACGCCAACGGCGGCGTCTTCGAGACGCTGCTCGACGACCGCGACGCAGTGATCTCCGACGCGCTCAACCACGCGAGCATCATCGACGGCATCCGGCTGTGCAAGGCCCGCCGCCTGCGCTACGCCAACCGGGACATGGCCGAGCTGGAGGCCCGGCTCAAGGAGTCCGCCGACGCCCGCCGCCGCCTGATCGTCACCGACGGCGTGTTCTCCATGGACGGCCACGTCGCCCCGCTGGACGAGATCTGCGACCTGGCCGACCGGTACGGCGCCATGGTCATGGTCGACGACTCGCACGCGGTCGGCTTCGTCGGCGAGGGCGGCGCGGGCACCCCCGAGCTGTTCGGCGTGCGCGACCGGGTCGACATCATCACCGGCACGCTCGGCAAGGCCCTCGGCGGGGCGAGCGGCGGCTACACGGCGGCCCGCAGGGAGATCTGCGAGCTGCTCCGCCAGCGCTCGCGCCCCTACCTGTTCTCCAACTCCCTCGCACCGGTGATCGCCGCCGCCTCGCTGCGCGTCCTGGACCTGGTCAGCGGCTCCGGCGAGGCCCGGGAGCGGCTGCGCGCCAACACCGCGCGCTTCCGCACCCGGATGACCGAGGAGGGCTTCACCATCCTGCCGGGCGACCACCCGATCGTCCCGGTGATGATCGGGGACGCGGCGGAGGCGTCCGCGATGGCCGAGCGCCTGCTCGACCGGGGCGTCTACGTGATCGGCTTCTCCTACCCGGTGGTCCCGCACGGCCAGGCCCGCATCCGCGTCCAGCTCTCGGCGGCCCACTCCGCCGAGGACGTCGACCGCGCGGTGGAGGCGTTCGTCGCCGCCCGGGGGTGAGCCGGCCGGGGCCGGGTCACGGCCCGGAGCCCGGACCGGGACCGCAACCCGGGCCGAGACCCGAACCGCGACCGAGACCCGAACCGCGACCGAGGCCGGCCGGGGAGCCGTTCTCCTCAGGGGAGCTCCCGCTCCGCGACGGCCTCGATCTCGGCGGGGGTCCCGGCCATGATGGTGCGGACGTGCCTGGTGACGAGCTCGACCGGCCAGTCCCACCAGGCGGCGCGCTGCAGCCTGGCCACGTCCTCCGGCGCGAAGCGGGTGCGGATGGGCCGGGCCGGGTTGCCGCCCACGATGGTGTACGGCGGGACGTCGGCGGTGACCACCGCGCCCGCCGCGACGATCGCGCCGTCGCCGATCCGCACACCGGGCATGACCGTGGCCCCGTAGCCGAACCACACGTCGTTGCCCACCACCGTGTCGCCCCGGCTGGGCATGCCGGTGACCAGGTCGAGCGTGGCCTCGGTCCAGCTCCCGCCGAACATGGTGAACGGGAAGGTGGACACGCCCATGGTGGGATGCTCGGCCCCCGCCATGAGGAAGCGGGTGCCGGAGGCGATCGCGCAGTACTTGCCGATCACCAGCTTCTCCGGACCGTAGGCGTACAGGACGTTGCGCGTCTCGAACGACGTCGCGTCGTCCGGATCGTCGTAGTAGGTGAACTCGCCCACCTCGATGCGCGGGTCCTTGACCAGCGGCTTGAGCAGCACCACGCGCGGGTGCTCGGCCAGCGGGTGCACGAGGCCGGGGTCGGGGATCGTCGATGACATGCGGGAACCTGTTCTTCCGTGCGGGTGCCCCGGAGCCGGGCGGGCGGGGACCGGTCTTCGGTGAGGGTGAGCCGGGCGAGGGCTCCGGTCTCCGGAGCCGCCGCGGCGTTCCACACTCTAAATGATCTTCGGCTCCGCGGCGGATCGGGAGGTCCCGGCCCGTCGCGAGCCGTACGGCGGTGCGCTCAGGACAGGAGGCCGGCGAGGGCGCGGGTGCGGGCGGGGTGCCGGAGCTTGCGCATGCCCGCGGACTCGATCTGGCGGATGCGCTCGCGCGTCACGCCGAGCCTCCTGCCGATCTCCTCGAGGGTCCTGGTCTCGCCGTCGGCCAGGCCGTACCGGAGGGAGATCACGTCCGCCTCCCGCTCGGTCAGGGTCTCCAGCGCCGCGTCCAGCTGCCCGCGCAGCGACGAGGAGACCACCGCGTCGGCCGGGTCCTGCGCGTCGTCCTCGATGAGGTCGCCCAGTTCGGCGCCGTCGTCGTCGCCGACCGGGGTGTGCAGCGAGACCGGCTCGCGGGCGTGCCGGAGCAGCTCCTCGACCTTCTCCGGGGTCAGGTCCAGCTCGGCCGCCAGCTCCTCGGAGGTGGCCTCCCGGCCCAGGTGCTGCCGCATCGCGCGCCGGGCGCGGTTCACCCGGTTGAGGACCTCGACGACGTGCGCGGGGAGGCGGACCGTCCGGCTCTGGTCGGCCAGGGCCCGGCCGATCGCCTGCTTGATCCACCAGGTGGCGTAGGTGGAGAACTTCAGGCCGCGCCGGTGGTCGAACTTCTCCACCGCGCGCATCATCCCGATGGTCCCCTCCTGGACCAGGTCCAGCAGCGGCATCCCGCCGGCGGCGGCGTAGCGCCTGGCGATCGAGACGACCAGCCGCAGGTTGGCCTCGACCATGCGGTCCCTGGCGCGGCGGCCGTCGGCGGCCAGCCGCTCCAGCTCCCACCGCTCGGCCGGAGCCGGTCCCCCGCCCTCGGCGTCGAGGCGCTCCTGCGCGAGCGCGCCGGCCTCGATGCGCCTGCCCAGCTCCACTTCCTGCTCTGCGGTCAGCAGCGGGGTGCGCCCGATCTGCCGGAGGTAGTCCTTCACCGGGTCGACGTCGACGGCTCCGTTCGCGTGGCGGGCAGGGCGGGATGCGGTGGCGGTAGCGCTCAAGAGGGTCCCTAAGATCGATTTGTCTGGAGTGAGTCGCTCTGGATGCCCAGGGCGACGGGGTGTGGC
>NZ_BMQE01000060.1:0-34836 GCF_014647955.1 Planomonospora antibiotica | reverse complement strand
TCGCTCTTCTTCCACTCGGTGAGCTCCGCCGAGGACTGCACGTAGGAGATTCTGCGCTGCTCGCCGTACCAGGCCCGCGTGCGCTCCTCCAGCGCCTTGTTGTACACGAGGCGGACGCAGCCGAACGTGCGGGACAGCTCAGCCGCCTGCTCGTCCGTGGGGTAAAAGCGGTACTTAAAAGCCCGCTTGACCTGCTGCGTCATGCCTCACATCGTATCAGTTTCCGTGTGAGCGGCGGGTTTCGGCCGGTGGCCGTAGACGCCGAATCGCCCTGGCGGCGATTCGCCTTTCCCTGCCCCGCTACGCGGGAGCTTCGTTTCCTCCCCAGCCTGAAGGCCGGGGTATCCACGAAGGAGGCCCCATGATGAACGGAGCGGTAGTCACCCGGAATGCAGCAAGGGTGTCTCCCTTTCGGGTGACACCCTTGCCGACCAGCCTAAGCGTGGTCGGGACGACAGGATTTGAACCTGCGACCCCTTGACCCCCAGTCAAGTGCGCTACCAAGCTGCGCTACGTCCCGGTTTGTCCGTTCGGCCCTTGTGGGCCGTCCCTCTCGGGCGGACGTCATAACCTTAGCGCAGATCGAGTGGACATGTGCACGCCGAGGCGTTCACCGGGCGAAGTGATCGACTGAAGGGCGGGGCGTGTGGGGCGCAGGGCGCTGATCGACCAGGAGGAGCTGCGGCGGCTGGCCGGGCAGGGGTTGTCGAACGCGGAGCTGGCCGCGCGGTTCGGGGTGAGCGAGTCCGGCATCCTGCAGGCCAAGCGGGCCGCGGGGCTGTCGAAGCCGATGCTCGACCACTCCCGCGCGATCCCGTGGAAGCTGAACCGCGCGCACACGCAGTCCGGCCCGGCGACGAACCTGCGCAACCTGTCGTCGGTCGCCCAAGGCCGCACGATCCCGCCGGAGAAGCTCAACACGGCTCTGCGCTGGGCCGACCGGCTGGTCGCCGCGGGGCTGGACGTCGCCTACGACCCGGAGCTCGGATTCCGGGAGGTCCCGGCCGCCGCATCCGGGGAGTCCCTCGTCGGGGCGGTCCTCGCCGAGGCCCGCAGAGCCCTGCCCGACGGTCGCCCCGAGCCTTGATCCCCCGGCCTCGTCGGCGGATTCCCCGGTCTCGTCGGCGGTTTCGAGGCGGCCCCTCGGGGCAGCGCACGAAAGCAACCGCTGACACAACCGACCGGAGGCCCACATGTCCGCCGATACCCTCGCCTGGGTGGCCGCCGTCGTGGTCGCGGTGGTGGCGATCGTCGCAATCGGCTACGCCGTACTGCGGCAACGACGCCGGCACCGGCTCCGCGACCGGTTCGGCCCCGAGTACGACCGGACCGTGCGCGAGCGCGAGAACCGGCGCGAGGCCGAGCAGGAGCTCCTCGCCCGCGAGCAGCGTTTCGACTCCCTGGACATCCGCCCGCTCAGCCCCGAGGCGCGCCAGGCCTACGCCAAGAAGTGGACCGAGGTCCAGGAGCGCTTCGTGGACGCCCCCGGTTTCTCGGTCACCGAGGCCGACCAGCTGGTGACCTCGGTGATGGCCGACCGGGGCTATCCGACCGAGGACTTCGAGCAGCGGATCGCCGACCTGTCGGTGGCCCACGGCCGCACCCTCGACCACTACCGCAAGGCCCATGAGATCAGCGGCCGCGCGGTCCGCCAGGCGGCCTCCACCGAGGAGCTCCGGCAGGCCATGGTGCACTACCGCGCCCTGTTCGAGGAGCTGCTGGAGGCCCCCGGATCCCGCGGCTCGAACGACGGCTCCCCCCGGAACGACTCCCGGAACGACTCCCGGAACGACTCCCGGAACGACTCTCCGCGGAACGGCTCCCCCCGGGAAGGTTCCTCCGGGGAGCGCCCCTCCCCCGACCGCTCCCCCCGGCACGCGGAGGCGCGCTCCGGACAGGCCCGTGACGACACGCGGACCGACTGAGGATCACAGACCCCCAATCCCCCTGAGGACGGTGACCCGTATGAACGACCGATCCGACCGAGACTCAGACCGCCGCACCTCCGAGCGCATCGCCGACCGCCTGGTCCACCCGCGCGACGACGGCCGCGGAAACCGCCACGACGACGGGCTCAGCGACACCGGACCCCTGGTGCCTCCCCAGCGCGCCGACGCGGTGCCTTCCGGGACCGGTGCGGCCCACGATGGTGCGGCCCACGGACCCTCCGGGACCGGTACGGCCCACGACGACGCGCCCGTCGGCCGGCCCGGTGACCTGCCGGACGCCGAACCGCCCGCCACCGACGCCGACCGCGCCGTGGCCGCCGGTTCGGCGGCGTCCGGCGCGCGCGCCGCGAGCCCGGATCCGGCCCACAGCGGCGCCGAGTACGCCGCGGTTCCGGACGGCGCGGCCGGAGACCGGACGGCCTCCACCCTTCCGGCCCCCGACGGCCCGCCCCACGGGAGCACCCCCGTCCCCGAGCCCTCCGCGCCGCGGTCCTCCACCCGCCTCTCGCTTCTCGACGAGGATCCCGAGGACGTACGGCGGCGCTGGCAGGAGGTCCAGGTGGGCTTCGTGGACGACCCGCGCAGGGCCGTGGAGCGCGCCGACTCGCTCCTGGACGAGATGACGACCGCGATCCGCTCCGCGCTGGAGGCCCGGGCCTCCGATCTGCAGAGCCGCTGGAAGAACGCCGAGCAGGCCGACACCGAGCTGCTCCGTACGGCCCTGCGCGACTACCGGTCGGTGCTGGAGCAGCTGCTGGAGCTGTCGGCTCCGTCCACCGCGTCCGGCGGCGCGTCCGCTCCGTCGCCGGTGTCCCCCATGTCGTCCGGGAAGAGGTGACCCATGCTTGCGATCGCCGCCGCCATCGTGTTCGGTCTCGGCCTTCTGCTCGATCTGATCGGCGCCCGGCTCGGGGCCGGCATCACCGGCACGACCTTCATCCTGCTCGGACTCCTGCTCCTCGCCCTGCACCAGGCCGGGGTCGGCACCGCCGGCTGGCGCGGCGGAGGCTGGCGGCGCAGGAGGTGAGCCCGCCCCGGCGGGAACCGGGACGAGGACAGACCGAGCACGGGAACGGGAAGGGGCGCCGCCCTCGCGGGGCGGCGCCCCTTCCCGTTCCCGTGCGGACGGGCGGATCTCACCGGCGGCTTCCCTTGCGCGGGAGGCCGGATCTCATCGATGGCTTTCCTCGTACGGGCGGGCGGATCTCACCGGCGCTCGGCCGGGGCCGGGGAGCCGGACCGCTCCTCCGCGGCCCGCGGTCCCGGCCGCCCTTCCCGGACCGGGCGCTCCGCCCGCTCCGGGATGCGGGACTCCGGGCGGGCCGCGAACTCGAACTCCTTGCGGGGGTCGGACAGCGCGCCGAGCGAAGTGATCTCCCGGCGGAAGAACAGGGCGAGCGTCCAGTCGATCAGCACCCGCACCTTCCGGTTGAAGGTCGGCACCCGTGACAGGTGGTAGGTCCGGTGCATGAACCAGGCGGGGAAGCCGCGCAGCTTGCGGCCGTAGATCTGGGCCACGCCCCGGTGCAGGCCCAGGCTGGCGACCGATCCCGCGTAGGCGTGCCGGTAGGCCTTGCGCTCCGTGCCCCGCAGGGCGGCCACCACGTTGTCCGCCAGCGTCCGGGCCTGCCGTACGGCGTGCTGGGCGTTGGGAGCGCACGTCTGCCCGGGCTTGGTCAGGTCCGGTACGGCGGCGCAGTCGCCGGCGGTGAAGACGGCGGGATGCCCCTCGACCGTCAGCTCGGCGGTGGCCCTGACCCTGCCCCGGTCGTCCAGGGGAAGGCCGCTGGCGCGCACGAGCGGGTGGGGCTTGACCCCGGCGGTCCACACGAGCGTGGCGGAGTCGAACTCCCCGCCGTCGTCGAGGACGACGCGGCCCCCTTCGGCCGACTCGATGCGGGTGTTCAGCCGGACGTCGATGCCGCGCGCGCGGAGCTGCTCCAGCGTCCACCGGCCCATGTCGGGGCCGACCTCGGGGAGGATGCGGTCGGTGGCCTCGACCAGGATCCAGCGCATGTCACCGGGGTCGACGGACGGGAAGTAGCGGCAGGCGTCCCGCGCCATGTCCTCCAGTTCGGCCAGCGCTTCGACGCCGGCGTAGCCGCCGCCGACGAACACGAAGGTCAGCGCCCGGGAGCGGACCTCCTCGTCCTCGGTGGAGGCCGCCAGGTCGAGCTGGGCCAGGACGTGGTTGCGCAGGTGGATGGCCTCCTCGACGGTCTTGAAGCCGATGCCGCACTCGGCCACGCCCGGGATGGGCAGCAGGCGCGAGACGGAGCCGGGCGCGAAGACGAGGATGTCGTAGGGGAGGGTGCGCGGCGGCCCCTGGTGCGGGTGGACCTCCAGGGTCCGGGCCTGCAGGTCGACGCCGACCGCCCAGCCGTTGACGATCTCGCACCTGTGCAGGACCCGGCGGAGGGGGACGACGACGTGCCGGGGCTCGATGTTCCCGGCCGCCGCCTCCGGCAGGAAGGGCTGGTAGGTCATGTAGGAGTCGGCGTCGACGACGGTGACGCGGGCCTCGCCGCGGCGGAGCCTGCGCTGCAGGCGCAGGGCGGTGTACATGCCGACGTAACCGCCGCCGACGATCAGGATGCGGGGAATGTGACTCATGTCCGGCCCCTACCCGGAAAGGCGGCCTCAGACCGTGAAGGACATCGTGACGGCCGTCCCGTTCGGGCCGGTCCGGAAGTCGATGTCGGAGCTGACCATCCGGGCCACCCACAGCCCCATGCCACTGGTGGCGAAGGGCCCGGGAGGGGTGGTCCCGGGGGTCGTCTCGGGGGTCCACCGGCCCTCGTCGTGCACCTCCACGACGAGGGTCCCGTCCTCGGCCCACATCCGCAGCAGCGCCTTGGCGCTGGCATGCCCGTGGGTGACGGCGTTGGTGGCGACCTCGTTCACCGCGACCAGGAAGTCGGGCAGGCGCTCCTCCGCCATCCCGCTGCGCAGGGCGTGCACGGTGGCGAACTCGCGCACCTGCGGCAGGTCCGGCAGGCAGAAGGCCAGTTCGGCCCGTGCCATCCGCGCCGAGCCGCCCCCGGCGGGAGGGGACCCGTCCGCGGAAGCCGCCTCGCCGAAGGGCGGCGCGCCCTCGAAGGAAGGCCGAAGCCGGTCGTCGGCCGCCTGAAAGCGAGCCGGACGAGCACCGTCCTCGTTCACCCGTGAACCGCCTCCCCCGCCCCGTGGCACCCGCACCATGAGTGCCCGGGACTCATCGGAACGCACTCTATGCCACCTAGGCTCCCGCCGACTGAGCTGCCCCGCAACCAGGGTCATAATCAGGCTTCGGCGAGAAGTTCGGCGCGCAACTGGTCCAGCACCTTACGCAGAATCCGGGAGACGTGCATCTGGGAGATGCCGAACTCCGCCGCGATCTCGGCCTGGGTCAGGTTCCCGAAGAAGCGCAGGAGCAGGATGTTCTTCTCCCGCGGCGGCAGCTTGTCGATCAGGGGCTTGACCGCCTCCCGGTCCACCAGCACCGACAGCGCGTCGTCCTCGTCGGGGATGACGTCGCCCAGAGCGGCCGTGTCGTCGTCCGCCCCGAGCGGCGCGTCGAGGGAGAGCGCGCTGTAGGCGGCGGAGGCGTCGAGGGTGAGCAGCACGTCCTCTTCGCTGATCTTCATCTTCTCGGCGAGCTCGGCGACGGTCGGGGCGCGGCCGAACTCCTGGCTCAGGTCGGAGACCAGGCGGTTCAGCTCCGCCCGCCGCTCCTGGTAGACGCGGGGCACGCGGATGGCCCAGGTGCGGTCGCGGAAGTGCCGCTTGACCTCACCGGTCATCGTGACGACGGCGTATCCCCGGAAGGGGTGACCGAGGGTCGGGTCGAAGCCGTTGATGGCCTTCATCAGACCGACGTACGCGGCCTGGAGGAGGTCCTCCAGGGGCTCGCCCCGGTAGCGGTAGCGGCGGGCGATCTCCATCGCCAGCGGGCGGTGCATCTCGACGATGCGCTCACGCAGTCGCTCTGCGCGGTATTCAGAGATTTCAGGCGAGACCATCTCCGCCAGAAGGTCCTCGGCGGTCATGTCGTTGAGTTCGAGTGCCTGAACAGACATTGCTGCTCCCTGATATGACTGTCGGGCGGCGCCGAAGCCAGCGGAGCAGTATCCGGGCAGACGGCATCGCCTCGACCACGTTTCGAGGCGAGGCCCTCTGCTGGACCTCGTCTCGAGTATTCCCCAGATTCCGGGAGTATTACTCCCCGCCAGGTAACAGTAAGGTTGCTATGCGAACCGCGAGGAGGATCTGGGTGACGGTGTCGAACAACGGTGATGGATCAGCCCTGGCCCTGGCGTCGGCGACCGTGAGCGGAGTGAACGTGATCCGGGTGACGGGCCTGCTCGACGCCACGACCAGGGACCAGTTCGCCGACTACCTCGCCGCGGAGGCCGCCGAGCACGGCATCGACATGGTCCTGGACCTCGGCGGCGTCACCTTCATGGACTCGCGGGCCCTCGGCCTCATCGTGCACCAGTGGCAGGTCAGCACCCAGGCCGGCGGACGTTTCGCCCTCATCGGGGTGGAGTACGCCAAGACCAAGGTGATGTGGATCACCGGCCTGGCCCAGCGGCTGCCGCTCTACGACACGCTCGACGACGCGCTGGCGGCGTTCGAACGGTCCTGACCGCCGGGTCCGCCCGCTCCCCCGGCCGGTCCCGGCCCCCGGGACCGACCCCGGTCGCGTCCCGGAGCGGTCCTAGCGTGGAGCGCTCCTAGAGCACCTGGTCCGGCCGGACCGGCCGGCCGCCCCGGCTGCGCTGGTGCTCGTCGACCAGGAGCCTGGCCAGGTCGGCGACCTTCACCTGGTGGTGCTGGGAGACCCGGCGCAGCTCGTCGAAGGCCTCCTCGGCGGAGCAGCCGCTGGACTTCATGATGATGCCCTTGGCCTGGTCGATGACGGCGCGCCCGGCCAGCGCCTCCTGCATCTGCGCCGCGTCGGTCCGGACCTCGTCGTAGTCCCACATGTTGGCCAGGGCCACGGTCACCTGCTCGGCCAGCATCTCGGCCAGCGGGGTCACGTTCCGGGTGGCGAAGACGCCGGGGCGCACGCCGTACAGGCCGAGGACCAGGACCGCGCGCTCGACGGTGATCGGCATCGCCAGGACGGAGCGGACCCCGCAGCGGACCGCCATCGCGGTGTAGTCGAGCCAGCGGGTCTCGCGCAGGACGTCCTGCACGATCACGTGGCGGCCGGTGGAGCGCGCCTCCGCGCACGGCCCCCGGCCCAGCCCGCTCTCGCTGTCGACGAGCACGACGAGCTCGCTGTGCGAGGCCGAGACCACCAGCCGCTCGTCCCGCCAGAGCTCGGCGGATCCGCCCGCGCAGCCGGGCACGCCGCCCGCGAGGGTGGCGGTCAGCCCGCACAGCACGCTCTCGCTGGAGGTCTCCTCGCTCACCCTGCCGAGGGCGGCGAGATCTCGGGCGAGAACGGGGGTCATCATGTCCATGTGATGAGATCCCTTCCGGGGTTTCGATAACTTAACCACTACCTGACCGTGCATCGATGAGACCCGCGGGGTGGCGTACCGTCTACAGCGGGACACCCCCACTCCGGCCCTGGACGAGGACGAGCATTGACCGAACCCATTGGCCTTCCCGCCCTGGAGCAGGCGCTCGAGGCGCTGACCGCGAGGGTCCTGTCCCTGCGTGAGACCAGGTCCAGCTACCCCGCGGACCCCCGTTCCACACTCGACGCCGCGCTCGCCGAGCTGGACACCGCCCGCGAGCTGCTGGACGCCGCCCTGCGCGAGCTGCGCAGGACCCCGCGGCGCTCCGGTGAGCGGGAGAACGGCTCGCAGCGGGAGCTCAAGCTGCTGCGCCAGGTGTTCAAGACGTTCCCGGTGCCGGTGGCGGTGCTGGACGGCTCGGGGGTGGTCCGGCGGATCAGCGCGGAGACCTCGCGGATGCTGGGCAGCCCGGCCGGCTATCTGATCGGCCGGTCGTTCCCGCTGTTCGTCGACGTCTCGCGCCGGGCGGCGTTCCGCTCGCACCTGACCGCGGTGCAGCAGAACGGCCAGACGGCGACGTTCCAGACCCGGCTGGCGCACCAGGGCCGCGCGCACACCGTGCAGCTCGCCCTGGTGCGGCTGACGATGCCTGGCGAGCCGCACGCGATGACCGCGGTCGTGATCCTGCCGCTGGAGACGCAGGTCGCCGAGGTCCCGCCCGGACCGGCCGACCGGTCGGACGCCGCCCTGATCCTGGCCTCCGCGCGCCGCCAGGAGCTGCTGTCCCGGATGACCCGCCTGCTGCTGGACGAGGAGAGCCTCCGCCAGCCGGTGACCGTCACCCGCGCCTCGCGGCTGCTGGCCGCCGAGGCCGCCGACTGGGTGATCGCCGACGTGGTCCGCGAGGGCAGCCCCCGCCGTGCGTGCGTGTTCGGTCCCTCCGACCGGCCGGTGACCGACCTGGTCCGCCTGGTCGAAGGGCTGAACCCCCTGCGGGCGCCGCTCATCGCGCACGTGCTGACCGGCGGTTCCGGCGTGGTGCACGAGATGGTGGAGGACGAGAACCTGCTGGGGGGCGCCGGCGACGGGCCTCCGCTGCTGCGGGTGATGGGCGCGGCCTCCGTGCTGTGCGTGCCGATCGGCGGCGAGGACGGCCCGGCGGGCTCCCTCACCCTGGTACGGCTGCGCGACCGCGAGCCGTTCTCCCTGGCCGACCTGGGCGTGCTGCAGGAGATCGGCGTGCACCTCGGGCTCGCGGTGCGGGCCCGGCGCAGCTTCCAGAACCGGTCGCAGGCCGCCGACGCCCTGCGCACCAGCGTCGTGCCGCGCAGCCTTCCCGACATCCCCGGGTTCGAGGCCGCGGCGATCTACCACGCGGGGTCCAGCCCGGTGGGCGCCGAGTTCTACGACGTCTTCCCCGTCGCCGACGGCTGGGGCTTCGCGCTCGGCGGGGCGGCGGGCAAGGGCGAGGAGGCCGCCTCGGTCAGCGCCATGGTCCGCAACGGGCTGCGCGTGCTCAGCGTCTGGGAGTCCGATCCCGGCCAGGCGCTGCGCAAGCTCAACCAGGCGCTGGCCGTGCAGCACAGCGGCATGTTCGTGATGGCGCTGGCCGGGTTCGTCAAGGGGCGGCGGATCAGGCTGGCCAGCGCGGGGCACCATCCCGCCGCGCTGCTGCGGCCCGACGGCACGGTGCGCTTCACCGCCGGGGGCGGCGTGCCGCTGGGCATCTCCCCCGACGCGGAGACCTTCGACGAGGAGCTCACGCTGACCGCCGGCCAGATGCTGGTCTTCTACTCCGACGGCCTGGTGGCCTCGCGCAACGACGAGGGCGAGGCGTACGGCGAGATGCGGCTGGCCGACGTGCTGGCCCGGTGCGTCTCGCAGTCCCCCGCGACCGTGGTCAAGACCGTCGAGGAGGACCGGCACGCGTTCTCCGGCGGCCGGGTCTGGGACGAGGTCGTGGTCCTCGCGCTGCGTGTGGCGTAGGTCTCTCGCGGGTACGGCGTCGCGGAGGCCGCCTTCCGGCCCGGGACGGGCACCGGAGCGCCGGAGCGGGACGCCGCCGTCCCCCGGCGTCCCCCGGCGGTGCCGGGAATACGGAGGTTTGCCATCGACGGCGATCCGGGTATGGTTTCTCGCATACAGATGAGTGCCTAAGACGCAGGCACCCCTGAAGGAATCCTTGGCTTTCCATGCCTGTCTCCTCCCAGAGGTGTGCCGTGAATATTGCATTCGTCTTCTCCGACGCCCTGTCCGCCACCCAGGACTGGTCCGACCTCTCCGCCCAGCGCACCCAGATGCTCGCCATCGCCCGGGAGCTCGGCAAGGAGCACAAGGTCACCGTCTACACCCGCAGGGCCTCCGATTCGGGCAAGGCCCGCGTGCGCGTGGCCCACGGCGTCACCATGGAGCACCTGGCGGTCGGGCCCGCCGAGGACCTGTCCGAGGACGACGTCCTGCGCCACCTGTCCGGCTTCGGCACCGAGCTGACCCGCCGATGGAGCCAGGACCGTCCGGACGTCGTCCACGCCTGCTCCTGGACCGCCGGACTGGCCGCCATCGCGGGCGCGGACGGCCTGTCGATCCCGGTCGTCCAGGGTTTCATCTGCGAGAGCACCGACCCCAGGAAGGCCCGGCTGCAGCGGGCGATCAGCCGGCGCGCCGGCGCGGTGGTCGCCGGATGCGGGGGCGAGGAGTCGGAGCTGATCCGGATGGGCGTGCCGCGCCGCAACATCGCCGTGGTGCCCTGCGGCATCGACGTCGAGCGGTTCCGCCGGCAGGGGCCGGCCGCGCCGCGCGGCACCCGGTCCCGTCTGCTGCACGTGGGGCCGCTCTCCGAGGGCAAGGGCGTGCTGACCGCGATCCGGGCCCTGGAGGGCGTACCGGACGCCGAGCTGCTCGTCGCCGGCGGTCCGGCCGCCGCGGACCTGGAGCACGACGCCGACGCGCACCGGGCCATGATGCTGGCCAAGGAGCTCGGCGTGGAGGACCGGGTCACCCTGCTCGGGCAGGTCGCGCACGCCTCCGTGCCCAAGCTGATGCGCAGCGCCGACGTGGTCGTCTCGCTGCCCCGCGAGGCCGCGGCGGGCGTCGTCGCGCTGGAGGCCATGGCCTGCGGCGTGCCGGTCGTCGCCTCCGCGGTGGGCGCGCACACCGACTCCGTCGTGGACGGGGTGACCGGTCTGCTGGTCGCGCCGGACCGCCCCGCGCAGACCGCCCGGCTCGTCCGCGAACTGCTCGCCGACCCGACGCGGCGGACGGCGCTGGGCTTCGCCGGGGCCGACCGCGTCCGCTCCCGCTACTCGTGGGAGCGGATCAGCCAGGAGCTCCTGCGGGTCTACGGGGACGTCGTCCCCGCCGAGGCGCGCACCCTGCAGCCGTCGGCCGCCTGACGGCTCCGCCCCGTCTTCGGCCCGGCCCGGGATGCGGTTCACTCCCGGACCGGGCTTTTCACTGCATTCTGGTGGATAGGTATACGTTTGACCGCATGATGATCCATCCATGGGACGCCGCGGCTCCCGACGAGGCGCTGGAGTTCGTCCGGTCGAGCGGGTTCGGCCACCTCATCGCCTCCGGCCGGGACCGCGACGTCCCGGTCGTGGTGCCGACCCAGTTCCTGCTCGCCGACGACGGCACGGTCCTGCTCCACCTGGCCCGGCCCAACCCGGTCTGGGCGGCGATCGCGGAGAACCCGGCCGTGCTGCTGTCCGTGGCCGGCGACTGGGCCTACGTGCCCGGCGCGTGGAAGGTCCTGCCCGGCGAGGACGACCCCCGCCTCGGCGTGCCCACCACCTACTACGCCGCCGTCCAGCTCGTCTGCCACGCCGAGGTCGTCACCGACCCCGAAGGCAAGCTCGACATCCTGCGGGCCCAGATCGCCCGGCTGGAGCCGGAGGGCGCGCTGGCCGACCCGGCCGAGCACGCCCGGCGGCTGCCCGGCATCCTGGGGCTGCGCCTGACCGTGCGGAAGGTCGAGGGCAAGTTCAAGTACGGCGGCAACGCCGACGAGGCGCACCGGCGCCACATCGCCGACCGGCTCGCCGAGCGCGGCGGCCCCGGGGACGTCCCGGCCCGCGCGCGCCTGCTGCGCCGCCTCGGCGGCTGATCCCTCCGGCACCGGCGTCCGGGCGTCGGCGCCCGGCGGCGGTCCGCGCGAGGCGTGCGGCCCGGACGGGACCGGTGGTCCCCCGCGGACTACAGGAGCCGGGCGGCCTTGAGGGAGAGGTGGACCAGCAGCCGGGCCTCCCCGTCCCCCAGGTCGCGCCCGGTGAGCCGCTCGGCCTTGCCCAGCCGGTAGTAGAGCGTCTGGCGGTGCACGCCGAGCGCGGCGGCGGTCTCCTGGACGTGCCCGGCGCGGTCGAGGTAGCCCTCCACCGTCCTGGCCAGTTCGGGGTCTGCCGCCAGCGCGGCGGTCTCCCCGGCCAGCTCGCGCAGGTCGGCCGGGGCCAGGCGGAGCAGCGCCCGGTAGACCCCCAGGCCGGACCAGTCCGCGACCGGGGCCAGGCCCGGCACCCGGACGGCCGCCCGGAGCGCGCCCACCGCCTCCCGCCAGCTCAGCCAGGCCTCCCCCGGCTCGTCGCGCGCGCCGCCGATCCCGGCGGCGGTGCCGTACATGGCCTGGACCCGCCCGGCCACCTCCCGCGCGTGGGCCGCCGGGGCGAGCAGCCCGACCAGGGGCCCGTCCGCGGCCGGGAGGCCGGGTTCGGCGAGCACGTCGCGCGGGAGCGTCCAGAGCGCGGCGACCCGGTCGGCCGGGCCGTGCACGGCGATCGCCGCCACCGGGCCGCGCAGGTCCAGCGTGTCCGGCAGCGGCAGGGCCCGCGCGCGCTCCCCGGCGTCGGCCGAGAACAGCTCCCGCAGGTGCGCGCCCAGGTCCCGGCGGCGGCGGGCCTCCTGCGCGAGCGCCGCCGCCGCCCGCCCGACCAGGCCCGCCACCGAGGCCAGCCGCTCGTCGGTGAGCGTGCCGTCGTCCAGCAGCCACAGGTAGCCGTAGGTCACCCCGTCGTGCCGGAGCGGGACGCAGACCCGGGCCAGCACGCCGAGCTCGGCGTCGGCGGGGATGCGGACCCGGCCGGGCGCCGTCGCGATACCGTACCCCTCGAAGTAGGCCCGGACCTCGTCGGAGGCGCGGCGGCGCAGGATCGACTCCTGGCGCACGGTGTCGATGTCACCGCTCTGCGCGGCGTACGCCAGCAGCTTCAGCGAGCGGTCCTCCAGGGTGGCGGCGGCGCCGAGGCGGGCGGCGATCTCGTCGACGGTCTCCTGGAGCATGCCGCCATTGTCGTACATCTGTACAAACCCTGCTCCCGCGATCGTGGCAGATGCACATTCGATAGTTCTGACCTGGCGTTTTAGGCTGGATGACATGCTCGGTTCACTGCTTCTCGCCGGGTCACGGGTGCCGGCCGTACGGCGTGCCGTCTCCGGCGTCCCGCTGACACGCAAGGTCGTCGACCGCTTCGTCGCGGGCGAGACCCCCCAGGACGCCGTCGAGGCCGTCCGCCGCCTGACCGGCGCCGGCCTCACCGTCACCATCGACCATCTGGGCGAGGAGACCCGGGACGCCGGGGCCGCCGCGAGTACGGCGCAGGCCTACACCGTCCTGCTCGGCGCGCTGCGCGAGCTGGACCTCGGCGACCGCGCCGAGGTGTCGGTGAAGCTCTCCGCGGTCGGCCAGGCACTGGGCGCCGACGGCGACAAGATCGCCCTGGAGAACGCCCGGCGCATCTGCGAGGCGGCCCACGCCGCGGGGGCGGACGTCACCCTCGACATGGAGGACCACACCACGGTCGACTCCACGCTCGGCGTCCTGCGCGCGCTGCGCGGCGACTTCCCCCGCACCGGCGTGGCGCTCCAGGCCTACCTGTTCCGCAGCGAGGCCGACTGCCGCGACCTGTCGCACGAGGGCTCCCGGGTCCGCCTGGTCAAGGGCGCCTACGCCGAGCCCGCCTCGGTCGCGCACCGCGACAAGACCGAGGTCGACAAGGCCTACGTCCGGTGCCTGCGCATCCTCATGGCGGGCGGCGGGTATCCCATGGTGGCCACGCACGACGACCGGCTGATCTCGATCACCGAGCTCCTCGCCGACCGCTCCGGCCGCTCCCGGGGGGACTACGAATACCAGATGCTCTACGGCATCCGCACCGACAAGCAGCAGGCCCTCGCCGGCGCCGGGCACACCGTCCGCGTCTACATCCCCTACGGCGACGACTGGTACGGCTACTTCATGCGCCGCCTCGCCGAGCGCCCGGCCAACGTCGCCTTCTTTCTCCGCGCCCTGGGAGGCAAGTAGCAATGGACGCCATCTCCAACGTTCCCGTCCCCGCCAACGAGCCGGTGTACGGCTACGCGCCCGGCAGCCCCGAGCGGGAGGCGCTCACCGGCCGCATCAAGGAGCTGGCCGGGTCCCAGCTCGACCTGACCATGACGATCGGCGGCGAGCAGCGGATGGCCGGCGGCGCCCCCGTCGACGTGGTGCAGCCGCACAACCACGCCGCCGTGCTCGGCCGTACCGCCGACGCCACCGCCGGTGACGTGCGGGCGGCGATCGACGCCGCGCTGGCGGCGGCCCCGGCCTGGCGGGCGCTGCCCTTCGACGAGCGGGCCGCGATCTTCCTGCGCGCCGCCGAGCTGCTCGCGGGCCCGTGGCGGCAGACGCTGAACGGCGCCACGATCCTCGGCCAGTCCAAGTCCGTCCAGCAGGCGGAGATCGACGCGGCCTGCGAGCTGATCGACTTCCTCCGGTTCAACGTGGCCTACGCCCGGCAGCTCCACACCGAGCAGCCGGCCTCCTCGCCGGGCGTGTGGAACCGGATGGAGTACCGCCCGCTGGAGGGCTTCGTCCTGGCGATCACCCCGTTCAACTTCACCGCCATCGCCGGCAACCTGCCCGCCTCTGCCGCCCTGATGGGCAACGTCGTGGTCTGGAAGCCCTCCCCCACCCAGCAGTTCGCCGCGCACTTCACGATGCGGCTGCTGGAGGAGGCCGGCCTCCCGCCGGGCGTGATCAACATGGTGACCGGCCACGGCTCGGCGGTCTCGGAGGCCGCGCTGACCCACCCGGAGCTGGCGGGCATCCACTTCACCGGCTCCACCGCGACCTTCCAGCACCTGTGGTCCACGGTCGGCGCGAACATCGCCTCCTACCGGAGCTACCCGCGCCTGGTCGGCGAGACCGGCGGCAAGGACTTCGTACTGGCCCACCCCTCGGCCGACCCGGCCGTGCTGACCACCGCGCTGGTCCGCGGCGCCTTCGAGTACCAGGGCCAGAAGTGCTCGGCCGCCTCCCGCGCCTACGTGCCGCGCTCGGTCTGGACCGCGATCCGCGACGAGCTCGTCGGCACCGCCGAGTCGCTGACGGTCGGCGACGTGGCCGCCGACCTGTCGACGTTCATGGGCGCGGTCATCGACTCCCGGGCGTTCGCCAAGCACAGGGCCGCGATCGACCGGGCGCGCTCGCTGGACTCGATCGACGTGCTCACCGGCTCCTACGACGACTCGGTCGGCTACTTCGTCAAGCCGACGATCCTGGTCTCCTCCGACCCGGCCGACGAGATCTTCAGCAAGGAGTACTTCGGGCCGATCCTCGGCGTGCACGTCTACGACGACGCCGACTTCGACACGGTGCTGGACCAGATGGAGAGCGCCTCGCCGTACGCGCTGACCGGCTCGGTGATCGCCCGGGACCGCTACGCGATCACCGCGGCCTCCGAGCGGCTGCGCTTCGCGGCGGGCAACTTCTACGTCAACGACAAGCCCACCGGCGCCGTCGTCGGCCAGCAGCCCTTCGGCGGCGCCCGCTCCTCCGGCACCAACGACAAGGCCGGGTCGATCTTCAACCTGATCCGCTGGGTGAACGCCCGGACGATCAAGGAGACCTTCGTCGCCCCGGCCGACCACCGCTACCCGCACATGGGCTGACCGCCCTCCGGCGGGCCGGCGCCTCCGTCGCAGGGGAGCCGCGCCCGCCGGAGCCGCCCGCGGCCGGGGGGATGTCCTCTCCGGGCAGGTAGCCTCTCGCCGCGAGGTTGGCGGCCCGGGCCCGTTCCCGGCTCGCGGTGACGACCTCGCGCTGCCGCGCCGACCGCCCCGCCTGCTCGGGCCGGTCCTCGCCGGTCAGGGCGGCGCCCACCCGGTCGCCCGCCTCGAGCCGGTCGAGCCGTACGCCGTCCGCGGCCTCCTCCGCCGCGATCAGCATCCGGGCCCAGGACGCCAGCGCCCGCGCCCAGAGGCTCCGCGCCAGGGCCGCCTCCTCGGGAGAGGCCCTGTGGCGGACCCGTTCGTACTGCCCGGAGAGCACCTCGACCTGACGGCGCGCCGCCTCGAGTGTGGCGGGCGGCGGGAAGCGCCCGTCGCCGGCGTCCTGGGCCGGGTGCTCCCGCCCGCCGCCGGGGTCGTTCCTCACCCCGTCCAGGACCTCCTCGCGGGAGATCAGCGTGCGCACCCATTCCATCAGGGCCCAGGCCCATGCCTGCCTCGCCCGGAACAGCTCGCCGATGGACACGCCCCCGGAGTCGATCGCCTGCCGGGCGTCGCCGTACCGGCTCATGGCCCAGCGGAGCTCGCGCCCGGCCTCCCGGAACTCCAGCCGGGCGTGCTCACGCCGGTCGGAGGGATGATCTGTCCGCGGATCGTCCACGCCGGGAGGGTACGGCAGGCCTTCGGCCCGCGTCCGTCGAAACAGGAAATCCCTCAGCCCGGCCCGGGGCGTTCTGTGCCAAAATCACGATCATGGGGATTTTCGTACAGAAGTCCGGACGAGCCGACGCGCCGGCGGTGGTGCTCCTGCACGGCGCCGGCACCAGCGGCTGGATGTGGACGAGACAGGTCGCCGACCTGGCCGCGGACTTCCTCGTCCTCGTCCCCGATCTGCCCGGTCACGGCCGGAGCAACGCCCTTCCGTGGGTGTCGATCGCCGACACCGCCGCTCTCGTCGCCGAGATGATCACCTCACACGCGCCCGGGCGGCGGGCCCACGTGGTCGGGCTCTCGCTGGGCGGGTACGTCGGCCTGCACCTGGCGGCCGCCCATCCCGAGCCGGTGGCGACCCTGACGGTCAGCGGGGTGAACATCCTCCCCTTCCCCAATCGCGGCACGATGAGGATCATGGGCGCGCTGATGACGCCGCTGATGAAATGGGGGCCGATGCTGCGCGCCAACGCCCGCAGCCTCAACATCCCCGCCGAGGACTTCGACGGTTACCGGGAGGCCGCGCGGGCCATGACCCGGCAGGCGTTCCGCCGGGTCTCCGAGGAGGCTCTGGACTTCCGGGTCCCGGTCGGGGCCGGGGACTCTCCGTGTCCGGTCCTGGCCGTGGCCGGCGGCAACGAGCACGACCTCATCAAGCGTTCACTGCCCGGGATCGCCGCCGCGTTCCCCGCGGGCGAGACCCGGCTGGTGCCCGGAGCGGGCCACGGATGGAACGGGGAGAAGCCCGAGCTGTTCACCGCGATGGTCCGCGCCCGGGCCACGGGAGGCCCGCTGCCCGGGGAGCTCCTCGCGGTGTGACGGACGGCGCGGCCCGCCGCGCCCGCGCCCGAGCCCGGTCCGGTGGGCACCGCCGGCGCGGTGGACCGGGGCGCGGGGCGGAGACTCAGGGAGTGCCCGTCCGGGCGGACAGGCCCGACCAGGAGGAGGCCGTGCAGCCGGCCAGCAGCGTCACGCCGGACAGCACCCCGCTGACGAGGGGCACCCACTCCAGGGCCGCGGTGAAGGTCAGGGCGAGCCCGATGACGCCGAGCGCGGTGAGGACCAGGCCGGGCAGCATGATGGTGCGGTTCTTCCAGACCGGCCCGAGGGCGACGAAGTGCACGCCGACGACGAGGGCGATCCAGGCGACGTTGGTCTGCACGGGGCGGTCCAGGGCGCGCAGCACCGCGAGGCCGCCGAACAGCATGACGACCTCGGCCACGGCGATGACCGCGAAGCCGAGGCCGAACATCTTCCCGCCGGCCTGGCCTCCGGCGACGACCGGTTCGACGCCGGTCGTCCTGGCCCGCCGCACGGCGGTGAACCACAGGACGACGACGCCGCCCAGGGCGGCGGAGGCGGCGATCCGGAGGACGAGTGCGATCGTCGGATCGAGGGGCGGGTGTGAGTTCACGAACACGAAGACCGTGCCGAAAACCGCGCCGATCAACAAGCCGGTCAGACGTTGCATGACGCGCACCCTACCGAAAATCGATCAAGGAAGGGAGGCGGGCGAGGTCACCCGCCGCCGCCTCCGCCCGGTCCGTCCGCCCCGCCGTTCCCGCCCGGACCCCGGCCCTGCCCCGGCCCGTGCCCGCGGCCCGGTCCGTGCTCTCCGTTCCCGGGCGAGCGCTCTCCGTTCCCGGGTCCGTCACCGTTCCCGGGTCCGTCGCCGGGCCCGCCGTCGCCGGTGTCGGAGACGGGCGGCCGGGGGGCGCAGCCGGCGCCGCAGCCGCCGAAGCGGGCGGGGTCGACCGGGTGGAAGGGCGTGGCCCGGACGCCCTTCAGCGCGGCCATCATGGTGTCCTTCCAGATCGGGCCGGAGATGGAGGCCCCGAAGACCGCGCCGTAGTAGCGTCCGCCGATGGTCACGCCGCGGAGCTTGTGCGCCGTCGAACCCCGGGGGTCCCCGAGGCTCACCGCGCCGGCCAGGTCGGGGGTGAACCCGGCGAACCAGGCGGTGGCGTGGTCGTCGGTGGTGCCCGTCTTGCCCGCGGCGGGCCGGCCGATCCCGCCCACGCTCCGCATCGTGCCCTTGGTGAACACCCCGGACAGGACGTCGGCGGTGGCGTCGGCGATCGCGGGGTCCAGCGCCTGGCGGCACCGGGGCCGGTAGTCGGTCGCTTCGCCGTTCCGGTCGGTGATCCGGGTGATCGCCATCGGCCGGCAGTACCTGCCGCGCGCGGCGATGGCGGCGTACGCGCCGGCGACGGTGACCGGGTCCGTCTCGTTGACGCCCAGGGTGAAGGTCTGCACCTCCCGGAGCGGCCGGCCGTCGGCGCGCCTGATCCCCAGCGACCTGGCCGTCCGCACGGTGTCGCACAGGCCCACGCGCTCCTCCAGCACCAGGAAGAAGGTGTTGACCGAGCTCCAGGTGCCCGTGCGCAGCGTCTTGAAGCCGGGCGACCCCTCGTCGTTGGTGATGGTGTGCGTCGGGTCGCCGACGTTGCCGCCCTTGCAGTCCTTGAAGGTCGAGTAGGCGGGCGCGCGGTAGCCCGCACCGGCGGTGAGGCCGTCGTCGAGCTTCATGCCCTTCTTCAGCGCCGCGATCAGCGTGAAGGTCTTGAACGTCGAGCCGGGCTGGAAGCCGATGCCCCCGCCGTGCGCGGCGTCGGCCACGACGTTGTAGGAGATCTCGTTCCTGCGCCGGGAGGTGCCGTACTCGCGGCTGGCCGCCATCGCCCTGATCATGCCCGTGCCCGGCTGGACCAGGGCCTGGGCGGCGACCGGCTCGTCCGAGGCGTGCACCCGCGCCCTGATCGCCTTCTCCGCCGCGGCCTGCATCCGGGGCTCCAGCGTGGTCCTGATCGTCAGGCCGCCGCGGTTGAGGAACCGGGCGCGGGCGCTCTTGGTCTTCCCGAAGCTCGGGTTGCCGAGGATCTCGTGGCGCACGTACATGCAGAAGTAGGGGTACGGGCTGGCCTCGCACCCGCCGGGCCGCGGCGTGCCCTTGTACCCCAGTTTCCTGGCCTTGGCCTTCGCGGCCTCCTGCGGGGTGATCCTGCCGAGCTCCGCCATCCGGTCGAGCACGACGTCGCGCCGGTCCAGCAGCCGCTTGCGGTTCTTCCTGCCCCCTTCGGGGTCGGTGGCGTTGGGCAGCTGCACGGCCGCCGCGAGGGTCGCCGCCTGCGCCAGGTCGAGCTCGGCCGCCGGGATCCCGAAGAACCGCTTGGCCGCCGCCTCGACGCCGTTGGCCCCCGCGCCGAAGTAGGCGATGTTCAGGTACTTCTCCAGGATCTGGTCCTTGGTGTACTTCTGCTCGACGGCCAGCGCGTGGCGCAGCTCGTTGAGCTTGCGCGCGTAGCTGGCCTCCAGCGCCTTGTTCTTCTCCTCGTCGGTGACGGCCGTGTTGAGCAGCACCTGCTTGACGTACTGCTGGGTGATGCTGGAGCCGCCCTGGCTCACCCCGCCGGAGGCGAGGTTCTTCGCCAGGGCCCGGATGGTCCCCTCGATGTCGATCGGGCCGTGCTCGTAGAAGCGGTCGTCCTCGATCGCGATGATCGCCGTCCGCATCACCGGGGCCACCTCGGCGAGCGGGACGACCTCGCGGTACTCCTCGTAGAACTGCGCGATCTGGTTGCCCCTGGCGTCCAGGACGGTCGTCTTCTCCGCCAGCGGCGGCTCCGGCAGGTCCACCGGCCTGAGGTTCAGCTCGTCCGAGGCGGTGACCACCAGCGCCCCCGCACCGCCCACGGCGGGCAGGGCCAGGGCCGCGGCCAGCACCCCCGCGGCCACCGCCGCCTGGGCCAGGCGCATGACACCGGACCCCGCCCCCGTCCGCGCCCCCGTCCGGGTCCCGGCCCGCTCCTCCGGGGGGACCGCCCCCGGCTCTCCGAAGATGTTCATCCGGCGGCACCGGCGCCGGTGCCGCCACCGGCCGCCCTCCGGGTCCCGGGGCGGCGGCGGGCCCCTCCGGACGGCGGCGCGGCCGTGAACCGGCTCGCGACGACCACGTGCATCGTTCCTCCTGCGACTGGGAAGTCATGGGCGGGCCCGCGGGACGGGGTTCGCGGTGAGTCCACGCGATGCCCGCCGGCCTGGGGGACGGAGTCGTCCCATGACGTGTGACGGCCCCCGCCCCGGCGGCTCCCGCACCGCCCGCTGATCACACGGGACAGCAGACCAGACCTGGCGGTTCGTGTCCAATACCGGTAAACGCATCCGATGGATACCGGAACGGATATCACCGCAGGCGGAGCGGTGGGGAAACACCGCCGGACGAGGCCGCTCCCTCTTCGCGGAGGAGGATTTCAGTCCCGCTCGGGCACGGCCATCTCGCCGAGGAGGGACCAGTCGTCCTGCGGGACCGTCGCGTTGACGATCCGGGGCGTGGCGGCGAGGTGGGGCGGCAGCGTCCGCCGCGCCTGCCGGAAGTGCTCGGATCCCACGTGCGCCGCCCCGGCCTCGTCGTCGCGGAACGCCTCCACCAGGACGTACTCGGCCGGGTCCGCGACGCTCCGGGACCAGTCGAACCACAGGCAGCCCGGCTCGGCGCGGGTCGCCTCCGTGAACTCCCGGGTGATCTCGGGCCACCGGTCGGCGGACTCGGGCAGCACGCGGAACTTGGCGGTGATGAAGATCATCGGTTCTCCTCTGCTGGTGGACGGCGGGACGCGGTCGCGGGACGACCCGCCGACGATGCTAGTGATCCCGGCGGCCGGCCCTCTCCGGGACACGGGGAACCGCGCGGGTCCCCCCGGCGCCGCCGCCGCGAACATCCCGGTTCGGAAACTTTCCACTGCGATCCTTCGTCAACGGGTAAAGAGCGGATGAAGAACCACACTTTCCACGGGGGCCTCGCGCACGGGAAGGTACGGGGACCGTTGACCGGGAGTCCAGGGGCGGCCGGGCCGCCGATGAGCGCCGAAGGCGTCGAGCACGCCCTCCGGATCCGCCGCGAGGAGCGGGACCGCATCTCCGGCGACGTCCTGGACCTGGACGCGCACACCGTGTTCCGGTTGCTGGGCGGCTCCGCGCTGCACGGGGAGACCGCGCGGCGCTGGGCGGACGCCGAGCGCCGCGCGGCCCTGCTCTGGGCCCTGCTGGACGCCTACCGGGAGGTCCTCGACCGGGCCGAGCGGATCGCCGGGAGCCGCCGCAGGCCCGGGGCGGCCGAGCTGGCGGAGCTGACCGGGCTGCTCACCGGACCCGCCGTCCGCCTCGCGCCCGAGGCCCGGCCGGTGGAGCGCCGGTCGCTGCTGGCCTCGCCCGGCGAGCGCCTCACCCTGGACGCGGCGGTGGCCGCGATGGACGCCGCCTTCCGCGACGTCACCGCCCTGATCGCGGACGTGGACGCGGTCTGGAGCGCGGTGCTCCCCGGGCTCGACACCGCGGCGGCCGCGGCGGCCGCGGCCCGGGGACTGCTGCGCGGGCTCGGGGACGGCGATCCCGAGCTGGACGCGTGCGAGCGGGAGATCGAACGGCTCCGGGGGGAGCTCCGCGGCGATCCGCTCGGCTCCGGCCGCGGGCAGGCCGGGGCCGTGGAGCGCGCCGCCGCCACCGCCGGGCGCCTGCGCGAGCGGGCGGAGCGTGCGACGGCGCTCCGGCGGGGGTACGGCGCGCACCGCGAGGCGCTGGGGCTGCTGGTCGACCGGGTGGCCGAGGCCGAGGAGGAGGCCCGCCGGACCCGCGACCTCGTGCTGGTGAAGATCGCCTCTCCGGCGCTGCCCGCCCTGCCCCGCCGGGCCCCGCTCCTGCGTGACCGTCTGACCGCGCTGGACGGACCCGGTACGGGACCCCGTACGGGCGGCCCGGACCCCGTCGGCGGCGCTCGCCACCCGGAGGGCTCGGACGGCGGTCCCGGAGGCGAGGGCGGCGGCCGGTGGCTGGCGCGGGCCGAGCTCCTGGCCGGCCTCGAACGCGACGCCGAGCAGGCCCTGCGGCAGGCGGAACGCGCCACCGCGGCGCTGTGCGAGCTGCTCGCGCGCCGCGACGAGCTCCGCGGGCGGCTGGAGGCCTTCCGGGCCAAGGCCGTACGGCTCGGCCGGGCCGAGGACCCCGTGCTGGACCGCCTGCACCGGCAGGCCTACGACCTGCTCCGGACCGCCCCCTGCGACCTGCGGCGGGCGACGGTGGCCGTGACGGGATACCGGCGCGCGATCGAGGGAGGCGCCCCATGACCGGTTGCACCCGGCCGGACTGCTCGGGGACCGTCGAGGACGGCTACTGCGACCTGTGCGGCCACGCCGCGCAGCCGCAGCCGCAGCCGCAGCCCCAGTCACAGCCGCAGCCCCAGTCACAGCCACAGTCCCGGCCCGCATCCGCCCCGCCCCCGCCGCCTCCCGCGGCCCCGCCCCCCGGGCCCGCCGCCGGATCCACACCCGTCACCATCCCCTCGGCCGGGCGCCACGGGACCGGTACCGCCGCGAGTCGCGGTACGCGGGGCACCGGCGGGTCGCGGCCGGGCCTGCTGGGCACCGGGCTGGCCGAGGTCCCCCCGGTGCTCTACCGGGACCCGGCGGCGGTGGTGCTGCACGACCCCGAGGTGCCGGAGGACCGCAGGTTCTGCGGCGCGCCCGACTGCGGCAGGCCCGTCGGCCGGAGCCGCGACGGACGGCCGGGCCGTACCGAGGGGTTCTGCCCGCACGACGGCACCCCGTTCTCCTTCACCCCCAAACTGCGCGAGGGCGACCTGGTCGCCGGGCAGTACGAGGTGAAGGGCTGCCTGGCGCACGGCGGGCTCGGCTGGGTCTACCTGGCCGCCGACCGCAACCTCGACGGCCGGTGGGTGGTCCTCAAGGGACTGCTGAACACCAACGACGCCGAGGCGCTGGCCGTGGCGGAGGCCGAACGCCGCTTCCTGACCGGCGTGGACCACCCGAACATCGTCAAGATCTTCAACTTCGTCCGGCACCGTGAGCCCGGCACCGGCCCGGCCGCCGGGCGGATGGCCGGGTACCTCGTCATGGAGTACATCGGCGGCGAGTCCCTGCACGACCTGCTCCGCCGCCGGCTGCGGGAGACCGGCGCCGCCGAGGCCCTGCCGCTGCGCCAGGCGATCCCGTACGCGCTGGAGATCCTGCGCGCCCTCGGCTACCTGCACGAGCGGGGGATGCTCTACTGCGACCTCAAGCCCGCCAACGTGATCCAGGTCGGCCGCGAGCTCAAGGTCATCGATCTCGGCGCGGTCCGGATGATCGGCGACTCCGACAGCGCCGTCTACGGCACCGTCGGCTACCAGGCTCCGGAGATCGCCTCCGAGGGCCCTTCGGTCGCCTCCGACCTCTACACCGTGGGCCGGACGCTGGCGGTGCTGTCCATCCCCTTCAGCCCGGTCTCCGGCGGCGCCGAGGCGCCCGTCCCCGCCCTGGAGGACCTCCCGCCGGCCGTCCGGAACGAGTCCTTCCACCGCTTCCTGCTCAGGGCGACCGCGCCCTCCCCCGCCGCCCGCTTCGCCGGCGCCGAGGAGATGGCCGACCAGCTGGTGGGGGTCCTGCGGGAGGTGCGCGCCGCCGAGGACGGCGTCCCCTACCCGGCTCCGTCCGCCCTGTTCGGCCCCGAGCGGATCGCGGCCGGGACCGCCCTGGCCGCGCCCGGCGGCGGGCGCGCGCTCGTCCCGCTGGAGCGCGCCGCCGCCGCGGCCGCACTGCCGGTCCCGCTGGCCGACCCCGCCGACCCGGCCACCCCCTTCCTGTCCGGGCTCACCGCCCGCACCCCCGGCGAGCTGACCGCCATGCTCGGCTCCACGCCGCACACCCCCGAGACCCTGCTCGCCCTCGCCCGGATGAGCGCCGAGCACGGCGCCGGGGAGACCGACGCCCTGCTCGTCCGGGCCGCCGGCGAACTGCCGGGCGACTGGCGGGTCCTGTGGTGCCGGGGCGTGCACGAGCTCGTCTCGGGCGACCTCGCCAAGGCCACCGGGATCTTCGACCGGTGCTACGACCTCCTGCCCGGCGAGTGCGCGCCCCGGCTGGCCCTCGCCTTCTGCCTGGAGTGCGCCGGGGATCCGCGGGCGGCGGCGCGCCGGTACGAGACGGTGCAGCGCACCGACCGCTCCTACGTGAGCGCGTCCTTCGGGCTGGCCAGAACCCGGCTGGCGGTGGGCGACCCGGACGGGGCGACCGCGGTCCTCGACGGGGTGCCCCCGAGCTCCAGCCACTTCGTCGCGGCGCGCCTGGCCTGCGTGGCGGCGGCCGTACGGGAACGGGACCCCGCCGCGCTGGACGCCGCGGCGCTCGCCGGGATCGGTGCGCGCCTGGACGACCTGGCCGACCTGGACCCGCGCCGCCGGGGGGAACTGGCCGCCGAGGTACTGGAGAGGGCGCTGGAGTGGCTCGGGTCCGGTCACGGGCGCGGCTCCGGGACGATCCTGGGCGTGCCGTTCACCGAACGCGCACTCCGCCGGGAGCTGGAACGCCTCTACCGCGGACTCGCGCGGGGCGCGGCCACCACCGCCGAACGGCACGCGCTGATCGACCGCGCCAACGCCACCCGCCCCCGGACGATGCTGTGACGGGCCCGCCTCCGGACCGGACGGACGAGCCGGACGCCGACGCCCCGCACCGCGGCGGCACCCCGAGCGGCGCGGACGGCGCGGACCGCGCCGGAGGGTTCTGCCCGTACTGCGGTGCGGGTGTGCTGCCCGGCGAGCTCTTCTGCGAGCAGTGCGGGCGGGGGCTGTCCTCGGCCGGGTGCGCACGGTGCGGGCCCGCGCCGGTGGACCCGGACGGCTACTGCGAGCGCTGCGGCCTGAAGCAGCCCACCGGGCGCGACCACGCCGAGACGACGGCGGGCGGCGCGGCGGGGGTGAGCGACCGCGGGCTGCGGCACGCCCGCAACGAGGACGCGATGGCCCTGGCCGTGGCCGGACCGGCGGGGGACCCGGCCCGCGGCGGCCTGACGGTCGGCGTGGTCTGCGACGGCGTGTCGTCCTCGCCCCGGGCGGACGAGGCCTCGTCGGCGGCCGCCTCGACCGGCACCGCCGTACTGCTGGAGGAACTCGGCGCCGGGACGGGCCCCGAGGCCGCCACCCGGGCGGCCGCGGCACGCGCCGCGGCGGCGGTGGCGGCGCTGGCCTCCTCCCCGGACGACGCGCCCGCCTGCACCTACGTCTCCGCCGTGGTGGGGCCCGGCGGGGTGACCGTCGGCTGGGTGGGCGACAGCCGGGCGTACTGGCTCCGTTCCGGGCCGCCCGCCCCCGGCTCCCCCGATGCCCCCGGCTCCCCCGACCGGTCCGTGCCCACCCGGCCCGTGCCGCCCGCCGTCCCCGCCGTACCGGAGGACGGCCTGCCACTCACCGGCTCTGAGCTGCTCACCGAGAACGACACCGCCGCGCCCGGCGTGCTGTCGGCGTGGCTGGGAGCGGACGCGGGCGAGGTCACCGCCCGCGTCCGCACGTTCGCCCCGCGGGACTCCGGCGCGGTCGTGGTGTGCAGCGACGGCCTCTGGGGCTACCTGCGCGAGGCCGCCGCCCTGGCCCCCTTCACCGCCGGGACCGCACCGCTGGAGGCGGCCCGCGCCCTGGTACGGCACGCGCTCGCGGCGGGCGGCCGCGACAACGTCACCGTCCTGGTGATCCCGTTCGACCCGCCGCCGGCACCGGCCGGCGCCCCCGGCACGCACCGGCACAGGAGGAACGATTGAACGACCGGCCCCTGTTCACGTTGAGCATCGACCAGAACGAGCACCTGCCCGCGGGCGGCCAGGAGGTCCACGCGATCCTCACCGTCGAGGCCTCCGGCCCCGCCCCGGAGCCGGCCGGGGGCGTCGAGGCGGCCGAGGTGATCATCGTCGACGCCTCCGGGTCGATGGGCGGACCCAAGATCGCCGAAGCCCGCCGCGCCGCACAGGTCGCGGTGGAGACGCTCCGCGACGGCGTGCACTTCGCCGTCGTCGCCGGGACCCACGAGGCGACCAAGATCTATCCGACCGGCCGGGCCGGGCTGGCGCGGGCGGACGCCGGGACCAGGGAACAGGCCGCCCGCGCCCTGCGCGGGCTGAACTCCGGCGGCGGCACCTCGATCGGCGCCTGGCTGCGGCTCGCCGCCGAACTGCTGCAGGACCACCCCCGGGCGGTACGGCACGCCATCCTGCTGACCGACGGCCAGAACAACGAGGACGAGCGGGCGTTCGCCGCCGCACTGGCGCACTGCGCGGGCAGGTTCGTCTGCGACTGCCGGGGCGTCGGCACCGACTGGAAGCCGGCGGAGCTGCGCCGGGTCGCCGAGGCGCTGCTGGGCGGCTCCGGCTTCATCCGCGATCCCGGGGACCTGGCCGACGACTTCCGGGCGATGGTCGAGACCACGATGGGCAAGGCCGTGGCCGAGGTCGCGCTGCGGATCTGGACCCCGCAGCACGGCCGGGTGAAGTACCTCAAGCAGGTGTCCCCGGCCCTGGCGGACCTGACGGGCCTGCGGACGGACGTCGACGCGCTCACCGGCGACTACCCGACCGGCGCCTGGGGCGCGGAGACCCGCGAGTACCACCTGTGCGTCGAGATCCCCCCGGGCGCGGTCGGCCAGGAGGTCCGCGGCGCCTGGGTGCGGCTGGTGGCGCCGGACGCCGGGACCGGGGGGCCGGGCGGGCCCGGCGACGTCCTGGCCCGCGGCAACGTCCTGGCCCGGTGGACCGACGACCTGGCGCTGTCCACCCGGGTCAGTCCGGGGGTGGCCCACTACACCGGGCAGGCGGAGCTGTTCGAGCTCATCCAGGAAGGGCTGGGCGCACGCGCCGCGGGCGATCTGGAGACCGCGACCGCCCGCCTCGGCCGGGCCAGGGAGCTCGCCGAGGAGTCCGGCAACACCGACACCGCCAAGCTGCTCGCCAAGGTCGTCGAGGTGGACCCCGGGACCGGCACCGCCCGGCTCCGCCGCGCCGTCGACAGGGCGGACGAGATCGCGCTGGACACCGGTTCGGTCCGGACCGCCCGCATCAAGAAGGAGCCCGGCCCCGGCGGCCGGGGCGCCGCGAGCTGAGGGGAGGAGCACCATGGCCGGCTGCCCCCAGGGGCACGACCCGGGCGAGGCCGGGGTCGCCGACGGATACTGCGGCGTCTGCGGGAGCAGGCTGACCGGTGTCCCCGGCACAGGCGGCGTCTCTCCGCCGTCCCCCTCCTCTCCCCCGTCCCCGTCCCCGTCCCCGTCCTCGTCCGCTCCGGCCGCCGCCGGGTCGCCCGGCGGGTGCGCCGCCTGCGGGGCGCCGGTCAGCGGACGGTTCTGCGAGGACTGCGGCCACGACCAGGCCGCGGCGCCGCCGACCTCCGGAGACCCCGCCGTTCCCGCCGGGACGGGCGGGCGCGGGTACACGCGGGGCGCGGGCGGCGGGGCGCCTCCCGGGGCCGGGCCACCGTACGGGACCGGAGGCGGGCTGTCCGGTGAGGGCTCCGCGGCAAAGCGGCGCGCGGTCGCGGCGGAGTGGCGGGCGACCGTCGAGGCCGACCGCGCGCACTACGACGAGATGATCGCGCAGGGCGGCCCGGACGCCGCCCGGGTGCTGTTCCCGCCCTACTGCCCCCGGCGTGACGTCCCGCTGGCCGGAACCGAGATCCGCATCGGCAGGCTCAGCCGTTCCCTGGCCCTCGCCCCCGAGATCGACCTGAGCGGGCCGCCGGAGGACCCGGGCGTCTCCCACCTGCACGCGGTCCTGCTCTCCGGGCCCGGAGGCACCTGGACCCTGGTCGACCCCGGCTCTGCCAACGGCACCATCGTCAACGGCCGGCCGGTCGAGGCCAACCGGCCCGTGCCCGTGGGCGACGGGGCCCGGATCCATCTCGGCGCGTGGACCCTCATCACCCTGCGGCGCGGGAGGAGCACATGACACCCGCCCCGTCCCGCCCCGTCCCGGCGGCCCCGCCGGCCCCGCCGGCCCCGGTGGCTCCCCCGTCTCCGCCGGTCCCGGTCCCGTCCGGGTCTTCGGGAGGCGGGGTCCCGGCCGTCCCGGGCCCCGCAGGCCGCGCCCTCCTGCCGCGGAGCGTCCCCGGCCGGATCCGCCTGATCACGGCCGTCTCCGTGCTGGCCCTCGCCGTACTGTTCGGCACCCTGTTCACCGCCGCCCAGAGCGTCCGGGACGGCCTGGACGTCATCGGCCACGACGCCGGACCGCAGGTCGTGGCCACCGCCGACCTGTACTTCGCGCTCAGCGACATGGACGCCCAGGTCGCCAACGTGCTGCTGATCGGCGGCGAGCACCGGCTGGGCAAGGGGCGCGCCCGCGCGCTGGAGGTCTACGAACGGCGCAGGAGCGACGCCGGGCGGGCGGTGCTGCAGTCCTCCGCGCTGGCCGGTGACGACCCGGCCGAGCGGCGGACCGTCCAGGCCGTGCTGGACGGCCTGGGACGCTACGAACGGCTGGCCGCGCGGGCCCTGCTCCTCGACGAGCAGGCCGGGCACCCGGCGGGCCCACCGCCCCGGCCCGTCCTGGAGGTCTACCGCGAGGCGACCGACCTGATGCGGCTGGAACTGCTGCCGATGGCCTACAACCTCACCCTGGAGAGCGGGACCGTGGTGCGCCGCGCCCACCAGGAGCGGACCCTGGCCGTGCGGGCGGGGCAGGTGCTGACCGGGATCGCCGGGGCCGCCGCCCTCGGCTGCCTGGTCTGGCTCCAGGTGTTCCTGGCGCGCCGGTTCCGCCGGGTGTTCAATCCGGCCCTGCTGGTGGCGACGGCGATCGCCGGGATGTACACGCTGACGGGCGTCGCGGTCCTCGGGCAGGAGGCCGGCGTCCTGCGGGCCGCCAAGCGCGACGGGTTCGACTCGGTCCTCACCCTGGCCCGGGCCCGGGCCGTCGGCAGCAGCATGCACGGCGACCAGAGCCGCTGGCTGCTCGACCCCGAGCGGGCCGACACCTACGAGCAGACCTACCTCGACAAGTCGCAGTCGGTGCTGTACACCCCGGCCGGTGACCTCGCCGCCTACCAGGGCGCGGTGAAGGCGGCGGTGGACGGGGACCGGGCCGCCTTCCTCGGGCTGGTCGGCCAGGAGGCGGCCCGCACGAACCTGCCCGGCAGCGGGCCCGCGGTCGCCGCGGTGCTGGCGCGCTACCGGGACTTCCAGCAGGCGGACCGCACGATGCGGGAGGCGGGGCCGCGCCGGGCCGTCGAGCAGCGGATGGGGCGGCTGGAGACCGCGTTCGGGGAGTACGACGCCGCGCTGCTGGGGCTCGCCGAACTGCACCGCGGCGCGTTCGACCGGGAGATCGGGAACGGCGAGGAGCGGATCGGCGAGCTGTGGTTCCTCCTGCCGCTCGCCATGGCCTCCACGGCCGTGATGATCCTCGTCGGGGTCCGGCCCCGGCTGTCGGAGTACCGATGACGGGAGGGGCACCGATGACGGGAGAGGGACCATGGGACCTGTGACCGCACGCGCCGCGGGATCTCTGACCGCACGCGCCGCGGCGGCGCTGCTGGTACTCCTGCCCGCGGCCGCCTGCGGGACCGGCGGCCCCCCGTCGATCCTCGACCGGGAGACCCTGGTGATCGGCGTCAAACCCGACCAGCCGGGCCTGGGCGTGAAGGTCGCCGAGGGCCGGTACGAGGGCTTCGACGTCGACGTCGCCACCGAGGTGGCCCGGCGCATCGGCGTGCCCGACGTCAGGTTCGTCACCGCGCTGTCGTCCACCCGCCAGCGGCTCATCGAGGAGGGAGCGGTCGACCTGGTCGTCGCGACCTACTCGATCACCCCGGAGAACCGGAGCAAGGTGACCTTCGCCGGGCCGTACTACGTCGCCCACCAGGACACCCTCGTCCGCGCCGGCGACCGGGCCGTCGGGAACGTGCGCGACCTGAAGGGCCGCCGCCTCTGCAAGGCCGCGGGATCGAACTCCTGGCGCCGGGTCGCCGAGGAGCGGCGGATCCCGGTCGAGCTGGTCCCGGCCTCCTCCTACGGCGACTGCCTGGCCAAACTCCGCTCCGGAGCGGTGGACGCCGTCTCCACCGACGACCTGATCCTGGCCGGTTTCGCCGCGCGCGACGGCTCGGCGCTCAGGATCGTCAACGCCCCGTTCACCGACGAGCGGCTGGGCATCGGGATGCGCAAGGGCGACCTCGACGGCTGCGAGGCCGTCAACCGCGCCATCACCGCCATGTACCAGGACGGCACCGCCGAGAGGCTGCTGCGCAGGTGGTTCGGCGGGTCGGGGCTGGCGCTCACCCTCACCGTCCCCCAGTTCGAGGGGTGCGCCTGATCCTCCGCCGTCCCCCGGTTCGAAGGGGGCGCGTGGTCCTCTGTCCGGCCGGCGTCAGGAGTACGAGGCGACCATGCCGGCGACCACGCCCGCCGTGCCGAGCGCGGTGACCACGAAACCGGCGGCCACCGCGGCGCGCCGGCCCCGCCGCACGCCGAGGAAGTACATGATCACGTAAGGCAGGAAGCCGAGCCCGCCGACACCGAGGAAGGGCATGGTGAGGGCGGCGACGACGCCGGCCGCGCCCGCCTTCACCGCGCGGTCCCCCTCCGGGGTCAGCTGGGCGCGGGTGACGTCGCCGGCCTCGGAGTCCGGGGAGGCGTCCACCGGGACCGGAGCGCCTCCGCCGTCGGGGGTGAAGCTGCCCTTGCAGTCGTAGCGGCCCTGGCCGAGGGCCTCGCACGAGACCACGGTGAGCGTGCCCGGCGTGCCGGTCTTCCCGGCCGCGAGCTCGATCCCGTCCACCGCGAGCAGGATCGGCACCAGGCAGACGAGCAACCAGCACCCGACGAGCAGCAGCTGGACCGCGCGCCCCGGCAGGTTTCCGGGGCTCGGCTTCGGTCCGGGCTGGATCGCGCTGATGATGTCGTCGAACGAGTCACTCATGGACATATGGTGCACCACGCCACTTGCAACCCGCCTGTTCGCGACTTGCAGGGTCCCGGGAACGGCCGGGACCCCCTTCGCTCACCCCTTGCGGCGGGCCTCCGCCTCGGCCGCGTCCATCGCCGCCGCCTCCTCCGGGGTCGGCGCGGTGCCGCCCAGGTGGCGGGGCTGCCACCACACACCCTGCGGGATCTCCAGGTAGCTCCGCTGGGACCGGTCCAGCAGCTCCTCCAGCTGCTTGCGCAGGTCGGCGGTGACGGCGTCGTAGTCGTCGCCGCGCTTGGGATGCATCGGCTCGCCGACCGTGATGCTGATCGGCACGTGCCGCTGGGTCAGCCTCCTCGGACGACCCTTGGTCCACAGCCGCTGGGTCCCCCAGAGCGAGATCGGGATCATCGGCACGTCCGCGGCGACGGCCATCCGGACCGCACCGTTCTTGATGTCCTTGATGGTGAAGGACCGGCTGATCGTCGCCTCCGCGAAGACGCCGACGACCTCCCCCGCCTTCAGCGCCTTCAGTGCCGCGCCGAACGCAGAGGCCCCCGCCGCCCGGTCCACCGGGATGTGGTGCATGCCGCGCATCAGCGGGCCGGAGATCCGGTGGTCGAAGACCTCCTTCTTGGCCATGAAGCGCACCAGGCGCCCGGCGGGGTTGGCGGCGAGCCCGGCGAAGATGAAGTCGAGATAGCTGATGTGGTTGCTGACCAGCACCGCACCGCCGCTCCGGGGGATCCGGTCGGCGCCGTCGATGCGGATCTTCATGTCCAGCAGCCGGAACATGGTCTTCGCCGCCGCGATGACCGGGGGATACACGATCTCAGCCATGGCTGAACCGTACCTCAGGCGGTGGTCCTCCCCACTCCTTTACACTGTAGATTCGCTCGTCGCGGCGCGGCGCCGTACCGGGCCCGCACGCAGGGGCGACCACCAGTTCGCCCGGCCCGCCAGGCACATGACGGCCGGCACCAGCAGCGCGCGGATCAGCGTGCAGTCCAGCAGTACGGCCAGCGCCAGCCCCACCCCGACCATCTTGAGCAGGACGAGGCCGGAGGTCGCCAGCGAGGCCATCACCACGGCGAAGATCACGGCGGCGGAGGTGAACAGGCGGCCGGTGTGCTCCATCCCCGTCGCCACCGCCGCCCGGGTGTCCCCCGTGCGGCGGTACTCCTCGGTGATCCTGGAGAGCAGGAAGATCTCGTAGTCCATGGACAGCCCGAAGGCGATGCAGAACATGAGCGCCGGGACCAGGACGTCGAGCGTGCCCGTCACCGAGAAGCCGCCGACCAGCTCGCGCAGGTGGCCCTCCTGGAAGACGTGGACCAGCACGCCGAACGTCGCCCCCAGGCTGAGAGCGTTCATCACCAGGGCCTTGACCGCCAGGACCACGCTGCGGGTCATCACCGTGATCAGCACGAAGGTCGTCAGCACGACCAGGGCCAGGCCCTGCGGCAGGGCGTCGGCGACGGCCTGCCGGATGTCCGCCAGCTGCGCCCCGGGCCCGCCCACCACGGCCGGGCCGGGAGCCGGGACGGACCGCACCGCGCGGGCGAGTTCGCTGTTCTCCACGGAGTAGGGCTCGTGGTCGGTGGCGACCGCCAGCCACGCCCCGGCGGGCGAGGTGAAGCGCTGCGGCGGCCCGGGGGGCGGACCGGCGAGCCCGCCGTCCCGGTAGGAGCCGGTGGCGGTGCTCACCCGCGCCACGCCCTCCAGCGCCGACACGCGCCGGGCATAGGCGTCCAGCCGGACACGAGCCTCCGACCGGACACGGACGTTCGGCCGGGCATGGGCGTCCCCCGGAGGTGTACGGCCGGGCGCCGCCGTACCGCCGCCCGCCGCCTTCAGCCCGGGCAGCACCACCGTGGTCGCCGAGATGCCGTCACGGGCGTCGAAGTCGCGGCGCAGATCCTCGGACGCCAGCGCGGCGGGGGCCTCGGGCGGCAGCAACCGGTCGTCGAAGACGCCGAAGCGTGCGCCGAGGAAAGGCGACGCGACGGCGACCAGCAGCACGACGGTGGGCACCGCGACGGCCAGGGGCCGGCGCATCACCGCCTCGGCCAGCCGGAACCACCGCCCCTCCGGCCCCGGCGCCGCCCGGCCGCGTGCGGCCCGCCACGGCTCGGGGACGGCCAGGCAGTCGATGCGCGTGCCGAGCACGGCCAGCACCGCCGGCAGCACCACCAGGCTCCCGACGGCGGCCAGCAGCGTCACCGCGATGCCGCCGAAGGCGACCGAGCGGAACATGGTGAACGGGAAGAGCAGCAGCGCGGCCAGGCAGGACGAGACCGTGAACGCGGAGAAGGCCATGGCCCGGCCGGTGGTGCGCAGGGTCACGCGGATCGCGGAGGCGGCATCGCGGCCGCCCGCCAGCTCCTCCCGGAACCGGGTGACGATGAACAGGCTGAAATCCACCGCCAGCGCGAACCCCAGGGCGCTGGCGATGCTCATCGCGAAGGCGGAGACCTCGGTCACCTCGGTGAGCAGGCGCAGCACCGCCGTGGTCCCGGTCACCGCGAACACGCCGACGAGGACCGGCAGCACCGCGGCGGTGAGGCTGCCGAACACCAGCAGGAGGATGACGACGGTCAGCGGGACGGTGATGAGCTCGGCCCTGCGCAGATCGCTTTCGCTGCGGCTCCGGGCCTCGGCCTTGACCTGGGCCTCCCCCGTCACGGAGAGGGTCAGCGGCCCGTGCGCGCCGGTCAGGCCCGGCGCCAGGCGGGCGGCGGTGGCCGTCTGGTGCATGTCGTCGCCGTGCAGGCGGGCCACGATGAGCGCGGCCCGCCCGTCACGGCTGCGCAGGCCGGGCGAGCGCGCCTCCCAGTAGGAGGTGACGCGGGCGACACCGGGGTCGCGGGCGAGCCGCGCCGCCACGTCCGACCCCGCCCGCGCGATCCGTGCGCCGTCCACCGGCTGCGTGCTGCGGACGATCACCACCAGATGGGGGTCGCCTCCGGCGAACCCCCTCTCCAGCAGTTCAGCGGCGCGCGCGGATTCGGCGCCGGGGACCGTGGCTCCGCCGAAGGTCAGCCGGTCGTGCACGCCGTGACCGGCCAGCGCGGCCACGGCGAGGCCGAGGGCGGCCAGCCACAGGACCAGGCGGCGGCGCCGGACGAGGAACCCCGGAGGCGGCCCCACCGGGTCCGCGGACCGGCCCGCGGGCGGCTCCACCACGGTCTCCAGAGGGTGGTGCAGCACCCCGTCCTCCTTCACGGCGGAGCACCCCGCCCGCATCGTCACTCAAGCCTTACTGATTACTTTGTGTGACGATAGCGGTGATCGCGTTTACGGTGGGTGAGGCGAGACGGGAACGCCGCCGCGTCGGCGTCACACGGGCCGGTGCGCCCTGCCGCCCGGCTCGGCCCGGCGGAGCGGCAGGACGGCAGGACGGCGAGGCGGCAGGACGGCGAGGCGGCAGGGGCGGCAGGGGCGGCAGGGGCGGCAGGGGCGGCAGAACGGCAGGGGCGGCAGGGGCGGCAGGGGCGGCAGGGGCGGCAGGTCTCATGAGTACACTTCGACGCCCTCCAGGACACCGAGGGCGTCGGGCACCAGCACGGCCACCGAATAGTAGGCGGTCACCAGGTAGGAGATGATCGCGTGCTCGTCGATGCCCATGAACCGCACCGACAGGCCGGGCTCGCGCTCCCCCGCCAACCCGGTACGGCGCAGCCCCACGACGCCCTGCTTCTCCACCCCGGTGCGCAGCACCATGATCGAGGTCAGGCCGCCGCCACTGATCGGGATCTTGTCGCAGGGCAGGATCGGCACCCCTCTCCAGGCCATCACCCTGTACCCGTCGACCTCGGCGGTGGCCGGGTACAGGCTCCGCCGGTTGCACTGCCGGCCGAAGGCCGCGATGGCCCGGGGATGGGCCAGGAAGCAGTGGGAGCTGCGGCGTCGGCACAGCAGGTCGTCGAGGTCGTCGGGGGTGGGCGGCCCGGAACGGGGGCGGAGGCGCTGCCGGGGATCGGCGTTGTGCAGCAGCCCGAACTCGCGGTTGTTGACCAGCTCGTGCTCCTGCCGCTCCC
>NZ_BMQE01000059.1:0-36601 GCF_014647955.1 Planomonospora antibiotica | reverse complement strand
CACGGCATCGTCGGGCTGCACCTGCGCAAGGGGCAGCGGACCACGATCCCCGACGAGGGTGCCCCGCCGGTCGCCGACCTGCTGGAGCGCGACTTCACGCCCGGTGACATCGACCGACGCTGGTGCGGGGACATCACCTATCTCCCGGTCGGGGACTCGTGGCTGTATCTCGCCACGGTGATCGACATCGGGTCACGGCGCCTGATCGGCTGGTCGATCGCCGACCACCTGCGCACCGAGCTGGTCAGCGACGCGCTGAAGGCGGCGGTGCGCGCTCGCGGCGGCCGCACAGACGGGGTGATCTTCCACGCCGACCGGGGCTGTCAGTACATGTCGGCCGCGTTCGCCAGGCTCTGCGATCGCTACGGCATCCGCCGATCGAGCGGCAGGACCGGGACGTGTCTGGACAACGCCCTGGCCGAGGCGTTCAACGCCACCTTCAAGCGTGAGCTGCTGCACGGCAGGAAGAAACGCCGCTGGAGCGACGAGGCCGAGGCCCGGACCGAGATCTTCCGCTGGATCGCCTGGTACAACAACCGGCGCAGGCACTCGGCGATCGGGAACCTCCCTCCGGCCGTCTACGAAGATCGACTCGCGAGGATGGCCGTACTGGCTGCATGAAACCGGGTGTCCACGCCCCAGGGGGAACGCCAACCACTGGCCCACGCAGTGGACCGGTCACCGAGTCCGGCTGCCGATGATGACCAAAACATCACCCGGTATCCGCCATGCCCTGCGTTGCTCGGGGTAGGCAGGAAGTGGTCCGGCGACCGGGCGGCGCCGCGGCGCGTCGCCTTCTGGGCCGGCACATCCCTGGTGACCCCGGAAGCGGGTGGAGTGCGATGACGTCCTGGCCGTGGCCGGACGACGAGGCCGAGCGGGTGCGCGAGCTGGAGGAGCTGCATGCCCTCGCCGCCCCCGACCCGCAGTTCTCCTCCATCGCGACCCTGGCCGCGCACATGTGCGGCACCCCGATCGGGCTGGTCAACCTGGTCGGGCACGACAAGCAGTATCTCAAAGGCCGCCACGGCATCGCCTGGACCGAGATGGACCGGCGCGACTCGTTCTGCCAGTACACCATCTGCGGCGACCAGATCATGGAGATCCCCGACGCCCAGGCCGACTCCCGCTTCCGTGACAACTCCGTCGTGGTGGGGGAGCCGTATGTGCGCTTCTACGCGGGAGCGCCGGTGGTCAGCGGCCGCGGTCACGCACTGGGCACGGTGTGCGTGGCCGACACCCGGCCGCGCCTGCTCTCGGACGACCAGCGCCAGGCGCTGACGACCCTGGCGGGCAACACCGCCGGGCTGCTGCAGCTGCACCACCACGCCCTGCGATCCGAGCAGATGCTGGCCCGGATGCGGGAGGTGGAGGAGCTGAAGAACCAGTTCCTGCGCACCGTCAACCACGAGCTGCGCACCCCGCTCACGGCGATCAGCTCTTATCTGCAGATCATCTGTGACGGTGACCTGGACGAGGTCACCGAGCAGAAGTTCCTGCGCGTCATCGAGCGCAACAGCGACCGGCTCCGTGACCTGCTGGACGAGCTGCTGCTGATGGCCAGCCTCAACGCCGGCACCGCCGCCTTCGCCCCGGAGCAGGCCGACCTGGCCGCCCTGGTCCACCAGACGGCGGCCGCGCTGGCCGAGCGCGCCCGCACCGGACAGCTGACCATGACCGTGCACGCCCCGCAGGCGGTGATGGCGTGCGCCGACGCCGGGCGGGTCCAGCACGCCCTGACCCAGCTGCTGGACAACGCGATCAAGTTCACCCCGCCCGGCGGCCGCATCGAGGTGGCCGCGTGGAACGACCCGGCCCCGACCGTGGAGGTGTGCGACACCGGCATCGGTATCGGTGCGGCCGACATCGAGCACGTCTTCGACGACTTCTACCGCGCGCCCGAGGCGGAGGAACGCGCCATCGGCGGCACCGGCATCGGCCTGTCCATCACCCGCAAGATCGTCGAGTTGCACGACGGCACCGTGCAGATCGACAGCGACCCCGACCAGGGCACCCGGGTCCGCCTGACCCTGCCCGCCCCGCCGTCGTGCGGGTAGGGCGCCGACCGGCTCGCCGCACGCGCGGCGGCAGGGGTCATCGCAGCCGGTGCTGCAGGGCCGGGGCCAGTTCGGTGGTGGTCAGCAGGAAGGCCACGACGTAGTCGACGAGATGGTCGCGACCGGTGTCCAGGTCGCCGCGGAACCAGTCGGCCAGCAGGTCCCACAGGCCGGCGGTGACGGTCAGGCTGGCGGTGACGGTCAGGGCGGTCAGGTGGAGATCGGCGGGGGACAGGGGGACCTCGTCCAGCAGTTCACGGGTCTGCGCGGTGAAGACGCTCGCCAGGGTCCGGATGATGCGGCGGCGGCGTTGCTGCAGCAGCGGATGGGCTGAGAATTCCTGGGCCAGGATGCGGCCCCGGCGCGGGTCGGCGGACAGGAAGTCCACGATGGCCTCCACCACCGCGCGGGCGCGGGCGCGCAGGCGGTGGGGGGCGGCCTCGGCCGCGGTCAGGATCACGGCGGTGCCCTGGGCGGCCTGGTCGTCGACGACGGCCAGCAGCAGGGCGTCCAGGTCGGCGAAGTTCTCATAGAAGTAGCGGTCGTTCAGGCCGGCCTGCTTGCACACGCCGCGCACGGTCGCGGTGGCCCAGCCGTGGCGGCCCAGTACTTCCAGGCCGGCCTCCAGCAGTGCGGCGCGGCGCTGGGCCCGGCGTTGTTCGGCCGGCATCCTCCGCCCCCCTCGCGGAGGCCGCCATCGACCTGAGTGACCTGCGGTTCTGGGCCCGGCCGCCGGCCGAGCGCGCCCGGGCCTTCGCGTTGCTGCGCGCCCGGCCGCACCCCTTGTACTTCCGGTTGCCCAAGGTTCCCTTCCTGCGGCGCGACCCCGGCTCCTGGGCACTGGTCCGGCACGCCGACGTGGTGGAGGCCAGCCGTCGTCCCGAGGTCTTCAGCAGCGAGCCCAGCGCCACCAGCCCCACCGACCTGCCGGGCTGGATGAGCGGATACTTCACCTCGATGATCGATATGGACGACCCGCGGCACGCCGAGATCCGCCGGATCGTCTCCCGGGCGTTCACCCCCAAAGTGCTGGCCGCGGTGGACGACGACATCGCACGGCGGGCCGCGCGGATCGTCGAGGAACTGATCGCGGCGGGCCCGGGCGACTTCGTGGCGCAGGTGGCGATGCGGCTGCCGGTCGAGGTGATCTGCGACATGCTCGGCATCCCGCCCCGCCACCACGCCCAGGTGGTGAAGTCGACCGACATCGTGACCGGCTACACCGATCCCGAGTACGTCGGTGCGACGGCGGACTACACCGGAGCCGAGGTCAGGGTCTCGCCACCGCGCGTGATCCGCGTGCTGACCACGGTGGCGCTGGCCGGATGGCGGCTGCACCGGCCGCCCGGCTCGGCCGCCGACGCCGGCGTGCGCCGACCGGTGATCTGACCTCCGCGCTGGTCAACGCCAACGTCGACGGGGAGCGGCTGAGCCCGCGCGAGTTCGCCGCGTTCTTCCTGCTGCTGGCGGTGGCCGGCAACGAGACCACGCGCACCGCGATCGCCCACGGCCTGAAGCTGTTCACCGACCACCCCGACCAGCGGCGCCTGCTGCTGGCGGACTTCGAGGGCCGCATCGCTGGCGCCGTGGAGGAGATCGTGCGCCACAGCAGCCCCGTCATCTTCATGCGCCGCAATCTCACCCGCGACGCCGAGATCAACGGCCACCGCTACCGGACCGGGCAGAAGGTGACGTTGTTCTACGCCTCCGCCAACCGCGACGAGGCCGTCTTCGCCGATCCCGACGCCTTCGACATCACCCGCTCGCCCAACCCGCACGTCGGTTTCGGCGGGCCGGGACCGCACTTCTGCCTGGGCGCGCACCTGGCCCGCCGCGAGATGACGGTGATGTTCCGCGAGCTGTTCACCCGCCTGCCCGACATCGTCGCCGGCGAACCCGACCGGCTGCTGTCCAGCTTCGTCAACGGCTGCAAACGCCTGCCGTGCACCTTCACCGTCCCGAAGACCACCCTGAACGGGGCCCCGTCCGGCGGGCGATGACGTCCCGGTGCCGGCTTGTGTCTCCGTGTGCACAGGTGAGGACGGTGAAAGGGCTCCGCCGCCGATCCCGGGACTCCGGGGCCTGCGGGCCCGGCCGGCATGCCTATGCGACGTCGGGCCGGGTCATCAGCGGCGACCGCAGATGCAACTCCAGATCGGGCCCGGTCAGCGGTACGGCGTTCCACGTCGCCGTCGCCGTGCCCGCGCCGGCGTCGACCACCAGCCGGACCCGGTGCGGGGTGGTGATGACGTACAGGTCGGCGACGAACGTCTCGCCCTGCCAGGCGCCGGTCGCGACGACGGGACGGCCCAGCGGGGAGCTCTCCCGCCATCGGCCGTGGCCGACCGCCACCTCGAGGGACTCCCCGAGTCGCAGGAGCCATCCACCGTCCACGGGATCGACGGTCACCGCGGTCCCGGCGGGCAGCGGTGAATCCTCGCCGCAGGCGTCGAGTCTCGCCTTGACGGAGCGCTCCGGGGCGGCCTGACCCGGCACCGGCGCGAGGGACAGCCGCCGCAGCCGCTCGGCGAGGATCTCGTCGTCCCGGGTGCTTCCCGCGTCGTCCATGCCGGGCAGCAGGCACTCCCACAGGGGTTCGAGCACGGCCTCGATCTCCGTTACGGCGCCGGTCACGGCGACCACGAGGTCGTGCGACGGGACGACCACGCACAGCTGGCTGAAGGCGCCCTGGCCGCGGTAGCCGTGACGCGACATCCAGAACTGGTAGCCGTACCCGCAGAGCGCGTCGGGACTCTCCGACCAGTCCTCGATCTGCAGTGTCTCGATGTGCCGCCCGGTCGCGAGCTCCACCCATTCGCGCGGGACGAGCCGCCGGTCGCCCCAGAGGCCGCCGCGCAGCAGCAGTTCGCCGAAGGCGGCGACGGCCTCGGTCGTCAGGTGCAGCCCGTGGAATCCGAAGGCGGCGCCGCTCGCGACCCGGTCCCATTCGGCGTGGTCGACTCCCATCGGCGCGAAGAGGCGCTCGTCGAGCAGCTCCGGCAGGGTGCGGCCGGTGACCCGTTCCACCATCCGGGCCAGGACGAAGGTGGTCGGGTTGTCGTAGGCGTGCCGCGTCCCCTCGGCCTCGGGGAACGGTACGCGCAGGAAGCCCTTGACCAGGTCGCGCGGTTCCAGCCGCCAGGCCTCGGCGAGGCTGTCGGTGCGGTGTCCGGTGGTCATGGACAGCAGGTGGTGGACGGTGAGGCGGCGTCCCTGCTCGGAGACGTCGGCCGGGACGTGGTCGGGCAGCACGTCCACCACCCGGTCGTCCAGCGAGAGCAGTCCGTCGGCGATCGCGAGCCCCACGGCGATCGAGGTGAAGGACTTGGTCAGCGAGTAGAGCAGGTGCGGGCGTCCGGCCGAGTACGGTGCCCACCAGCCTTCGGCGAGGACGTGGCCGTGGCGCACGATCATGATGGAGTGGCACTCGGTGGATCGCGCTTCGAGCCGGTCCAGCAGCGCGGCGATCGAGCGGGACGACACCCCTGCGGCGGCCGGTGCCGAGCGTGGCAGGAGGGTGCGCTGAGAAGGCATGCGGGGACCTTAACAAACCCACCGAATCCGCCCAATCGATTTATGAGGCCTGGTCCACCGCCCGGGAGGGCTCCGGCGATCGCCGCTGACGACCGCAGGACGGCGGACCGGCCCGGTGAGACGAGAGCAGGGCGGACAGGCCGCCGGACCCGCCGGTCGGTGCGCATGAGCGACCACGATGTGTTCCTCGCCGACCGTCCCGCCCGCAGCACGCTGAACCGGATCGCCGCCCGTGACCGCTTCGCGGAGCTCGAGCCGGAGCCCGCCCTCACCTGCGGATCCGGCCGGCGGCCCGTTCCCGTGACGCCGATGGAACGCCGATGGAACGCGGAGGACCCCGTCGGCGTTGTCATTGTCGTACGGCGTCCGCACGAGTGAGGAAACGATGCGCCTTCTACTCTTCCTGGCCTTCCTGGTGGTCCCGGTCCTGGAGATCTGGGCGCTGATCCAGGTGGGGCAGGTCATCGGCGGCCCGCTGACGGTCGCCCTGCTGCTGGCCGACAGCCTCCTCGGTGCCTGGATCGTCCGCCGCGAGGGCCGCAGGGCCTGGCAGAGTCTGCAGACCGCGCTGCAGGGCGGCCGCATGCCCGACCGGGAGCTCGCCGACGGCGCCATGATCGTCGCGGGTGGCGCGTTGCTGCTCACCCCGGGCTTCCTCACCGACGTCGCCGGGTTCCTGCTCGTGCTGCCGTTCACCCGGCCGCTGATGCGCAGGCTCGGCACCTGGTTCTTCGCCCGCAGGATCCGCACGCTGGCCACGCGGGCCGCGGGTCCCGGTCTCGCCTTCGGCACGCCGTTCGGCCCGATGGGAGCGTCCTTCGACGAGGCGGCGCGCGGCCGGGCGGGCGGGTCCGGCCCGGTCATCCACGGCCAGGTCATCCACGACGAGCCGGCGGGTCCGGCCCCGCGGGATTCCGGCCGCGATCTCACCGGTCGCTGACCGGCGGCCGCGCTTCGGGCGGGAGCCGGCCGCCGGCCGGTCGTGCGGCTCGGCTCGCCGACCGGCGTCCGGCGGCTCTCACGACGAGCTGAGTTCGGCCAGCCGGCGCAGGGAGAGCCGGAACAGCGCCTCGTTCAGCGGGCGCAGCAGCGGCCAGCCGAGCCGCCCCATGGCGCCGAACGGCAGGTCGAGCTCCTCCTCCCAGACGATCGTGCTGCCGCCGCCCTCGCGGGGCAGCACCCGGAAGACGCCCTTGCCGCGCACCAGCCGTCCGGTGTGCCGGACCTCGACCGCCGCCGGTGGATCCCAGCGGGTGATCTCCATGGTGTCCAGGAAGCCGAGCGGGCCCACGCCGGTGAAGGCCGCCAGCCTGCTTCCGGCGCTGCGCCCGTCGCCGGCCGCGACGTGCGCGCGGGTCAGGATCATCCACTCGTCGTGCCGCGGCCAGTCGGTCAGGACGGCGAACACCCGCTCGGGGCCGGCCGCCGCGTCACAGGAGACGCTGATACGGGTCTTGGTCACGACCACGTCCTGCCCGGGAACCGGCCCGTTCTCACCGGGCGTCCCCGGGCCTTCCCGGCCCGGGGAGCCGCCCGGTGTCCCGTCCGCGCCCGGCGGCCCCGCCTCGCCGGGGCCGCCGCCGTACGCCGGGAGAGCGCGGACGGGACGGGGAAGGCCGCGCGGTTACGGCGTCGCTTCGGCGGGGGCGTCGACGTAGATCTCGCCGAACTCCACCGCCGGGGGAGTGAGGCCCGCGAAGTTCCGGTCGACCGCGGCCCGCTCGGCGGTGTTCGGGTAGGGGTTGGTGCAGCCGGTGCCCGCGCTCGACCCCGACATCAGGTCGGTGCACCGGCCGGTGCGCCGGTCGGGCAGGCCCAGGATGTGGCCGATCTCGTGGGTGGCGATGCGCAGCGGGGCGTAGCCCTGACTCGTGGCCTGCCGGCCCATCCAGACCGTGCCCCGGCCCCGCCCGACGGGCTGGGCGCGGGGCCAGCCGTTGTCCGCGAGGACGACGAAGTCGGCGGGGCTTCCCGGGACGAGGCGGACGTTGCTCACGCTGCCGTTCCAGATCTGAGCCGCCTGGTCCACGGCCGAGCGGAACTCGGCGGCCCGGCTCGCGTCGTAGCGGATGACGCGGACCGCCGCCTGAGCGGTCTGGGCCGTCTGGACCGCGGGGGCGGGGGAGAGGGGAGCCGCCTGGGCGGGGGGCGCGGTCGCGACGAAGACGAGTCCGAGGGCGAACGCGAGGGCGGAGCGGGGGATCCTTGACATCTCTGTCGGGCCTCCTCGGCCGGTGGGGGGTGGTCAGGCGAGGTGCCGCCACGATATTGACCGGGGAGTGCGCCGGGAATCTGGCAAAAGTTCCCTATCGCGGTGCTATGGGGCTTGCTGATGTGAGATCCCCGGCCCGCGTCCTGACAATGATCAATATGAAAGCGTCAAAAGTCAGTTATGGGGGAGATGGGGAGGTTTCTGTAGGATTTCGAGCCCGCGGCCACGGCCGATCCGCCACTGGTTGGGAGTACTCGATGCCGGATGGGTACCACGGCGTCCCCGGAGGCGTCCTCGACGGCCGTCACGGATCCGCCGCGCAGGCGACGCTGCCGCGCCGGGAGGCGGCCCTGCGCTGCCCGCAGGAGAACGCGCATCGCCGCTGCATCCTGCCGCCGGGCCATGTGCTGGACCACGTCTATCCTCCGCGCGGGCTCGGCGCATCCTGACGCGGCGGACCACCCCGGAGAACCGGCCTCGGCTCGGGACTGTGAACCGCCGCCTCTCAGGAACGCTGCCCGGCGCCATCGGCATCCATCACTGCCTCCCTGCCCGGGGCGGCGGTCCGGGACCGGTGCGGCGACCACGGACGTTCACCGGGCTCGCTGAGGTCGATGCGGAGGAGGACGGCCCGTGACGGCGACAGGTGATCCGTACGCGGTGCTCGGCAGCGGGTACGCGCGCCGGCGGCGGCCCGATCCGCGCATCGCGGCGGCGATCGAGTCGGCTCTCGGCCCAGCGCGCTCGGTACTCAACGTGGGGGCGGGCACCGGCTCCTACGAGCCCTCCGGGCGACGGGTGGTCGCGGTGGAACCGTCGGCCACGATGATCGCGCAGCGTCCTCGGGGGTCGGCTCCGGCGGTGCAGGGGATCGCCGAGGCCCTGCCCGTGCGGGACGGGGCGTTCGACGCGGCCACGGCGATCCTGACCGTGCATCACTGGACCGACCTGCGGGCCGGGCTCGCGGAGCTGCGCCGGGTCTCCCGGCGGCAGGTCGTGCTCACCTGGGATCTGGCGGTGAGTTCGCGGTTCTGGCTGGTCGAGGAGTACTTCCCGCAGATCGCCGAACGCGAGCGCGATCTGGCGACCCTGGACGCGGTCCGGGACGAGTTGGAGCGGGCGGGGGCGCGGGTGGAAGTGATCCCGGTTCCCGTCCCGGCAGACTGCACCGACGGCTTCACGGGCGCCTACTGGCGGCGGCCGGAAGCCTATCTCGACATGGAGATCCGGGCGGCGATGTCCCCGCTGGTGCTGCTCGACCCGCCGGACGCCGAGCGCGGCCTGCGACGGCTCGCCGCCGACCTCGCCGAGGGCCGCTGGCACGAGCGTCACGTCGGCCTGCTCTCCCGCGACGAGCTCGACCTCGGCTACCGCTTGGTGTCGGCCTGATCATGCGGCTCGGGTCCGGGGCGACCCATCGGGGTCGTTTCTCACTGCGGATTGGGTGCGTTCTCGCCGCTGCCCGGCCGGCACGCCGGGATGACGGGCGCTTCCTCGCCACTTCCAACGTACAGCGCACAGGGGGGCTTGCGGCAAGACCCGGGTCATGCCGCAGAATCGGCGGCCGGACGCAGCACCGACGAGGAAGCGGGGCACGGCGTGGATGCGTTGCCGATGTACGGGGGACACGGCGGCCTCGAACCGCTGACGGGACCGGCGGTGCGGTCGCGGGCGCCCGGCGCGGAGGCGCGGGGGCGCGGGAGCGCGGAGGTGGCGCAGTGATCGAGCAGTACGTGGTGGATCTCCAAGAGGTCGACGAGACGCTGGTCGCGGTCGTCGGAGGCAAGGCCGCGCAGCTGGGCGGGCTGTCGCGGATCGAAGGCGTCCGCGTGCCGGCCGGGTTCTGCGTGACGACGGCCGCCTTCCGGCGGATCATGGCGGAAGCACCGTCGATCGGCGACCGGCTCGACCGGCTGTCGCGCCTGGACCCGGACGACCGGGAGGCGATCCGCACGCTCAGCGCGGAGATCCGCCGGACCGTCGAAGGGATCGCCGTCCCGGACGACCTGGCGGCGGCGATCACCCGCGCGCTCGCCCGGCTCGGCGGGCGGGCCGCCTGCGCCGTGCGATCCAGCGCGACGGCGGAGGACCTGCCGACGGCCTCCTTCGCGGGCCAGCAGGACACCTACCTGAACGTCGTGGGGCCGGCGGCGGTCCTCCGGCACGTCAGCCGGTGCTGGGCGTCGCTGTTCACCGAGCGGGCCGTGACCTACCGCCTACGGAACGGCTTCGACCACCGGAAGGTCCGCATGGCCGTGATCGTGCAGCGGATGGTCTTCCCGGACGCGGCCGGCGTCCTGTTCACGGCCGACCCCGTCACGGGCGACCGGAAGGTCGCCACCGTGGAAGCCGGCTTCGGCCTCGGCGAGGCCCTGGTCTCCGGCCTGGTGAACCCGGACGTCTTCAAGGTGCGCGACGGCGAGGTCGTCGCCGGGGCGGCCACGGCCGGACGGCGTGCCGTCCACGCCCCGCCGGCCGGCGGGACGCGGGAAGCGGCGACCGCCCCGCAGCGGCAGGGGCGGCCGGCGCTGACGGAGGCGCAGGTCGTGCGGCTCGTCCGGCTCGGGCGGCGGATCGAAGCGCATTTCGGCCGCCCGCAGGACATCGAATGGTGCCTGGCCGACGATGACTTCCAGATCGTGCAGAGCCGGCCGATCACCACGCTGTTCCCCGCCCCCGCCCCCGACCCCGCGGCCCGCGACCGGGAGAACCGGGAGAACCGGGTCTACGTCTCCGTCGGCCACCAGCAGATGATGACCGACCCCATGAGGCCCCTGGGGCTCTCCATGTGGCAGCTGACGGCCATGGTGCCGATGCACGAGGCCGGCGGGAGGCTGTTCGTCGACGTCACCCCGCGCCTGGCCTCGCCCGCGAGCCGCGCCGGCCTCCTGGACGCCATGGGGAGAGGCGATCCGCTGGTCAGGGACGCGCTGGAGACCGTACTCGGCCGCCGTGGCTTCGTCCCGACGCTCCCGGACGGCGGTCCCGGTGGTCCCGGCGGGTCGCCGGCCGGCGGCCCGCCCGCCCCGATCGAGACCGACCCGGCCATCGTCACCGGGTTGATCGAGCGCAGCCGGGCCTCCCTCGCCGCCCTGCGGCGCGACATCCGGACGAAGACCGGACCGGCGCTGTTCGACTTCCTGCTGGAGGCGTTCCAGGAGCACAAGAGAGTCCTCGGCGATCCGTTGAACATGCAGGTGATCATGGCGGGGATGGAGGCCACCTGGTGGCTCAACGACCGGCTGCAGGAGTGGCTGGGCGAGAAGAACGCGGCCGACGCCCTCACGCTCTCCGCCCCCGGCAACGTCACGTCGGAGATGGGACTCGCACTGCTCGACGTCGCCGACGTGATCCGCCCGCATCCGGAGGTGGTGGCGTTCCTGCAGGGCGTCGCGGACGACGGCTTCCTGGACGAGCTGCCGAAGTTCGCGGGCGGGGCCGAAGCGCGCCGCGCCATCGAGTCCTACCTCGACCGGTACGGCATGCGCTGCGTCGGTGAGATCGACATCACGAGGCCGCGCTGGCGCGAACGCCCCGCCACGCTCGTACCCGCCATCCTCGACAACGTCAGGAACTTCGAGCCGGGCGCCGCCGGACGGCGCTTCGAGCGAGGACGGCGGGAGGCGCGCAAGAAGGCGCAGGAGGTGCTCGAACGCCTGCGGGCCCTGCCGGACGGGGAGCGCAAGGCCGCCGAGACCGAGCGGATGATCGACCGGGTCCGGACCTTCATCGGCTACCGGGAGTATCCGAAGTACGACATCGTCAGCCGCTACCTCGTCTACAAGGAGGCACTGCTGGAGGAGGCCGGGCGCCTCGTCCGGGCCGGCGTGCTCCCTGAGGGGGAGGACGTCTTCTACCTCACGTTCCAGGAGTTCCACGACGCCGTGCGCTCGAACCGGGTGGACGAGGAGCTGATCCGCCGGCGCAAGGAGGAGTTCCGGTCGTACCACGCGCTCACGCCGCCCCGGGTGCTCACCTCCGACGGCGAGGCCGTCACCGGGGCCTACCGGCGCGACGACGTGCCGACCGGCGCCCTGACCGGCCTGCCGGTCTCCGCCGGGACCGTCGAAGGGCGCGCCCGCGTCGTCCTGGACATGGCCCGGGCCGATCTCGAACCGGGTGACATCCTCGTCACGGCCCACACGGACCCGAGCTGGACGCCCCTCTTCGTCACCGTCGCAGGCCTGGTGACGGAGGTCGGGGGACTGATGACGCACGGCGCGGTGATCGCCCGGGAGTACGGCCTGCCGGCCGTCGTCGGCGTGGTGGACGCCACCCGGCTGATCTCCGACGGGCAGCGGATCCGCGTGCACGGAAGCGACGGGTACGTCGAGATCCTGCCCTGACCGGCGTCCCGGAGAGGGCCGGCCCCGGCGGGGGAGCGCCGCACCGCCGACCCGCCCGCCGCGCCGGCCCTGACCGGCAGGCCGGTTCCGCCCTGACGCGGTCCGGACGGCGCGGGACCCCGGCACCCGAGGGGTGCCGGGGTCCCGCCGCGGTCCGCGGCCTCGCCGGTCGGCGAGGGTCCGTCCTGGTCAGGCGCTCTTGCGGCGCTGGGCCCGGAGGATCGCCAGACGCTCGTTGAGGACCTCCTCGAGATCCTCGATCGTGCGCCGCTCCAGCAGCATGTCCCAGTGCGTCCTGGGGGGTTTGGCCTTCTTGGCCTCCGGTAGCTCGCCGTCCACCCGGATCGCGGTGACACCGCACATGCGGCACTCCCACGTCGCGGGGATCTCGGCCTCGGCCGCGAACGGGACGTCGAACCGGTGGCCCTTCGGGCAGGTGTAGGAAACCTCCTGACGCGGGGCCAGATCGGTGTTGCGGTCGTTCTCGTAGCTGGTCGCCCCGAGTCGGGTACCGCGCAGCGCACGCTCGCCCATGTCTCAATGCCTCCTGAAGGGCCCCGTCGTGAGGGGTTGAACTCCCACGGCGTACAACGCTTGATACCGTGTGTGGATTCCCACACACGGCGTGATCCAATCGCGCTTTTCGCCGCCGTCCTCGGCGGAGTGCTCCCGGAGGGACCCTCAGAGGCGTTCGGGGACCGGGTTGCCGGCCGCGCGGATGGCCCTGGGCAGGTTGAGCGCGGCGAGCCCGGCCAGGCCGACCAGGAAGAAGACCACCAGCGAGACGATGCCGAGCCGGTAGCTGTCGGTCAGCTGGAGCGCCAGGCCCAGGGTGAAGGAACCGAGGAACGTCGAGCCCTTGTCGCTGATCTCATACAGGCTGTAGTACTCCGCCTCCTTGCCCTTGGGGATCACGTGGGAGAACAGCGACCGCGACAGGGCCTGGGTGCCGCCCATCACGATCGCGATGGCGAACCCGAGGGCGAAGAACGGCAGCGCCGAGCCCCTCGGCAGGAAGTAGGCCACGAACACGACCGCGGTCCAGGCGACCAGCGCGTACATGACGACCCGCTTGGCCCCGTGGGCGGCCGCCAGTCTGCCCAGCAGCAGCGCCCCGCCGAAGGCGACGAACTGCACCATCAGGATCGCGCCGATCCGCACCGTCTGGCTCAGCCCGAGCTCCTTGTCGGCGTAGGTGGCCGAGAAGGAGATGACCGTCTGCACGCCGTCGTTGTAGATCAGGTAGGTGACCAGGAAGCCCAGCGTCAGCGGGTAGTTGCGCAGGTCCCTGAGCGTACGGCCGAGCTGCCGGAAGCTGCCGGCCACCGCCTGCCCGGCGTTCTCCGCGCTGCGGGCCAGCGCGTGCCGGTTGCGCAGCCGCAGCATCGGGATGACCGTGAAGCCGCCCCACCACAGACCCGCGGAGGCGAGGGCGATCCGCACCGCGTCGCCCTCGGAGACGCCGAAGGACTCGTGGCCGAGGAACAGTCCCAGGTGGATCGCGAGCAGCAGGCCGCCGCCCAGGTAGCCGAAGCCCCAGCCCCGGGCGGAGACCGTGTCGCGCTCGTCGGCCGTGGCGATCTCCGGCAGGAACGAGTTGTAGACGACGAAGGAGGCGGCGAAGCCGACGCTGGCGAGGATGTAGAGCACGCCGCCCAGCAGGTAGCGGTCGCCGGACAGGAACCAGAAGCAGACCGTCGCACCCGCGCCCAGGTAGGCGAAGGCCCCCATGATCTCCTTCTTGCGCCCCGTGTGGTCGGCCAGGGCCCCCACCATGGGCATCAGGACGATCTGCAGGACGGCGGCGACGCCGACCACGAAGGAGTAGTAGGCGCTGGGCCGCACGTCGAACCAGAGCACCGGGACGTAGGCCGTCCCGGCGGTCTTCGCGGCCTGCTCGGCGATCGTCGTCAGATACGGCCCCAGGAAGACGGTCAGGACCGTGGTGGGGAAGGCCGAGTTGGCCCAGTCGTACCAGTACCAGCCGCGCTGCTCTCGGCGGCGGGACTGCGGGGTCTCTTCGACGGCCGGTTCGGCGGTCATGGCGTCCTCGGTTCGCTGGGGGAGGAGGGGATCGGGGGTCGCGCCGGGGTGGTCGGGGAGCCGCGGGGGAGCGGCCGGGGACTGCGGGGAGCCGCGGGGGAGCGGCCGGAGGGGGACCGCGGGGCAGCCGCGCCGGGTCAGGCGGCGAGCCTGCCGGGGTGCCACTGGCCGCGGGCTTCGAGCACCGCGCGCAACCCGGAGATGTTGTCGGTCATCACGCCGTCCACGCCGAGGTCGAGCAGGCGCTCCATCTCCAGGGGGTCGTTGACCGTCCACACGTGCAGCTGCATGCCCAGGGCGTGCGCCGTGCGGACGAGGGAGGGGGTGGTCACCCGCAGGCCGCGGAAGCCCACCGGGACCTGCGCGCACGGCACCCCGGCGCGGGCCAGCCGGGAGAGCAGCCGGCCGTAGGCGGCGGTGCTGGCGGCGGCGCGCAGGGTGGCGACGCCGCGCGGGCCGAGGGAGGAGCACACGTCGCGGCCGATCGCGGCGCGGGCGCGCAGCAGGCGCTCGTCGGAGAAGGAGGTGAGGCAGATCCGGTCGTAGGCGTTGGTCCGCCTGACCACCTCGGCCAGCGGCGCGATGGCCGTGGACTCCTTGACGTCGATGTTGAAGCGCGCCTCCGGCCAGGAACCCAGCAGGTCCTCCATGAGCGGGATCTCGTCCACGCCGCCGATCCGCGCCTCGCGCACCACCCGGTACGGCAGGGCGGCGATCCGGCCGCGCCGGTCGGTCACCCGGTCCAGGGTGTGGTCGTGGAAGGCCAGCAGCACGCCGTCGACGGTGGCGTGGGCGTCGGTCTCCAGGTAGGTGTAGCCGAGTTCCACCGCGCGGGCGAAGGCGGCGTGGGTGTTCTCCCGGTTCTCCGAAGCCCCGCCGCGGTGGGCGAAGGCGAGCGGTCCGGGATGGTCGAGAAACGGATAGCGACGCTGCACGTGCAGGAGTATGCCCGGTATGAGCGGAGCCCGTCATCGACCGCGGGTGAACGTTTGGGTCACGGCCCTCAAAACCCTCCCCACCGGACCGTCCCCGCGGTGCCGGGCCATCCGGAGCCGGGCCCGCCCGCCGTACCGGGCGCGGGCGGACCCGGTACGGCAGGCGGACGGGCGGCACCGTACGGCCCGCACCCGCCGCCCGCCGGGGTCCTACGCCCCGGGGTGGAACACCGCCCGGACGCAGCCGTCCTTCTTGTTCTTGAACAGGTCGTACCCCTTCGGCGCCTCGTCCAGGGGCATCGGGTGCGTGGCGAGGTGGGAGGTCTTCAGCTCGCCCTTGGCCATCCGCTCCAGCAGCATCGGGATGTAGCGCTGCCCGTGCTGCTGCGCGCCCCTGACGGTCAGCCCCTTGTTCATCATCGCGCCGAGCGGGAACTTGTCCACGGTCCCGCCGAAGACGCCGAGGACGAAGACCGACCCGCCCTTGCGGCAGGCGTAGATCGCCTCCCGGACCGCGGACGGGCGGTCCGTCTCCAGCCTCAACTGCTGCTTGACCTGGTCGTAGACGCCCTGCACGCCGGTGTCGTGCGCCTCCATGCCGACCGCCTCGATGCAGACGTCGGGCCCCCTGCCGCCGGTCCGCTCCCGCAGCTCGGCCCCGACGTCGGTGGCGGAGTAGTCGATCGTCTCGGCTCCGATGTGCCGCTCGGTCATCGCCAGCCGCTCGGGGTAGCGGTCGATCGAGATCACCCGCTCGGCGCCGAGGAGCATCGCCGCGCGCGCCGCCATCTGGCCGACCGCGCCGCATCCCCACACGGCGACCACGTCACCGGGCTTCACCCCGCCCAGGTGGGCGCCCATCCAGCCGGTGGGCACGGAGTCGGAGGCGAACAGGGCGCTGGTGTCGTCCACCCCCTCGGGCACGGGGAAGGCGCCGTAGTCGGCGAACGGGACCCGGACGTACTCGGCGTGGCTGCCCTTGAACCCGCCCATGGCGTGGGAGTAGCCGAAGACGCCGCCGGGCTCGTACCCGAACAGGGCCTGTCCGATGCCGGGGTTGGTGTTGCCGTTGTCGCACAGCGACCACAGGTCGTTCTCGCAGTACCAGCACCGGCCGCAGGAGATGAACGAGCAGACCACCACCCGGTCGCCCATCTTGTGCCTGCGGACCTCCGATCCGACCGCGACGACCTCGCCGATGAACTCGTGGCCGATGACGTCGCCGGCCCGCATCGCCGGGATGTAGCCGCCCAGCAGGTGCAGGTCGGAGCCGCACGTCGTGGTCAGCCGGACCTTCACGATCACGTCCTGGGCGTTGAGGATCCGCGGGTCGGGGACCTCCTCGACCGAGAGCTCGTTCACGCCCTGCCAGCACAGCGCCTTCACAGCCGTCCCTCCCCGCCCGCCCGGCGGATCGCCAGATCCAGTACCTTCCCGGTGGCCGTGGGCCGGTTCGTCGACGGTTCGTCGGGACGGAGGACCTCCCCGGTCTCCAGGAGGGACTTGGCCTCGCGCAGGGCCCTGCGCACCTCCTGGCGGGGGTCGTCGCCGCTGATGCGGGCGACCGCCCCGCGCGCGCCCTGGGGGGCCGGCTCGAGCAGCCTCGCGGCGAGCTCCGTGCCGCGGCCGCCGGGAGCCTTGCGGACCCGCACCTCGACGGTGTCGCCGAGCCGTACCAGGGGCTCCGGCAGCCGGCCCTCCGGCATGACCTCCTCGGGGGAGCGGTTGACCGTGACCGGCAACCACCTGTTCGCCTCCCGGGGATCGCCGACCGGGTGCGCGGCGCGGCGCGAGGACAGCCACCGCGCCATCCCCGCCCCGGCGCCCGCCAGGGCCACCGCGGCCGCCATCGTGGCCGTACGTCTCATGATCTCCACCTCTCAACGAAGGGTCTTCGAGGGTCGTCCGATCCCGCCGCGGCTACCCGGCCGGGCGGCCGCCAATCCGGTGCGCCCGGATCGGCGGAGCGAGAGGCCGTGCGGCGCGGCGGCCGCGCCGAGGGGAGGGGCCGCGGGAGAGACCGCGATGGAGGGGACGCGCTGGACACGGCGAAGGACACGGCGAAGGACGCGGCCAGGGACGCGGTGGTCGCAGCGGTCGCGGCGGTCGCGGTGGTCGTGGTGGTCGTGGTGAAGGACGCGGCGCGGAGCGCGGTGGAAGGGCGCGGCGTGGGCGGAGACGGCGTGGAAGGATGCGCGGTGCGAGAGGTCGTGGCCGCCGGGCCGGTACGGATGCCGGCCGGTCCGTACGGTCAGGCGGGCCGGCGCGGTGGCCGCGGGGCGGCTGCGGGGCCCGGCGTCACATGCTGGCGCCCTGCCGGGTGCCGGTCAGGGCCGCGGCCCGTTCGTCCGGGCTGGTGCCGCCCCAGACCCCGTGCATCTGGTGCGTGCTGAGGGCGTACTCCAGGCACTGGGTGCGCACCGGGCAGCGCCGGCAGACGGCCTTGGCGTGCTCGTGCTGCATATGGCCCGGCCCCTGGAGCGAGATGGGGAAGAACAGTTCCGGGTCCTCGCTGAGGCAGGCCGCGAGGCGGGACCAGTGCGTGATGAAGGCGATGTCATTCCGAGAAGTCACATCAAATCCAATGAATGTGGGATAAATCCGACCGATGTCGGCTCAACTTGTTCACTCGGATGCCCGCGCCTGTCGGGTTCATACGGGTTCGGGAGAGAAAAGGTCGGCAAAATCGGCGTCGGAGAATTCACGATCGGCGCAGCAGAGAGATGACGGCCCGCTCCACGCCGCCGTGGGTGGACAGCTGCCCGAAGCCGGCCTCGGCGCCGATCTCGGTGAGCGCCCGGGCGATGGTCCGGCCCTTCTCGTAGGCCTCGACGACACGGGGGTCGACGTAGGACGCGCGGGCGACGGCGGGCGTGTTGCCGAGGTAACGGGCCACCTCGGTCATCACCCTGCTGACCGCCCGCCTCCTGCCGGTGCGGGACCGGGCCCGGGTGGAGACCGCCAGGCCCACCGCGGCGAGCACGGTCGCGTGCCAGGTCCGGAAGTCCTTGGCCGAGACCTCGCACTCGAACGCCTCGCGCAGGTAGGCGTTGATGTCGTCGCTGCGCACGTCCACCCAGCGGGAGCCGTCCCGGTAGCGCAGCAGCTCTCCGTCCTCGCCGGTCCGGTGCAGGGCGGTGACCACTTCGCACACGTCCGCGTCGACGATCTCCATCTCGCGGTGCTTGCCGCCCTTGGCCGGGTAGGAGCAGGTGACCCGGCCCGCCGTGCAGGTGACGTGCTCCATCCGCAGCGTCGCCAGGCCGAACGACTCGTACGACTCGCCGCCCACCCGGAAGAAGCCGATGTCGAGCATCCGGGCCGCCGCGGCGAGCACCCGCTCGCGGGTCAGCTCCCGCCGCTCCAGGTGCTCGGCGACGCGGTCGCGGAACTTCGGCAGCCGGTCGGCCATCTCCAGCACCCGGTCGAACTTGATCCGGTCCTGCTCGACGCGCCAGACGTCGTGGTACCGGTACTGCCGCCGCCCGGCCGCGTCGGTGCCGACCGCCTGGATGTGACCGTCCGCCGACCGGCAGATCCACACGTCGGTCCAGGCCGGGGGGAGGGCCAGCGACCTGATCCGGGCGATGGTGCGGCGGTCGCGGACCGGCCGGCCGTCGGGGTGGTGGTAGCTGAAACCACGGCCCCTGCGGCGGCGCCGGATGCCCGGCTCCGCGGGGTCGCTCTGGCGAAGTTCGGTCATGGGCGGCCCCCTACCCGCGGGGGCGCGGCATATGAGCGGCATATGAGCGGAGAGACGGGTGGGCGGCCTGCGTAAACGGGAGGTCGGGAACGGGAACGCGGATTCCGGGAGCGCGTGGCGGAGCGGAACGGATCTCCGCGGGGACCTCCATGATCGGTCCGTGGACATGTCGAACCGATCATGGAGGTCCCCGTGGGAAAGCTGAACGACGACGCCAAGGAACTGCTCCGCCGGCCGGTGCACGGATGGGTGACCACCCTGCGGCCGGACGGCTCACTGCACAGCACCGTGGTCTGGGTGGACGTCGACGGTGACGACGTCGTCTTCAACACGGCCGTCGGCCGGGCCAAGGAGCGGCACCTGCGCGCCGATCCCCGGGTGTCGGTGAGCGTTCTGGACCCGCAGGACGCCTTCCACCTGGTGAGCGTCTCGGGTACGGCGCGGCTGGAACAGGAGGGCGCCGACGCGGTCATCGACAGGCTGGCGAAGAAGTACCTGAACGTGGACTCCTATCCGTACCGCCAGCCGGGTGAGCAGCGCATCACGGTCCGGGTCGCCCCGGAGCAGGTGATCTACAGCGCGGGAAGCTGACCCGCTCCTGCGCCCCGCGTCCGCGCGCGCTCCAGACCTCGACGTTTCGCCGCCCCGCCGGGCCGCGCTCCGCCGTACCGCCCTCCCGCAAGGGGGTCGCTCCGCCGTGCCCGGCCGGGCGCGACCCGGCGGCACCCCCTAACATGTCGCCCTGAACCATGACGATCGGGGAAGGGCGGGGTGTTGAAGGATCTCGGGGACGGGTTCCGCGCCTTCTGGCGGGAGCGCCACCTGTGCACGCTGACCACCCTGCGGCCCGACGGCACCCCGCACGTGGTCCCGGTGGGGGTGACGCTGGACGCCGACGCGGGCGTCGCGCGGGTGATCACCTCGGGCTCCTCGCGCAAGGCCCGCCACGTCCCGGAGGCGGGGGAGGGGGCCGGCGAGGGCGTGCCGGTCGCGGTCTGCCAGGTGGACGGGCGGCGCTGGTCGACCCTGGAGGGCCGGGCGGTGGTCCGCCGGGACCCGGAGTCGGTCGCCGACGCCGAGCGCCGCTACGCCGAGCGCTACCGGACGCCCCGGGAGAACCCGTCCCGCGTCGTGCTCGAGATCCGCGTCACCCGGGTCATGGGCAATGTCTGACGCCCCCGCGGGCCCCGGCGCGGGCCCCGGTCCCGTCACGGTCGTCGGGATCGGCGCCGACGGCTGGGCCGGGCTGCCGGCGGCCGCGCGCCGCGAGCTGCACACCGCCGAGGTGCTCATGGGCAGCGCGCGGCAGCTCGCCCTGGTCCCCGAGCCCACCGCCGAGCGGGTCGTGTGGCCCTCGCCGCTGCTGCCCGCGCTGCCCGGCCTGATCGCCGCCCACTCCGGCCGCCGCATCTGCGTGCTGGCCAGCGGCGACCCCATGTTCCACGGCATCGGCACGACGCTGGCCCGCCTGCTGGGGCCGGACCGGGTCCGGGTGGTCCCGCACCCGTCGTCGGTCTCGCTGGCCTGCGCCCGCCTCGGCTGGGCCGCCGACCGGACCGAGGTCGTCAGCCTGGTGACCCGCCCGGTCGAGTCGCTGCGCGCCGCGGTCCACCCCGGCCGCCGGATCCTGGTCCTGGCCGCCGACGGCCGCTCCGCCGCGCAGGTCGCCGCGCTGCTCGCCGCCGACGGGTACGGCGGCAGCCCGATGACCGTCCTGGAACGGCTCGGCGGCCCCGAGGAGCGCGTGGTCTCCGGGACGGCGGCCCGCTGGGCGCTGCCCGTGACGCACGGTCTGAACGTGGTCGCGGTCGAGTGCCGGGCCGATCCCGGGACCGTGCCGCTGCCGTGCGTCCCCGGCCTGCCCGACGACGCCTTCGCGCACGACGGCCAGCTCACCAAGCGGGAGGTGCGCGCGGTGACCCTGTCCCGCCTCGCGCCCGTTCCCGGCGAGCTGCTGTGGGACGTCGGGGCGGGGGCCGGGAGCATCGCGATCGAGTGGATGCGCGGGCACCGGGACAACCGGGCCGTCGCGGTGGAGCGCGATCCCGCCCGCGCCGCCGGGATCGCCGGGAACGCGGCCCGGCTCGGCGTCCCGGAGCTGAACGTGGTGACCGGGCCCGCCCCCGCCGCGCTCGCCGGCCTCCCGGCCCCCGACGCCGTCTTCGTCGGCGGCGGGGTCACCGTGCCCGGCGTGGTGGAGGCCTGCTGGGCGGCGCTGCGGCCCGGCGGCCGGCTGGTGGCCAACGCGGTGACCGTCGAGTCCGAGGCCGTCGTGGCCTCCTGGTACGGCGAGCTCGGCGGCGACCTGGTACGGCTGGCGGTCAGCCGGGCGGCCCCGGTCGGCGGTTTCACCGGTTGGCGGCCCCTGATGCCCGTGACCGTCTGGACGGCGGTCAAATCGACGGAGGAGCAGAGATGACGGTCCGGTTCATCGGGGCGGGGCCGGGTGCCGCGGATCTGATCACCGTGCGGGGGCAGCGGGCGATCGCGTCCTCGCCCGTGTGCCTGTACGCCGGGTCGCTGGTCCCGGCGGAGCTCCTGGCCGACTGCCCGCCCGGGGCGAGACTGGTGGACACCGCGCGGATGACTCTGGACGAGATCGTCGCCGAGATGCTCGCCGCCCACGCGGCCGGGCACGACGTGGCCCGGCTGCACTCCGGGGACCCGTCGGTGTTCAGCGCGGTGGCCGAGCAGATGCGGCGGCTCGACGCCGCGGCGGTGCCGTACGAGGTGGTCCCCGGCGTGCCCGCGTTCGCGGCGGCGGCGGCCTCGCTGAAGCGGGAGCTGACCGTGCCCGGGGTGGGGCAGACGATCGTGCTGACCCGGACCTCCGCGCGGGCCACCCCCATGCCCGAGGGCGAGGACCTGGGCACGCTCGGCCGGAGCCGGGCCACGATGGTGCTGCACCTGGCGGTGCAGCGGATCGAGCAGGTCGTCGGCGAGCTGGTCCCCAACTACGGCGCCGACTGCCCGGTGGCCGTGGTGGCCCGCGCCAGCCGCGACGACGAGGTGGTCCTGCGCGGCACCCTCGCCGACATCGCGGAGCAGGTCGGGGCCGCGGGGGTCGTCCGCACCGCCGTGATCGTCGTGGGCCGGGTCCTGACCGCCTCGGAGTTCCCCGACAGCCACCTCTACTCCGCCGCCCGCTGCCGGGACGCGTGACCGGGAGCCGGGCCGGCGTCGGTTCCGCCGGTCCGACCGGTTTCCTCAGCTCTCCGGGCCGCCGGCCGATGGAAGGGCGCCGGAGTCCACGGCGGGAGCGCACGGTCTCATGTGCGCCCGCTCCCGTCCGACTGCGGCGCCGGCCGTCGCCCGCCGACCGACGGCCACCCCCTTCGCGGGCCGATCGGCTGCCGGGACACACGGCGAGGAGAACCCTGATGAACCCGTCCTCACCTGAGGCACCGGCCCGCCGGGCCGTCCACCCCCGTGCCTGGCTGGGCTTCCTGCTGCTGGGAGGCGTGCTGACGGCGGTCGCCTCGATCGCCACCGACCGGTCGCCGAGGTTGGAGGCGCTGCTCTGGGGGCTGGGGCAGGGCGCCTCGGCGCTGGCCCTCTTCGACGGCGTCCGCCGCCATGGCCTGGGGCGGTCGCGGCCGTGGCGGCTGATGCGCGCCGCCGTCGTGGTGCTCTGGGCGGCCACCACGCTGGGCTGGGGCGTCGGCGGCGTGTGGCTGGGCAACTCCGAGCTGCTGGAGCTGTACCGGATCGGCACCCTGGCGGCCTACGGCCTGTCGCTGGCCGCCCTGATCTCGCTGAACCTGCAGACCAACGGCTCCCGCTGGGCGGCCCTGCTGGACGGCGGCATCATCAGCGTCGGGGTGGCCATGCCGCTGTGGACCTTCCTCATCGCCCCGGCGCTCGCCCAGAGCGGCCGGCTGAGCACCGCGCTCGTCCTCGCGCTCGTCCCGCCGGTCATCGACCTGTTCGCCTTCGGCGTCATCACCCGCATGACCCTCGACAGCGGCCACGCGCCGTGGCTGCGCCTGCTGAGCGTCTCCTACCTCGCCCTGTTCGCCGCCGACGGCGCCTACCTGCTCGACCAGGTCGCCGGCCGCCCGGCCGGCTTCATCACCACGGCCGGCTGGATGAGCTGGTCGGTGCTGATCGGAGCCGCGGCGCTGCACCCCAGCATGGCCGGCGCCGGACGGGTCCGGCCCGCGGCCGCCTCCGGCCGGAACCGCGTCCTGGTCTTCCTGGCGCTGGCCCTGCTCAGCCCGGCGGCCTCCATCCTGGGCGGTTGGCTGCGGAGCGACGCCTCCTCGTACGGTGACCCGGCGGTCACGGTGCTGACCCTGCTCCTGGCCGTCCTGCTGGTGCTGCGGCTGAGCGTGGTGGCCGGGATCGCCGAGACCCGGGCCGCCGACCTGCGCGACGCCCTGCGCCGGCAGGACGTCCTGCAGCGCAGCCTGGCCCACCGCGCCTCCCATGATCCGCTGACCGGTCTGGGCAACCGCTCCCTGCTGGGCGAGGTCCTGCAGGGGGCCATCGCCGACCACGCCGCCCGCCCCGGCGGGCCCGCGCCCGCCCTGCTGCTGCTGGACCTGGACGGTTTCAAGGACGTCAACGACACCTACGGCCATCCCGTCGGCGACGAGCTGCTGACCGCCGTGGTCCGGCGCCTGCGCGGCCTGACCGCCGAAGGGCAGGTCCTGGCCCGGCTCGGCGGCGACGAGTTCGCCCTCGTGCTGCCCGGCGCCGGTCTGGAGACGGCCACGGCCATGGCCGAGCGGGTGCTGTCCGCGGTGCGCGGCGCCCCCTACGCCCTCGACGGCCGCGAGCTGTACGTGACCACCAGCGTCGGCGTCCTGGCCGAGGCCTCCCTGACCACCGCCAGCGACGCCCTGCGCGACGTCGACCTGGCCCTGTACGCGGCCAAGGCCGCGGGCAAGAACCAGATCGCCGTCTTCGACTACACCCTGCGCGCCGAGCGCCTGCACCGCGCCGAGATCGCCGCCGGTCTGCGCAGGGCCCTGGCCGCGGGTGAGCTCAGCCTGGCCTACCAGCCCGTCGTCGACCTCGCCTCGGGCGGCATCTACGCGGTCGAGGCGCTGCTGCGCTGGACCCCGGCCGGCGGCCGGCCCATCCCGCCGGACGTGTTCATCCCCGTGGCCGAGGACACCGGGCTGATCGTCGAGATCGGCGGGTGGGTGCTGGAGCAGGCCTGCGCCGACGCCAAGCGGTGGCACGAGCGGTACGGCATCGCCGTGACGGTCAACGTCTCGGGGCGGCAGCTGCGCGAGCGCACCTTCCGGGACACGGCCCTGGAGGTGCTGAGCCGCCACGCGCTGCCGCGCAACGCGCTGACCATCGAGGTGACCGAGAGCATGCTGCTGGCCACCGGCCCGGCCGAGACCCGGCGCGTCGTGGACGTCCTGGCCGACCTGCGCGCCCACGGGGTGCGCATCGCGCTGGACGACTTCGGCACCGGTTACTCCTCGCTGGCCTACCTGCGCACCCTGCCGGTGGACATCCTCAAGATCGACCGTGCGTTCACCGCCCCGCTCACCGGCGCGGACCACCGCCGGGCCCGGGCGTTCACCAAGGCGATCGTGGAGCTGGCGGACAGCCTGGACCTGTCCACCGTCGTGGAGGGCGTCGAGTCCCGCGAGCAGGCCGCGATCCTGCAGCAGATGGGCTGCCCGCTGGCCCAGGGCTACCTGTTCTCCCCGCCTGTCTCCCCGGAGCAGGTCGACGACCTGCTCCGGGTGACCCCGTGGCGGCACGCCGCCTGAGCGGCGTCGGCGGCGCCGGTCATGCCGGTCACCCGCGGGCGCGCCGGCGGCCCGGGGCCTCAGCCCCGGGCCGCCGGCATCCGGCCGCTGAGTGCGTGCAGCAGGCGTCCGAAGCCGCGGGTGGCGAGGCGCGGCGGCACGGCGCGGTTCACCCGCATGAGGTACTCGCTCTGCAGCAACGTCCTCGGGCCGGACACCGCGAGGCTGTGCGAGGCGACCGCGGAGGCCAGCGCCGCCCGCCGCCTCCGTGCGGCGGAGTACGCGCCGACGACCGCGGCCGGATCGGATACGGCGCCCAGGCGGTCCACCAGCGCCGCCACGTCCTCGAGCGCCTGGTTCGTGCCCTGCGCCGTGACCGGCGGCATCCCGTGCGCCGCGTCCCCGAGCAGCGCGCACCGCCCGACTCCCCAGCGGCGCGGCACCCTGTGCCGGGTGTGCGGGAAAACTTCGACGTCACCGTCCTGCAGCGACGCCAGGAGCCGGCCGACCGGCGGGCCCCATCCGGCGAACCGCCGGCGCAGCAGCTCCAGCGGCCTGCCCCGCGGCGGTGCGCCCGGCGGCCACGGTACGTCGAAGAACCACTGCATCAGCCCGTCACCCGCGCCCATGAAGCCGAAGTCGCCCCGCCGGCCGATCATCAGCGTCGTGACCGGCCCGGGATCGAACGGGGCCGGCGTCAGGCCCTGACAGGTCGCCGCACCGGTCAGGGGCGCAGGGCCGCCGCCGAGGAGGAGGGCTCGCACGCGCGAGTGCACCCCGTCGGCTCCGACCAGGAAGTCGCCGCCGTACTCCCGGCCCGCCCGCGTCCGCACCCGTACGCCGCCGGCGTCGGCGCGCAGGTCCGCGACCTGCTCGCCGAAGCGCACGGTCCCCTCCGGCAGCCCGCCGTCCAGGAGGGTGATCAGCGATCCGCGCGGGATCACCCGCGCCGCCGAACCGAACCGTTCGGCCAGAGCTTCCAGGTCGACCTCCAGCACCCGGCGGCCGCCGGCGGTCCGCAGGGACAGCGTCGCCAGCCGCTGCCCCTCGCCCTCCAGACCGACCCCCAGGCCGTCGAGGATCGCCGTGCCGTTGCACCACAGGGTGACGGCCCCGCCCCCCAGGCGCAGACCGGGTGCCCGCTCCAGCACCGTCACCTCGTGTCCCGCAGCGATCAGCCCTCGCGCCGCCGCGAGCCCGCTGATCCCCGCCCCCACCACGAGCACCCGCACCGGCGGCCTCCAAATGAACTCTACAAGCAGTAGTACTACTTGTTATAGAGCACCGGGGGTGCCTCCACAAGACTCGATGCACACCACTCGCCGGGCCGGGAGCGAACCGTTCGACCGGTGGGGCCGGGCGGCGGGCACGATGATCACCCGGCGCGGCCGACGATCACCCCCGCACGGTCGATGACCACCACGTCCACCTCCACCGGTGCTCCGCGCAGCACGCCGGCGGCGGTCGCGCGGGCCCGCCCGGCGACCAGGTCGCCCAGGGGCAGGCCCTCCTCCTGGCACAGGCGCAGGGCGTGCAGGGCGGTGTTGGCCGCGAGGACCCGCCCGGCCAGGGCGTCGTCCCCGCCCGCCGCGCGGGCCAGTTCGGCGAGCAGGCCCGGGTTGACCTGGGAGCGGCCGGAGTGGAGGTCGAGGTGGCCGTCGGCGAGCTTGGAGAGCTTGCCGATCCCCCCGGCGATGGTCAGCCGGGGCACGGGATGCCGCCGCAGGTACTTCAGCACCGCCCCGGCGAAGTCGCCCATGTCCAGCAGCGCGTCCTCCGGCAGGCCGTACAGCTCGGCGGCGACCCGCTCGGAGGTGCTGCCGGTGCACCCGGCGACGTGCGCGTGCCCGGCCGCGCGGGCCACGTCGATCCCGCGCCGGATGCTGTCGATCCACGCCGAGCAGGAGTACGGCACGACGACGCCGGTGGTGCCGAGGATGGACAGGCCGCCCAGGATGCCCAGGCGGGGGTTCCAGGTCCTGCGGGCCAGCTCCTCGCCGTGCTCCACGGAGATCTCCACGACCACGTCCCCGGTCCCGCCGCAGCGGGCGGCCACCTCGGCGACGTGCTCGCGCATCATCCGCCGGGGGACCGGGTTGATCGCCGGCTCGCCCACCTCCAGCGGCAGGCCCGGCTTGGTGACCGTGCCGACGCCGGGGCCGGCGGTGAACACCACGCCGCCGCCCGGGGCGCCGTGCCGTACCGTCGCCGAGATCAGCGCGCCGTGCGTCACGTCGGGGTCGTCGCCCGCGTCCTTGACCACCCAGGCCGTCGCCGCGTCCGCGGCGAGGGACTCCCGTGCCAGCGCGAACGCCGGGCGCCTCCCCTTCGGCAGGGAGATCTCCACCGGGTCGGGGAACTCACCGGTCAGCAGCGCCGTGTAGGCGGCGGTGGTCGCCGCCGTCGCGCACGCGCCGGTGGTCCAGCCGTGGCGCAGGGGCGCGCTCACCGCCGGCTCCCCGGCCGGTACGGTGTCCCGGTGATCGGGCACGTGAGGGGGAGGACCCCGGGGACCCGGCACCGGAGAACGCGGACGCTCCGCGAGGGGAGAGGGGTGACGGGGTGCTGAACGTCCTGGTGCTGGGCGGCACCGACGAGGCGAGGAGGCTGGCCGCCGCGCTCGCCGGCCGGGCCGGGACGCACGTGGTGTCCTCCCTGGCCGGCCGGGTGCGCGACCCGAAGCTGCCGGTGGGGGAGGTGCACGAGGGCGGGTTCGGCGGCCCCGCCGGGCTCGCCGCCTGGCTGGCGGAGCGCCGGATCGGTGCGGTGGTGGACGCCACGCATCCGTTCGCCGCCCGGATGACCGCCTCGGCGGTCCAGGCGGCCCGCCGTACCGGGCTCCCGCTGCTGATCCTGCGCCGCCCCGGCTGGCAGGCCGGACCGGGCGACGACTGGCGCTCGGTGCCGTCGCTGGAGGCCGCGGCCGCGCTGCTGCCCGCCCTCGGGGAGCGGGTCTTCCTCACCACCGGCCGCCGCAGCCTGCCGGTCTTCGCGGACCTGGACGGGCTGTGGTTCCTGGCCCGCTCGGTGGACCCGCCCGAGCCGCCGCTGCCGCGCCGGGTGGAGGTGCTGCTCAGCCGGGGCCCCTTCACCCGCGAGGGCGAGCTCGCCCTCATGCGCGGGCACCGGATCGACGTGCTGGTCACCAAGGACAGCGGCGGCGAGATGACCACCGCCAAGCTGCACGCCGCCCGCGAGCTGGGCCTGCCGGTCGTGGTCGTGCAGCGCCCGCCCGCGCCCGGCGGCGTGCCCGCGGTGCCGACCGTCGAGGAGGCGGTCGCCTGGCTGGAGGCCGTCGCCGGCGCGGCCGGGTAGCACCGGGGGCGGCGGGGCGGGACGACCGGGCGGGGCCGCGGACGCCCTCACGGGACGGCCGGGCAGGGCCGGGCGGCCCCGCCGTACGCCCGCCGGGCACGTCATGCCGGGTAGCGGCGGGGGGTGAAGACCACCCGGCGGCCGTCGCCGCGGTCGGCCACCCGCGTCGTCGAGGACCCGACCAGCAGCAGGCAGCGCATGTCCACCGCCGCCGGGTCCAGCTCGGCCAGGGTGGTCACCGTCACGCTCTCGCCCGCCCCGCCGACGTCCCGGCCGACGACCACCGGCGTCTCCGGCGCGCGGTGCTCCAGCAGCAGGTCGCGGGCCGCGGCCACCTGCCAGGTCCGGCTCCTGGAGGCGGGGTTGTAGATCGCCAGCACCAGGTCCGCCCGCGCCGCCGCGCTGATCCGCTCCGCCACGACCTCCCACGGCTTGAGCAGGTCCGACAGCGACAGCACGCAGTAGTCGTGCCCGAGCGGCGCCCCCGCCCGGCTCGCGACCGCGTGCGCCGCGGTCAGGCCCGGCAGCACCCGCACCGGCACGCCGGAGAAGCGCGGCTCGCAGGCCACCTCCAGCACCGCGCTCGCCATCGCGAACACCCCGGGATCGCCGGAGGAGACGACGGCCACCCGGGACCCGGCCCTGGCCAGCTCCAGCGCGTGCGCGGCCCGCTCGGCCTCCACCCGGTTGTCGGTGGCGTGCCGGCGCTGGCGCGGGTTGGGCGGGACCCGGTCCAGGTAGGGGCCGTACCCGACGAGCTCGTCGGCGGCGGCCAGGGCCTCCTGCGCCTCCGGCGTCAGCCACGGCCGGCCCGCCGGGCCCAGCCCGACGACCACGACCTCGCCGGTCCCGCCCGCCCGTCCGGTCCCGCTTGCGCTGCCGGTCGCGGTGCCGGTCGCGGCCTCCGCCGTACCGGCCGGACCGGCGGAGGCCGCGGCGGGGACCGGCCCGGCGTTCACCGGGCTGGGGATCAGGGCCAGCGAGAAGTACGGCACGCCGTCCGGGTCGACCTCCGCCAGCGGGGCCAGGCGCTGCCCGCCGGTGGTGGCGCGCTCCACGTACCAGGCCTCCTCCAGGCGGCCCGCCTTCTCCAGCGCGTCGCGGACCTTGGTGAACGTCCGGCCCAGCTTGAGCACCGCGGCGGAGTCGGCGGCCGCGAGCCGTTCGGCCAGCACCTCGGCGGGCAGGGTGCCGGGCAGCACCGTCAGCGTCTCGTCGCGCTCCACCAGCGGCCGGCCGAGGACCGCCGCGGCCCCGCTCACCGAGGTGACGCCCGGGACGACCTCGGTGGTGTAGTGGTGCGCCAGGCGCTTGTGCATGTGCATGTAGGAGCCGTAGAAGAGCGGGTCGCCCTCGCACAGCACCACCACGTCGCGCCCCGCGTCCAGGTGCGCGGCCAGCCGGAGCGCGCACTCGGCGTAGAAGTCGTCGATCGCCCCCTGGTAGCCGCCCGGATGGTCGGTCGTCTCCGTGGTGAGCGGGTAGATGAGGGCCTCCTCGATCTGGCCCTCCCGCAGGTACGGCGCGGCGACCGAGCGGGCGATGCTCCGGCCGTGCCGGGCGCTGTGGTAGGCGATCACGTCAGCCGCGCCGAGGAGGCGGGCGGCCTTGACGGTCACCAGCTCCGGATCACCCGGCCCCAGCCCCACCCCCCAGAGCCGGCCCGCGGCGGGCGCGTCGTGCCCGGTGCGCCCGTCGTGTCCTGCGGTCGCGCCGGTCGCACCGGTCGGGTCGTCGGTCATGGCGCTCACTCCTGTTCGCTGGCGATCGCGTTGACGGCGGCGGCGGCCATCGCGCTGCCGCCCCTGCGGCCGTGCACGACCAGGTACGGCAGGCCCGCCGGGTGGCCGGCGAGGGCCTGCTTGGACTCGGCGGCGCCGATGAAGCCGACGGGGACGCCGAGTACGGCCGCGGGCCGTCCCGCGCCTTCCTCGACCATCTCCAGCAGCCGGAACAGCGCGGTGGGCGCGTTGCCCACCGCGACCACGGAGCCCTCCAGCCGGTCGCGCCAGAGCTCCAGCGCGGCGGCGCTGCGGGTGGTGCCCAGGCGTTCGGCGAGTTCCGGCACCCGGGGGTCGCCCAGGGTGCAGACGACGTCGTTGCCGGCCGGGAGACGGCGGCGGGTCACCCCGGAGGCGACCATCATCGCGTCGCACAGCACCGGGGCCCCGGCCAGCAGCGCGGCCCGCGCCGAGGCCACGACGCCGGGGGACCAGCCGAGGTCGTCGACCAGGTCCACCATGCCGCAGGCGTGGACCATGCGGACCGCGACCCGCGCGACGTCCTCGGGCAGCCCGCTCAGGTCGGTCTCGGCGCGGATGGTGGCGAAGGAGCGGCGGTAGATCTCCGCGCCGTCGCGGACGTAGTCGATCACGTTTCCCCTCTGGCGGCCGCCACCGCGGCCGCGGTCTGTCCGATGTCCGCACAGGCCAGGCTGAGGCCGCCCGCGTCCACCCGGTAGCCGTCGCCGGTCGCGACCACGTCCACGACCCGCCCGGCCGGACGGCCGCAGCGGCGCTCGCAGCCCGCCCAGTGCACGGGGAGCGTACCGGTGCCGGGCGATCTCATCGAACGCGAGGCGGCGCCCGCCTCCACGAGGCCGATGACGGAGGCCGCGTCGGCCCGGACGTCGGCGAGGGACTTGGCGCAGCCCGGGCGGCCGGTGCAGGCGCTCACGCCGGTCCACGGCGAGTCCGGGTCCGTGACCAGCCCGGCGTCCGCCAGCCGGACGGCCGCCTCCGCCGCCTCCGCGCGGGTCAGACCGGGCAGGACCACCCCCCGCCACGGTGTGAGCCGTACCTCGGCGGCCAGCCCGGCGAGGAGCTCCGCCTGCGCCGAGGTCAGCCGCCCCAGCGGCACCGCGACGCCGAGGGCCACCCGGTCGCCGGGCTCCCCGTCCCCCTTCCGGTCCCCGTGCCCGCGGGCCGGCTCGATGACGCCCACCGGCCCGTGCGCGACCGGGTGCGGCGCCACCGGCTCGCCGAGCCCGGCGCCCGCTTCCGCGCCCGTCGCGGTGAGCGGCGCCGGGGTCTCCACCGGCTCGCCGATCCCGGCGTCCGCCCCGGCATCCGTCCCGGGACGCAGCACCGCGGTGTCCGCCGGGGCCGCCGCGGAAGCGCCCGCCGGGGTGACGGCCGAGCCGGACGCCTCGGCGCGGACGCGTGCCGTGACCCGGCCGGGACCGCCGGGCAGCTCCCCGATCCGCCAGGCGGCGGTCTCCGCGTCCGCGAGCTCCGCCAGGAACGCCCCGGCCACCGCGAGCAGCGCGGGAACCGCTTCGGACACCGGGACGCGCAGGCCGCTGTCGGCGCCCGCGACGAGGACCGCGGCCAGGTCGGGGGCGAGCGGCAGGATCCCCGCGTCGGCGCCGAGCCCGGCGACGTCGCCGCGGCCGTCGTCGACGGCGAACAGGAACCGGCCGGGCAGGGCGGCCAGCTCCGGGCGGGCGCACAGCGACCGGTCCAGCTCGGCGACCAGCGGGCCCGCGTCGAGCAGCCCGCGGCCGTCGCAGCCGGTCAGCGGGGAGGCCAGGATGTTGCGGACCCGCTCGTGGGTCGGCGAGGGCAGCAGGCCCGCCTCCGCCATCCGCGCCGCGAGACCGGACTCCTCGTCCAGCCCGCGGACCTGGACGTTCGCCCGGGAGGTCAGCTCGATGACGCCGGTGCCGCACTCGGCGGCGGCCCGGGCCAGCTCGCGCAGCCGGGCCGAGGACAGGCGGCCGCCGGGAACCCGGATCCGGGCCAGCCCGCCGTCGGCGGCGGCGTGCGTCTGCAGCGCCCCGGGACACGCGTCGGACCGTGACCGGCCCGGGAGGCCGGACGCGCCGGGCACGCCGGAGTAGCCGGGACCGTCGGAGGCGCGGGAGGAGCCGGCGGGTCCGGGTCCGCCGGGCGCGTGGGAGGGCCCGGGACCGCCGGAGGCGCGGGAGGAGGAACCGGCGGGCCCAGGTGCGCCGGGCGGGCCGGAAGGGCCGGGGAGGCCGGGCTCGCCGGGTGTGCCGGATGAGCCGGATATGCCGGGAGTTCCGGAGAGGTCGGGAACGGTCACGCCGAGGATGCTAACGCCGGGTTCCTCCGGACGATCGAACTGCCGTACGCTCATGGTCAAGCGAAGGCAATGGGAGGAAGCCGGTGTGAATCCGGCGCGGTCCCGCCACTGTGACCGGGGAGCGACCCCCAACCAGGCCACTGTCCGCGTGCGGACGGGAAGGCCGGGGGGAGCGTCGATCCGGGAGCCAGGAGACTCCGGCCCTCGCGTCCGCCGACGACCCGGGGCGAGGACCCCGAGGGAGGAAGAGTCTCCGTGCGCCCTTCGCCGTGCCCCCGTCCCCAGGGACGTGCCGCGTGATCCTGCTGCTCTCCACCTCCGACACCGACCTGCTCAGCGCCCGGTCGAGCGGCGCCGCCTACCGGCTGGGCAACCCCGCCCGGCTCGTCGCCGCGGACCTGCCGCCGCTGCTGGAGGGCGCCGACCTGGTCGTGGTCCGGCTGCTCGGCGGGCGCCGCGCCTGGGAGGAGGGCCTGGACGCCCTGCTCGCCGGGCCCCGGCCCGTCGTCGTGCTCGGCGGCGAGCAGGCGCCCGACGCCGAGCTCATGGAGCTGTCCACGGTCCCCGGCGGCGTCTGCGCCGAGGCGCACGCCTACCTCGCCCACGGCGGCCCGGCCAACCTCGCCGAGCTGCACCGGTTCCTGTCCGACACCGTGCTGCTCACCGGCCACGGCTTCGCCGCCCCCCGGCCCACCCCGGCCTGGGGGGTGCTGGAGCGCGAGGCCCGCCGGGACGCCGCCGGGGAAGCCCCGGTCGTGGGGGTGCTGTACTACCGGGCCCACCACGTCGCCGGGAACACCGCGTTCGTCGAGACGCTCTGCGCGGCGGTCGAGGACGCGGGCGCGCGGGCGCTGCCCGTCTACTGCGCCTCCCTGCGCGCCGCCGAGCCCGCCCTGATCGAGACCCTGCGCCAGGTCGACGCCCTGGTGGTGACGGTGCTCGCGGCCGGGGGCACCCGCCCGGCGACCGCGTCGGCCGGCGGCGACGACGAGGCGTGGGACGTCGGGGCGCTGGCCGGGCTGGACGTGCCGATCCTGCAGGGACTCTGCCTGACGAGCAGCCGGGAGACCTGGGAGGGCAGCGACGACGGCCTCTCTCCGCTGGACGCCGCCACCCAGGTCGCCATCCCCGAGTTCGACGGCCGGATCATCACCGTGCCGTTCTCGTTCAAGGAGACCGACGCCGACGGGCTCACCGTCTACGCCGCCGACCCCGAGCGGGCCGCGCGGGTGGCCGGCATCGCCGTACGGCACGCCGCACTGCGGCACGTCCCGCCCGCGGAGCGGCGGATCGTGCTGATGCTCTCGGCCTACCCGACCAAGCACTCCCGGATCGGCAACGCCGTCGGCCTGGACACCCCCGCGAGCCTGGTGCGGCTGCTGGCCGCGCTGCGCGGGCACGGCTACGACATCGGCGCCGAGGGCGAGCTGCCCGGCGTGGCCGCGCAGGACGGCGACGCGCTGATCCACGCGCTGATCGCGGCGGGCGGGCAGGACCCCGACTGGCTCACCGAGGAACGGCTGGCCGGCAACCCGGTGCGCATCGCCGCGCGCACCTACGCCGAGTGGTACGGCACGCTCCCGGCGGACCTGCGCGAGCGGGTCGAGGCGCACTGGGGACCGCCGCCCGGCGAGCTGTTCGTCGACCGGTCCCGCGACCCGGAGGGCGAGATCGTGCTGGCCGCGCTGCGCGCCGGGAACGTCGTGGTGATGGTCCAGCCGCCGCGCGGCTTCGGCGAGAACCCGATCGCCATCTACCACGACCCGGACCTGCCGCCGAGCCACCACTACCTGGCGGCCTACCGGTGGCTGGCCGACGGGTTCGGCGCGCACGCGGTCGTGCACGTCGGCAAGCACGGCAACCTGGAGTGGCTGCCCGGCAAGTCCGCGGGCATGTCCGCCTCCTGCGGCCCGGACGCCGCCCTGGGCGACCTGCCGCTGATCTACCCGTTCCTGGTCAACGACCCCGGAGAGGGCACCCAGGCCAAGCGCCGCGCCCACGCCACCCTGGTCGACCACCTGGTGCCGCCGATGGCCCGCGCCGACACCTACGGGGACATGGCGCGACTGGAGCAGCTCCTCGACGAGCACGCCTCGATCGCGGCCATGGACCCGGCCAAGCTACCGGCGATCCGCGCCCAGATCTGGACGCTGATCCAGGCGGCCCGGCTCGACCACGACCTGGGGGTCGGGGACCGCCCGCACGACGCGGAGTTCGACGACTTCCTGCTCCACCTGGACGGGTGGCTCTGCGAGGTCAAGGACGTGCAGATCCGCGACGGCCTGCACGTGCTGGGCGCCGCCCCGCAGGGGGAGGTCCGCGTCGACCTGGTGCTCGCCATGCTCCGGGCCCGCCAGATGTGGGCGGGGAGCGAGGCGCTGCCCGGCCTGCGGGAGGCCCTGGGCCTGGCGGAGGACGGCAGCGCGGACCGGGCGGGCGTCGACGGGGCCGAGACGCTGGCCCGCTCGCTGGTCGAGGCCATGGAGGGCCGCGGCTGGGACCCGGCCGCCGCGGCCGACGCGGTCGCCGCCGTCCTCGGACCGGACGGCGGCGCCGTACCCGGATCGGACGGCGGCGCCGTACCCGGGCCGGGTGGATCGGGCGGCGCGGCCGCTCCGGCGGGGGCCGCCCGCGGAGCGGACCTCGCGCTGGTGGAGCGGATCCTGCGGTTCGCGGCGACCGAGATCGTGCCCCGGCTGGCGCGGACCACCGACGAGATCGGCGCGATCCTGCACGCCCTCGACGGCGGGTACGTGCCCGCCGGGCCGAGCGGGTCGCCGCTGCGCGGGCTGGTCAACGTGCTGCCGACCGGGCGCAACTTCTACTCGGTCGACCCCAAGGCGGTGCCGAGCCGGCTGGCCTGGGAGACCGGGCAGGCCATGGCGGACTCACTGCTGGCCCGCTACCGGGAGGAGACGGGCGGCTGGCCCCGCTCGGTCGGGCTCTCGGTCTGGGGCACCAGCGCCATGCGCACCGCCGGGGACGACGTGGCCGAGGTGCTCGCGCTGCTCGGCGTCCGGCCCGTGTGGGACGAGGCGTCGCGCCGGGTCACCGGCCTGGAGGCGATCCCGCTGCCCGAGCTGGGCCGGCCCCGGGTGGACGTCACCGTCCGGATCAGCGGGTTCTTCCGGGACGCCTTCCCGCACGTCGTGGCCATGCTCGACGACGCCGTACGGCTGGTCGCGGCCCTGGACGAGCCGGAGGAGGACAACTACGTCCGGGCCCACGTGCTGGCCGACTCCGGCCGCGGCGACCGGGCCACGATGCGGATCTTCGGTTCCCGGCCGGGCGCCTACGGGGCGGGGCTGCTGCCGCTGATCGACAGCCGCAACTGGCGCGACGACGCCGACCTGGCCGAGGTCTACGCGGTCTGGGGCGGGTTCGCCTACGGCCGGGGCGTCGACGGAGTCCCGGCGCGCGAGGACATGGAGACGGCCTACCGGCGGATCGCGGTGGCGGCCAAGAACGTCGACACCCGCGAGCACGACATCGCCGACTCCGACGACTACTTCCAGTACCACGGCGGCATGGTCGCCACCGTCCGCGCCCTCACCGGCCGGGCCCCGGCCGCCTACATCGGCGACAGCACCCGTCCGGACGCGGTCCGCACCCGGACGCTGTCGGAGGAGACCTCCCGGATCTTCCGGGCCCGCGTGGTCAACCCGCGCTGGCTGGCCGCGATGCGCAGGCACGGCTACAAGGGCGCCTTCGAACTGGCCGCCACCGTCGACTACCTGTTCGGCTACGACGCCACCACCGGGGTCGTCGCCGACTGGATGTACGACCGGCTCGCCGCGGCCTACGTCCTGGACCCGGAGAACCAGGCGTTCCTGGCGGAGTCCAACCCGTGGGCGCTGCACGGCATCGCCGAGCGGCTGCTGGAGGCCGCCGACCGGGGCATGTGGGAGCACCCGGACCCGGAGATCCTGGCCGGGGTGCAGGAGGTCTACCTCAAGGCGGAGGGCGACCTGGAGGGCCGGGGATAGCGGGCCCCGCCCCGCGGGGAAGCCCTCGCGGGGCGGCACCGCCCTGACCGTCCGCCGGAGCACGAGCACCGGCCGATCCGACGCTCCTCTCCTCCTGGGCCGGATCCCCTCGGTGCTCCTCGGGCGGCCCCGCGGCTCAGCACGGCTTCGGGCGTCCGGGCCCGAGCCGTCACCCTCACTTCCTTGCCGCCCGGTGGATCCGGTGTGCGTCGGTGATGACGAGGTCGGCGAAGGCGAGTACGTCGCGGCGGCGGGCCTGCGGTGTCCGATACAGCGATCGCCGGTCTCGCTCCGCGCGGAGGGGCAGGAACTCGGTCAGATCGGCGGCGACGCCGGAGAGCACAGGCCGGGCCCGGTCCGCGCGCCGGATGCGCAGGGCTTCGTCGGCCACGCGGTGCCATCGCTCCGGGAAGGTCTCCAGCGCGTAGCGGCCGGCGCCGTCCTTGGAGGTGATGTCACCGGTGGCCAGGGTGAATTGACGTCCTCCCCCGTCTGAAGACGGGGGATTCCAACAGCAACTACCCCACAAGGAGGAGGTCGCGTTGAGGTTCGCGGTTCACCGGCCCGCCCAACGGCGAGCCTCCCCGCGCAGCCACCGTGCGCCCCACGGCGGTGTCCCGGACGTTGCAGGCCGCGTTCACGTCGGCGTCGGCCCGATGCCCGCAGGCCCGACACCGGAACACCGCTTGGCTCTCGCGGTTGTCCGGGG
>NZ_BMQE01000058.1:0-38200 GCF_014647955.1 Planomonospora antibiotica | reverse complement strand
GGGGGAGCGGGTGGCGCACCTGCTCAACGGGCGGATGCTCGACTACATGGAGGTCGACGCCAACTACGCGCTGGTCAAGACCCGCCCGCCGAGGGACTACACCGGAGTGCCGCTCGGGGAGACGAATCTGCGCCGCAAGTACGGCGTGACGGTGGTCTGCGTCAAGGGTGAGTACGAGGAGTTCACCTACGCCGGCTCCGACACCGTCCTCGGCTACGGCGACGTGATCATCATCGCCGGGAGGATCGAGGACGTGGAGCGGTTCGCCGAGCTCCCCTGAGGCGGCCGGGGGCGGCCGGGGGGCGGCCGGGGCGTTCCACCGGACGGGAGCGGGACCCGGCGGAGAGTGGACGCGGAAGGAGCGGCCGGGCGGGGGCGGAGCAGAGGGGCGGGCGGCACCGGGAGATGGGGCCGGAACGGAAGCGGGCCGCCTGCCTGGGGGGATAGGCGGGCGGCCCGACCACGAGGCGGGGGGACGCCTCGGCGATGGTGGTTCCGGTCCCTCTCGCGGGATCTCCCGGGTGGAGGGGGTGTCCCCATAGTGGACCGCCCGGCCGTTTACCGCAAGATCCTGACTGAGGTAAATCAAGTTGTTATGGACGCCGTCCCGGTCGACCGTGGACCGCCGGGAGGAAGCGGGCCGGCACCGCTCCCGCTCCGCCGCGGCGGACTCCACTGCGGGTACGGGGGCGGCCGGGTCAGGAGAGCGGGAGGCGCACCACCGCGCGCAGACCCGGGGCGGCGTCCTCCAGGTGCACCGCCCCGCCGTGCGCGTTGACCGTCTCACGGACGATCGCCAGGCCCAGCCCGGCCCCGCCCTCGTCGCGGCTGCGCGCGCTGTCCAGTCGGGTGAACCGGTCGAAGACCCGCTCCCGGTCGGCCTCCGGGATGCCCGGCCCGTCGTCGGTCACGGTCAGCACCGCGTCCGCCCCCTCGGCCCGCACCTCGACCACGACTGGCGAGACGGTGTGCCGCAGCGCGTTGTCGACCAGGTTGACCAGGACCCGCCCCAGGTCCAGCGCGTCCCCGGACACCACGACGGCCCCGCCCTCTCGGCCGTCCGCGGCCCTCACCGCAACGGCCCCGCCGTACCGCTCGACGGTCTGCCAGACCAGCTCGTCCAGGCCGACCGGCTCCTGGCGGGCGAGCGCGCCGCCCCGCTCGTCCAGGCGCGCCAGCGCGAGCAGGTCCTCCGCCAGCCGGGTCAGGCGCGTGGTGTCCTCCAGCACGCCCTCGGCGGTCTCCCGCCAGTCGTCCGCGCCGCCCGGGTGGCCGAGCGCCACCTCCAGCTGGAGCCGGATGCTGGCCAGCGGGCTGCGCAGCTCGTGCGCGGCGTCGGAGACCAGGGAGCGCTGGCGGGCGTCGGCCCGCTCCAGCCGGTCCAGCATGGCGTTGAGCGTGGTGGCCAGGCTGTAGACCTCGTCACGCGACTCGGGCACCGGCAGGCGGCGGGACCGGGCGGTGCCGGTGATCTCCTCGGCGCCGCGGCGCAGCGCGGTGATGGGCCGCAGGGTCCGGCCGACGATCACCCAGCTGACCGCGGCCAGCAGCACCAGCAGCAGGGGGGTGCCGACGAGCAGCACCCGCCCGGCGGTGGCGATGCTGGTCTCCACCTCGCTGAAGATCCGCGCTGCGATCACCGTCTGGCCCCGGTCCGCGCTGAGCACCCGCACCCGCAGCAGGTGCGGGATCCCGTACGGCTCGCCGCCCAGGAAGCGCGCGCGGCCCTGCGCCAGCGAGGCGGCCCGCTCCCGGGCGTCCAGCAGCGGCACGAGCCGGTCGGTGCCGGTGGTGGCGTGGGTGATCCGCCCGGCGGCGTCGAGCACCTGGATCAGGGTGCCGTCGGGCGAGGTCAGCTCGCCGGGCAGCCGCCCGGCGTCGGCGAGCGAGACCATCTCCCGGGCCCGCTGGTAGAGCGACTCGTCGATCCGGTCCAGCAGCGCCCGGGCCAGCACCCCCATCATCACGTAGGCGGAGACGGCCAGCGCCACCGCCAGCACCGCCGAGGCGACCGCGGTCAGCCGGAAGCGCAGGCTCCTGCGCCGCCACCACCCGGCCGTACGGCGGGCGCCCGAGCCCCGCCTCCGCCCGTCGCCGCGGGCGGTCCCGCGAGGAGACCCGGTGGATCCGGGGCCTCCCGGAGAAGCCGGGGCGCCGAGGGCTCCGGAGGGCTCAGCCGCCATCGCCGGCCAGCCGGTATCCTGCTCCCCGCACGGTCTGCAGCGCGTTGCGGGAGAACGGCACGTCGATCTTGCGGCGGAGGTAGCCCACGTAGACCTCGACGACGTTCGGGTCGGTGTCGAAGGTGTCCCAGACGTGCTCCAGGATCTCGCTCTTCGACACCACCTCGTCGTGCCGGCGGAGCAGGTACTCCAGCAGGGCGAACTCCCGGGGCGTCAGCTCCACCGGCGTCCGCCCCCGGCTGACCTTCCGCCGGGCCGGGTCCAGCGACAGGTCCCCGGCCCGCAGCACGGCGGGCCGCCGCCCGGCGCCGCGCCGCAGCAGGGCCCGGAGTCTGGCCACCAGCACCACGTAGGAGAACGGTTTGGTGAGGTAGTCGTCGGCGCCCAGATCCAGGCCGTCGGCCATGTCGTACTCGCCGTCCTTGGCCGACAGCATCAGGATCGGCACCCAGTTCTCCTCGGCCCGCAGCTGTTTGCAGACGTTGTAGCCCGAGAGCCTGGGCAGCATGATGTCCAGCACGACCACGTCGTAGTCGCCCTGCCTAGCCAGGTGCAGGCCGTCCTCGCCGTCGTGCGCGAGGTCGACCGCGAACCCCTCGGCCTGCAGCCCGCGCCGGAGCGCCGCGGCCATCCGCCGCTCGTCCTCCACGACGAGAACCCTCATCCCTGCCTCCTCTTCGTCCGCCCCATCTTCGGCCAGTGCCGCTGAGAGGCGGCTGAGAACCCTGTGGAGGCTCTCAGCTCGTCTCAGCTCCGGCACAGGACCGCCCGTGCAGGCTGCTGGTGAAGGCGCAGACGGACATGAAAGACATACCGTAAGGGAGTGACATGTCAGAGCAGGAACACCGGCGGACCCGAAGAGGCCGCGCCGTGAGGTGGGGCGTGCCGATCGCCGCCGTCGCGGTGGTCGCGGGAGCCGTCGGCGCGGGCCCGGTCATCGCCGCGGTCCAGGGGGACCCGGTGCTGCCCGAGCGCACCGCCGAGCAGCTGCTCGCCGACGCCGTCCGGGCGAGCGGGTCCGGGCTGAAGCCCATGTCGGGCACCCTCATGCAGACCTCCTCCTTCGGCCTGCCGGGGCTGCCGCAGGTGACGGGGACGGGCGGCAGCTCGCCCACCGCGCTGCTCGCCGGCTCGCACGAGCTGAAGGTCTGGTACGGCGGCGCCGACAGGGTCCGCCTGGCGCTGCCCGGCCGGATGAGCGAGACCGACCTGATCGTCGGAGGCGGTCAGGCCTGGCTCTGGGAGAGCGATGCGAACAGGGCCACCCGCATCAAGGTCGACCCCGGGGAGCTCGCCGAGCACGGCGCCGGGCACGGGCCCGGACGAGGGACGCACGGCCCCGGGCCCGCCGGGGCGCTGCCCCAGGGGGCCACGCCGCAGCAGATCGCGCAGGAACTGCTCAAGCGGGCCGACGCCGACACCGCGGTCGGCGTGACCAGCAACGAGAAGGTCGCCGGCCGCGACGCCTACCAGCTCACCCTCGCGCCCAAGGACGCCTCGTCCCTGGTGAGGGAGATCAGGCTGGCGCTCGACGGGGAGACCCTGACCCCCCTGCGGGTCCAGGTCTACGCCGAGGGATCGGCCGAACCGGCCTTCGAGGTGGGCTTCACCACGGTGACCTTCACCCCGCCCGCTCCGGAGAACTTCACCTTCACCCCGCCGCCGGGAGCCGAGGTCGCGGAGAAGTCGCTCTCCGACCTCGCTCCCGGGCTCACCGAGCGGCAGGACAGGAGCGAGGAGATGAAGGACGAGGCCGAGATCGTCGGCAAGGGCTGGACGGCGGTCGCCGTGCTCCCCTTCTCCCTGCGGGACCTCCAGGAAGGCAGGCCGGAGCAGGGCACCGGCGGCGAGGCGGCCGCGGACTCGGGCGCCGTGGCCGACGCCCTGCTGAAGTCCGCCGCTCCGGTCAGCGGGACGTGGGGCAGCGGCAAGGTCATCCGGACCAAGCTGGTCTCCGCGCTGCTCACCGATGACGGGCGCCTGCTCGTCGGGGCGGTCACCCCCGAGAAGCTGGTCGAGGTGGCCGGCCGGAAGTGAGCGTGACCCCGGGGACGCCCGTCGCGGCGTCCCCGCCTCCCGCCCAGGACCGGACGACCGAAGGAGCACCCGTGGTGACCGTCCGCACCGACCAGACCCCCCGCACGGACAGAACCGTCCCGGGGGAGGAGACCGCCCGAACCGGCCGGACCGCCCGCGGGGAGGAGCCCGCTCCGGCCGGCGGGGGCGCCGCACCGTCCCCGCCTTCCGGGGCCTCGGCGGACCACGCGATCGTGATCCGGGGGCTGACCAAGCGCTTCCGCGGCGGGCAGGTGGCCGTGGACCGCCTCGACCTGGCCGTGCCGCGCGGTTCGGTCTTCGGCTTCCTCGGCCCGAACGGCTCGGGCAAGACCACGACGATCCGCATACTGCTCGGGCTCGTCGCCCCGACGGCGGGTGGCTGGGAACTGCTCGGCACGCCGATGCCCGGCGGGATCGGCACCGTGCTGCCCCGGGTGGGGGCACTGGTCGAGGGACCGGCGTTCTACCCCTACCTGTCCGGCGAGGCGAACCTGCGCCGCTACGACGCCGCCGACCCGGCCGCCGACCCGCGCACCGCCGCCAGCCGGATCGGCCTGGCCCTGGAGCGGGTCGGGCTGACCGCGGCGGCCCGCAAGCGCTACCGCGCCTACTCGCTGGGCATGCGCCAGCGGCTCGCCATCGCCGCCGCGCTGCTCGGCCCGAGGGAACTGCTGATCCTCGACGAGCCGACCAACGGGCTGGACCCGCAGGGCACCCGCGAGGTGCGCTCGCTCGTCGCGGAGGTCGCCTCCGGCGGGACGACCGTCTTCGTCTCCTCCCACCTGCTGGCCGAGATCGAGCAGATGTGCACCCACGTCGGTGTCATGCGCGCCGGCCGCCTGGTGGCCGAGGGCCCGGTCGCCGAGCTCCGGGCGGGGGAGGAGGCCAGGGTCCGGGTGGAGACGCCGGACCCCGCCGCGGCCGCCGCCGTACTGGCGGGGCTCGGGCTGACGGAGATCCGGACCGGTGCGGCGGAGGCCGGGGCGGCGCTCGGCGCGCTCCCGCCCGAGCGCGTCACCGCCGCCCTGGTGGCGGGCGGCGTCGCGGTACGCGGGCTGGCCGTGCACCGGCCGAGCCTGGAGGACGTGTTCGTGGGGCTGACCGGGGAGGGTTTCGATGTCGACGGTTGACGCGGTGGCGGGGACGGCGATGGAGACGTCGGCGGCCGGGACCATGACCGGGGCGGTGACGGGCACGGCGGCCGGGATGGTGACGGGCACGGCGGAGGCCGGAGCGGGAGCCGGACCGGCGGCCCGGACGCGGGCCGTGGCTCCGGCCGGGGCCACCGAGGGGCCGGCGAGACGGCCGAGCGCGGTGCGGGCCTGGTCGCGGCTGCTCGTCTCGGAGACCGGGCTGATATTCCGGCGGCCGCGCAACGTCGCCATGCTCGCCGTCCTCGCGCTCGTGCCGGTCCTGCTGGGGGTGGCGCTGCGCCTGTTCGGCGGGCCGGACGAGGGCGAGGCCGGCGGCGGAGGAGCGATCTTCGCGCAGATCGCCGGGAACGGGCTCTTCCTCACCTTCGCCGCGCTCGCGCTGCTGGCGCAGCTGATGCTGCCCGTGGCCGTCGCGGTGGTCGCCGGGGACGGCATCGCCGGAGAGGCGGGCGGCGGCACGCTGCGCTATCTGCTCACCGCTCCGGCGGGCCGGACCAGGCTGCTGACCGTCAAGTACGCGGGCGCGGTCCTCTTCAGCCTGGCGGCGGTCGCCCTGGTGGCGCTGTCCGCGCTGCTCACGGGGCTGGCGCTGTTCCCGGTGGGACCGATCACGCTGCTGTCGGGCACGACGATCCCGTTCGCCGAGGGGGTGCTCAGGATCGGTGTCGTCGTCCTCTACGCCACGGCGGGGATGGCCGCCCTGGCCGCCGTCTCGCTGGCACTGTCGACGCTGACGGAGGTGGCCGTCGGCGCCATCGCCGCCACCGTGGTGCTGGTCATCGCCGCCCAGGTCGTCGGCGCCATCCCGCAGCTGTCGGGGCTCCAGCCGTACCTGCTGACGCACTGGTGGGGCGGGTTCGACGGGGTGCTGCGCGACCCGGTGGCGACCGCGGAGATGGGGCAGGGCCTGCTGGTCTTCGCCGCCTACATCGCGATCTTCGGTTCGGTCGCCTGGGCCCGCTTCACCAGCAGGGACGTCACCGCCTGAGGACCCCGGCGGGGAGGGCGCGGTCCCGCGGAGCGCTGCGCTCTCCGCGGGACCGGCGTTTCAGGGGTGCTTCGCGTCCGGGTCGGCCGCGGGGGCCGTACGGCTCCCGCGGCGCAGGCCGAGCAGCCCTGCCGCGAGCCCGGCCAGTCCGGCGGCCAGGCCGGCGCCGCCGAGCAGGCGGGCGGTGCCGTCGGAGGAGCCGGCGGCGACGGTGACCGGGGCGACCGACGGCGCGGCGTGCACCCCGGGGGAGGCCGCGGCGGCGGGGGAGGCCGGGTGGCCGCCGTGCCCGTCGCTCCCGGCGGCGGCCGGGGTGAGCCTCAGGACCGGGGCGGGGTGCTCGGGTTCGGAGCCGTCGGCCTTCGGCTCGTCGTCCCACGCCACGACCTCGCCGCTGCTGTAGGTCTGGGTCGCGGGGAAGACCAGCCGGTCGGTGTCGGCGGGCAGCCTGCCCATCGACACCTCGAACTCCTGGAACTGGCCGGGTTCGATCTTCCCGCCCGACCAGGTGACCTTCGTGACGGCCTCGGTCAGCTCGCCGTACTCGGTGGTGACCGGCTTGGGCAGCTCGCCCTCGGTCACCTCGACCTTCCAGCCCGGCACCGGCTTGACCGAGACGAAGGCCAGCGGGTGGTCGGTGGGGAAGGCCACCTCGATCTTGCTGGTCGAGGCGTCGTCGCGCTCGTTCGGTACCCGGAAGGCGACCTTGGTGAAGCCGCCCTGCTCGGCGCTGCCGGGATTGATCGTGACGTGTGCGAGGGCCGGTACGGCCAGCCCGAGCGTGAGGGCGGCGGCACCGGCGGTGACGGCCAGCGCGCGGCGCGCGGCGGAAGACGACATGGGAGATCTCCACTTCGACGAGAACGGGTGAATCGGGGGACGGGTCAGACGGCGGGAAGTGGAGGACCGCGTCGACTGACGGTGTGGCGGAGAAGGCCCCGGACGGGGACGGGCGGGAGCACCGGGAGCGCGGCGGGCGGCGGGGCAGGGAGGGGCACGGCCCCGGTGAGCAGCCGGAACGCCGATCCCAGGTGGTGGGCGGCCGCGCGCAGCAGCGCCCACAGCGCGGTCTCGCCGCGGGCCAGCCACCAGCCGGTGATCAGTGTGGCGGTCAGGTGGGCCAGGAGCATGCCCAGGCTCTGGCCCAGCCCCCGGTCGTGGAGGTGCCCGGCGAGGGAGGGCGCGGCGGGGCCGCCGCCCAGGGCGAACAGCTCGTGCAGGACCGCCTGCGCTCCGGTGAGCACCGCGGTGACCGTGCCGGCGGACCGCTCGCGTCCGGCGAGCGACACGGACAGGGCCACCACCGCCGCCGCTCCCGCGGCCAGCGCCCACGGCTCCGGCCCCGAGCCGCCCGCGGCGACGTGGCCGAGGGCGGCCAGCGTCACGCAGACGGCCGAGAAGACGGCCGCGCGGGTGAGCCGGAGCGGGAGGAGGGCGAGCATGACGCGAGCCATGCTCTCACGGTGACGGCCCGGGATCGAGCCCGGGACCGAGCCCGGGACCGGGCTCGGCGTGGAGTACGGCATCGGGCCCGGTGTGGAGCCTGGTGCAGGGTCCGGTGTGGAGTCCGGCATCGGGTCCGGTGAATCGAAAGCATGTGATCCCTGCAGCTTTGCCGCTTTTGTGGCTATGGTTGCCGCGACCGGAACATGTCGAGGCCGAGGTGGTGGGGGATGCGGCACGTCTTCGGACTGCTCATCGGACTGGTGGTGACGGCGGTCCTCCTGCTCGGCGCGGGATGGGCGGCGGCGGAGATGGGCCTCGCCCTCCAGCCCGCCCAGGGCGTCGCCCCGCTCGCCACCGGCACCGGGCAGAACTGGGTCGCTCTGGCGGTGATGGCCGGGACCGGTCTCCTGCTCGGCCTGCTGATCGTCGGCCGGGTCTCCCCGGTGGCCTGCTTCGTCCCGTCGATGGTCCTGCTCGCCTGGACCGTGGTCTACGTCCTGGACACCGGCCGCGGCCTGGGATTCCTGCCGGTCAACCCGACCTTCCACGAGGCGCTGCTCCAGGCGGGCCGCGGCATGCGCATCCTGCTCACCACCGGTGTCTACGCCCTCCTCGGCGTCGCCCTGTTCATCCCCGTCCTGCTGCCCTCCCGCTGGGCCGGACAGGGCGGGGACGAGGACGGCGACGGATACGAGGAGTCGGACGACCGGTCCTACTACTGACGGACAGGGCCGCCGCACCGCCTCTTCCGTACGGTTCCGGCGGGACGTCCTCCGCTGGCGTCTCGGTCCGTCGCCGTCGCCCGGCCGCTGACGCCCTGCCCGGCCGGCGCGTTCAACCGGCGCGCCCGGCCGCCCACGCGCCGAGGCCCTCCTCCGTGAGGACGCCGTCGAGCGCGGTGACCGCAGCCCCGTGCAGCGCGCCGTCCCCGCCGAGCACGGCGGCCACCACGGGCGGCGGATCCAGGCGGCGGAAGCGCATCAGCCCGTCGGCCGGGGCCGTGCCGGACCGTCGCGGCGACGGCCACCGACACGGTCCGGACCCGGTCGCCGTGCTGTTCGCAGGCGCGCCGCACCGCGCTGGCCGCGCTCGGGGCCGCGCTCGACCTGCGGACGGCGTTCCTGGTCACGGTGCCGCCGCTGGCGGCGGTTCTGGCCGCCGCGTCGTGGCCCCGGGCGCGGCGGAGGTGACCGCAGGGGCGGGCGCGGTCCCCGGAGCCGAGCCGGTGTAGAGGCGGGCCACGACCTCCTCCAGGGAGTCGCGGTCCGGGGCCGTGGCACGCAGTTCGTCGAGGGTGCCGTCGAATCCGAGCCTGCCGTGGTCGATGAGCATGACGCGGCGGCAGAGCTTCTCGATGTCGCCCAGGTCGTGGGTGGTGAGCAGGACGGTCGTGCCGCGCTCGGCGTTGAGGCGGCGCAGGAAGTCGCGCATGGCGACCTTGCTCACCACGTCGAGGCCGATCGTCGGCTCGTCCAGGACCAGGACGGCGGGGTCGTGCAGGAGGGCGGCGGTGACGTCGCCGCGCATGCGCTGGCCGAGGCTGAGCTGGCGGACCGGGGTGTCCATGAACGGCCCGAGGTCGAGCAGGCCGGCCAGTTCGTCCAGCCTCCGCCGGAAATCGATCCGGTCTACTTTGTAAAGATGCCGGATCAGCTGGAAACTGTCCTTCAGCGGCAGGTCCCACCACAGGGTGGTCCGCTGCCCGAAGACCACCCCGATCCTGCGCGCGAGCGCGGTACGGCGGCGCGTGGGGTCGAGCCCGGCCACCCGCAGGCGGCCCGAGGTGGGGGCCAGGATGCCGGTGAGCATCTTGATGGTGGTGGACTTGCCCGCGCCGTTGGGGCCGAGATAGCCGACGAACTCCCCGGCCCCGACCGTGAACGACAGATCCCGTACGGCGTGCACGGTCCGCCGGGCGCTGCCCCGGCCGACGGTGAAGGAACGTCCGGCCCGGTCGACTTCGATCATCTGGTCAACTCCCCGTGGAACGGTAGCGGCGGATGCCCGCCCGCCAGGCCAGCGCGGCGGCCAGGGCGAGCAGCAGGGCGGCGGGCGGCGCGGCGAAGCGCAGCCAGTACGGCAGGCCGAGGGGGTCGGGCCGGTCCAGCACGTACAGGGCCGGCTGCCAGTTGACGAACGCCAGCGGGACGACGAACGTCACCCCCCTGACGAGCTGCTCGCCGTAGACGCTCAGGGGGTACTGGGTCAGCGCGCTGCCGCCGTAGGTGAAGGCGTTGGCCACCTCGGGGGCGTCGGTCAGCAGGAACTGCAGGGCCCCGCCGAGCGTGAAGATCGCGGCGAAGATGACGACCCCGCAGGCGATCATCAGCGGGACCATCCACGCCCGCTCCCAGGGCAGGCCGAGCCGGGGCAGGGCGATGCCGAGCACCACCGCGGACTGGGCGAGCCGGCCGAAGCGGTGCACGCTGAAGCGGTCGGTCGCCATCTGGACGAACGCGGAGGCCGGGCGGATCAGCATGGTGTCGAAGCTCCCGCTCCGGATGTGGTGGCTGAGCCGGTCGACGTTGCCGAAGAGCGTGTCGGCCAGGGCGAAGGACATGTCCGCGGTGCCGTACAGGAACATGACCTCGGCCAGGCCGAACCCGCCGAGTGAATCGGTGTGCCGGAAGATGATCCAGACGGCCGCGACGTCCAGGGCGTTGACGGCGAACGAGCCGAGGATCATCATCGCCAGCGACACGGGGTACTGGGCGGAGGCGCGCAGCCAGGTCCACGCGAGCAGCAGGTAGGTCCTAACCACGGGCGGCCCCGCCCAGAGCGCCCGCGGTGCGGCCGGGCCGCGACCGTCCCGGGTCATCCACCCTGGACCACCACCTTGCGGCGGGCGGCGCGGGTGACCAGGGCGCCCAGGGCGAGCAGCGCCGCCGCCCACGCGGCCTGGAAGGCGAGCGCCCCCAGGACGTCCCGCTTGCCGAGGTAGACGTCGGCCGGGATCTGGACCATGGCCGCCCAGGGCAGGGAGCGGGTCAGCTCGCCGAACCAGCCGGGGAACAGGTTCAGGGGCAGGACCATGCCGCTGAGGAAGAGCGTCAGCACCAGCGAGAGCGACTGCACGCCCTGGTCGTCGACGATCCAGCAGCACGACAGCGCCGTCAGGTAGCGCAGGGCGAAGCTGACCAGCACGCCCAGGGTGAAGGAGGCGGCGAAGGCGGCCCAGGTCGCCGGGTCGGCCGGCACGACGATGCCGAAGAGGGCGGCGCCGAGGAAGGTGGGCGGCAGGCTGCGCAGCAGGAACAGGTAGGCGGCGCGGCCCAGGTCGTCGGCGAGGCTCCACAGCTGCAGGGAGGCCGGGCGCAGCAGGTCGACGGCGACGTCCCCGCTGCGCACGCGCCCGGCGAGCTGCAGCCCGCCGCCGAAGACCTGCATGGGACCGATGAACGCCTGGCTGAGGAAGCAGAAGGTGACGGCGTCCGTCACCTCGTATCCGGCGAGGCCGGGGCGGGCCTGCCAGAGGGCGATCAGGACGTAGGCGCGGAGGATGCCGAAGACGCTGTTGGTGAAGGCTCCGGCGAGGGCGGCGGCGCGGTAGGCGGAGTGACGGCGGAAGCCGTAGGCGGCGATGCGCGCGTAGAGCAGGAAGACGTCCTCCATGGAGGTTCCGGTGCACCGGGGCGGCCGTGTCATTTTCTCCGCGGTCCGGCGCCGGGGCAACGGGTTTTGCGGTGCGCACCCGCGGGCGGGCGGACGGCGATTACGGAGAGAGATACGGGATATCTCGTCATATATCCGTAACCATGGCGATATCTTCGCGGAATGGTAGAAGGAAGTTCTGAAGGGCATCCTCCTCTCAAGGAGGTGCCCACATGCGCGACGAGATCAACGTGGACGTCTGCCCCGGTTACCCCGTCAGCTGGCAGGCCACCGCGCTCAACACGATCATGCGCGGCACCTTCAAGCCGATCTCCGGGCTGCTGCTGCGGTCGGACGCCAGCGTGGTCGCCGCCTCCCGGATCGTCGCCCTCGCCAAGAAGGTCCCGCTCCGGCTGCCCGGGCACGTGACCGTCGAGGGGGAGTCCTTCGGAGACTGCGAGGGGGAGTGGGTCCGCGCCGGGCGGGAGCTCGACGAGCGCAGGGTCCTGCTCTACTTCCACGGCGGCGCCTACTTCGTCTGCTCGCCGGCCACCCACCGGCCGATCACCTGGCGCCTGTCGGTCGCCGCCCGCCGCCCGGTGCTGGCCCTCGACTACCGCCAGGGCCCGGTGCACACGCTGGCCGAGTCGCTCGAGGACGCGCTCGCCGCCTACCGGTGCCTGCTGGAGCGAGGCTACGACCCGGCCGACGTCCTGTTCGCCGGTGACTCGGCGGGCGGCCACCTCACCCTGGCCGCCCTGCTGGCGCTGCGCGACCGGGGGCTCCCGCTGCCCGCCGCCGCCGTGTGCCTGTCCCCGTGGACCGACCTCACCGACACCCCCCGCCGGGTCAACCGCCTGGCCGACCCGCTGATCCCGGCCGGCCGCGTCGACTGGCTCGCCCGGCGCTGGACCTCCGGCCTCGACCCCCGCGACCCCCTGGTCTCCCCGGTGCTGGGCGACTACGCGGGACTGCCGCCGCTGATGATCGTCACCGGCTCCACCGAGGTCCTCCGCGACGAGGGCCGCCGCGTCGCCGAACGCGCCCGCGAGGCGGGCGTCCCGGTGACCTACGAGGAGTGGCGGCGCATGCCGCACGTCTTCCCCCTCCTGGCCGACATCCTCCCCGAGGCGCGCCAGGCGTTCCTGCACATCGCCCGCTTCCTGGACGCGGCCCGGGCGCTCTCCGCCGGGGACGTCCCCGCGGCGGACACGTCCGCCGACGGCCCGCTCGCCGCGGACCTGCGCGCCGCGGATCCCGGCGCCGCGGACCTGCTCGCCGCGGGCCTCCTCACTCCCGATCCCGCCGCCGGGACCGGCTCGGCCGCGGCCTGACGGGGAGGCCGCCGCCGGGTACGGCTCGGCCGCGGCGATGATCACGGCCCGCCGCAGGGTCGGGTCCGACGGCGGACCGATGATCACGGCCCGCCGCAGGGTCGGGTCCGGCGGCGGGATCGGGATGAGGAGGGCCTTTCCCGCAGATCGCGCGGGTGTTTCCAGCACCTCCGGCCCCACCGGTTACTTACCTTCAGGGATCATTCGCCTTACCCGCCATAGTGCTTGTGACGGGTCGGGAGCGAGAACCCGCTCCACCCGGTCACAGTGTGCTTGCCGTAGCGCGCACACGAGAGGCTCGATCCGGATGGCACGTGGCGGAACCGGCCCCGGGAACGGGATGCCCCCTGGCGTGCGGCCGCTGACCGTGGGAGACCCGGTCACCATCGGCCGCCATCTCCTGCTCGGCCGGCTCGGCGCCGGCGGCATGGGCGTGGTCTACCTGGCCGAGCACCCGCACGGCGGCGTGGTCGCGATCAAGACGCCGCACCCGGTGCATCTCGACGATCCCACGCTCCGCGCCCGGTTCGCGGAGGAAGTGGAGTTCTCCCGCCGGGTGGTCCCGTTCTGCACCGCCGCGGTGATCGAGGACGGCACCGACCGGGAACGGCCCTACCTGGTCTCCGAGTACGTCCCCGGTCCCTCCCTCTCCCAGGTGCTCTCCGCCCGCGGTCCGCTCACCCCCGACCTCGCCTACGGCGTCGCCCTCGGCGTGGCCGCCGCGCTGACGGCGGTGCACGAGGCCGGGCTGGTCCACCGCGACCTGAAACCCGCCAACGTGCTGCTGTCGCACACCGGCCCGCGGGTCATCGACTTCGGGATCGCCAGGGACGTGGCCGGCCTGGCCTCCCACACCCAGGCCGGGCAGGTCATGGGGAGCCCCGGCTGGGTCGCTCCGGAACGCCTCACCGGAGGCAGGGCCCTGCCGTCCTCCGACGTCTTCTCCTGGGGATGCCTGGTCGTCTACGCGGCGACCGGCCACCACCCGTTCGGCGCGGGCGAGCCCGACGCGCTGACCCGGCGGATCCTGGTGGAACCGCCGCGGCTCTCCGCGGTGCCCGCGCTGCTGCGCCCGGTGGTCGAGGCCGCGCTGGACAAGGAGCCCGCCCGGCGCCCCCCGGCGGCGGACCTGCTCGGCGCACTGCTGGTGGTGGGCGGGATCGGGGACCCGTGGGATCTGCGGGCGGCGGTGGCCGAGGTGCTGGCGGAGGTCTGGACGCCGGTCCCGTACCCGCAGGCCCACCCGGTTCCCGGTCCGGCGGCGGACCGGGCCCGGAACCGGCCGCGGGCCCACGACCGGCCCGCGGTCCCGGCCGGGGGAGCCCGCAGGGCGCCCCGCAACGGCCCCCACCTGCCCCAGGCCGGGTTCGCCGCGCTGGCCACGGCCTCCATGGCGGTGCTCGCCGTGGTCGCCGCGGGCAACGGCGTCCTCGGAGGCGGCGGCGCCCGGCCGCCCGAGCACGTGCCGATGGTGATCCCGGCCGACGGCACGCCCACCGGCGGCGTCTTCCGCCGGACCCGTCCTCCGGCCGGCGGGACCGGGACCGTGCCGCCGGTCAGCCCGTCCACGATCACGGTCACCACGACGCGGACGATGCCGGTGCCGCAGGTGAGCGGGCACGCGGAGGAGTCGGCCCCGGGGGATCCGCGCGAGCCCGGGGAACCCCCCGACGAGCCCGGGGGCGGTGGTCCCGGGGAGCCGCAGACCTGCGCGGACGGGGGAGGCGAGGCCGCGGCGCGCGGCCCCGGCGGGGACTGCCCGACGAGGACGGCCGCGCCCGAGCCCTCCTTCACCCGGCTCCCGCAGACCGGGGACGGGGAGAGCCCTCCGCCGTCACCGAGCGGCTCCGCGACGGCGACCGCCTCCCCCTCCCCGTCCTCCTCAGGTCCTGTGCCGCAGATCGGCGACTGAGGGGCCGCACGGGCCTCCGGGAGAGAGCGGGGCCATCCGTTAGGGTGAACGGCGCCAACCGAGTCGGAGGGGGAACTGTGCCGGGTGCGGTCGAACTGAGCGGTGTCGGGGTCCGGGTGGTCGGGCGGACGCTGCTGGCGGACGTCGACTGGCAGGTGGAGTACGGCCAGCACTGGGTCGTCCTCGGACCCAACGGGGCGGGCAAGACGACGATGCTCTCGCTGGCCGCCGCCGTACGGCACCCCAGCGAGGGCGCGGCCACGGTGCTCGGCCAGCGGCTGGGCCGGGTGGACCTGAGGGAGCTGCGCCGCCGCATCGGCCTGGTCGCGGCCAGCCAGCGGCTCGTCGACGAGGAGCTGCTGGAGGAGGAGGGCGCCACCGCGCACACCGTCGTCCTCACCGGATACACCGGGAGCAGCGCCCCGCTCTGGGACCGCTACGGTCCCGGCGAGCACGAGCGCGCCCACCGGCTCCTGGCCGACATGGGCTGCAAGGACCTGGGCGACCGGTTGTTCCGCGTCTGCTCGCAGGGCGAGCGGGCCCGCATCCGGGTGGCCAGGGCGCTGATGGCCGATCCGGTGATCCTGCTGCTGGACGAGCCGTTCGCCGGGCTCGACCTGCCCGCCCGCGAGGACCTGATCACCGTGCTGGAGGAGCTGGCGACGGTACGGCCGGCGTTGACCACGATCACCGTGACGCACCACCTGGAGGAGGTGCCGGCGACCACGACGCACGCCCTGCTGATGCGCGACGCCCGGATCCAGGCGGCGGGACCGGTGGGGGAGGTCCTCACCGACGAGGGCCTGTCGGAGTGCTTCGGCCGCCCCCTGCGGATCGACCGCCTGGACGGCCGCTGGTCGGCCCGCGCCGTACGGGGAAGGCACGGGTAGGACGGGGCGTCCCCCCCTTCCCGCGCCGGGTGGTGCGGGCTCAGTCCTTCTTGCGCTGGCGGATCAGCCCCATGAACCCGGGGCTGGGCTTGAACCGGGCCGTCCAGGTCTCGGCGATCTCCAGCGGTTCGCCGGTCTGCGGGTTGCGGCCGGTCCTGGCGGGTTTGTGGACGATCTCGAAGGAGCCGAAGCCGGGGATCGCCACCTTGTCCTCGCTCGCGACGGCGTGCTGGATGGTGTCCAGGATCGCGTCCAGCGCCGCGGCGGTCTGCCGCCGGGTGAGACCGGCCTCCGCCGCCGCCTTCTCGATCAGCTCGCGCTTGTTCATCTACTTCTTTCCTGCAGTGCCCGGGAGGACCAACACTACGGGGATCACGCGGTCTGTTTCATCCCCCGGGCGCGGGGAGAGCGGCCGGGCGGGGTCACGCCCCGATGTGGCCGAACCTCTGCCGCTCGTCGCTGTCGGCCATGACGAGCTGCGCCAGGTCGACGTGGCGGCCCACCTCCCGCACGTCGGCGCAGTCCGCCACGAGCACGCGTTCCCCGCCGATCAGGCGGGTGACGCGCAGGCACGGTCGATCGTTCACCACGAGTGCCTCGACCTCGATGCCGTGCGGCCCCAGCCATATCCCCATAAGGCCGAGGCTAGGGAGGCGAGAGTAAGCACGGGGTAACCGGAGGGGTATATCAGGGTGGAATATCTATGTCCGGGTAAATTTCCCCAAGAGCATCCCTATTGCGTATTTCACTACGATTCCTGGTCAGTGCCCGCCGGCCGGGGTGAACGCTGCGGCGTGGTCGCGGACGAAGTCGGCGACGTCGCGCGGGGGACGGCCGAGAAGGCCGGCGACCGTGCCGGTGGTGAAGTCCCCCCAGCCGGAGGCGTACGCCCGCGCGTACTCCTCGAGCATGTCGGCGATCCATTCCGGAACGCCGTGGCCGAGCAGCGTCCTGCGCTTGGCGTCGTCGCCGACCGGCAGGTACGTGACGGACCTGCCGAGCGCGAGGCTCAGCCGGTCGGCGACCTCGTCGAACGTCACCGAGCGCGGGCCGGTGAGGGTGTACGTCTCGCCGTGGTGGCGGTCCGGGTCGTCGAGGAGCACGCGGGCGGCGCACTCGGCGATGTCGCGTGCGTCGATCATGCCGATCCGCGCCGAGGCCATGTTCAGCGAGAACGTGCCGGTGGCGGAGATGTCGCCCGCCTCGTTCAGCAGGTTCTGCATGAACCAGTGCGGACGCAGGATCGTCCAGCGCATGCCGCACCGTTCGGTCTCCCGGTCGGACAGCGCGTGCAGCCTGCCGCTGCGGTTCGGCGCGTCGTGCGCCGCGCCGACGACGGACAGGCGCACGACGCGCTCCACCCCGGCCCGGCGGGCGGCCCACACGGCGTTCATGCCGTGCTCCGGAGCGCGCGGGCCGTTCGGGGTGAGCAGCCACACGTCCTGCACGCCCTCGAAGGCGGGCGGCAGCGACCGGGCGTCGCCGAGGTCGCCGACGAACACCTCGGCGCCCCGCCCGCGCGGGCCGGCGGCTCCGGACTCCTCGCGGACGAGGGCGCGGAGGTCCACCTCGGCGCCCTCCAGTGCGCTCATCAGCGCGGTGGACACGGTTCCGGTGGCTCCGGTGATCAGTACGGTGCGCGGCACGGTCATTCTCCCTTGGCGGTGGTGAGGACACGGACGGAATCGCGGACCGCGGTGCGCTCCAGCCCCCAGAGCGCGGCGGTCCCGGCGGAGAGGGCGGCGCCCAGGACGCACACGCCGGTCCAGCCGGCGTTCACCCAGACCACCGACGTCAGTGCGGAGCCCACCGCGCCGCCGAGGAACATGGAGGTCATGAAGGCGGAGTTGATCCGGTTGCGGGCCTCGGGCCGGAGCGCGTAGAGGACGTTCTGGCTGCTGTTGAGCACCGCCTGGTGCGCCAGGTCGAGCACGACCACGCCGGCGAGCAGCCAGGCCGGCGAGTGCGCCCCGGCGGCGATCGCCGCCCAGGACGCCAGCAGCAGGACCGCCCCGGCGCCGGTCACGGTCTGGACGTGCCCGCGGTCGGCCAGCCGCCCGGCCACCGTGGCGGTCAGCGCGCCCGCGGCGCCCACCAGACCGAACAGGCCGATGGCCGATTCCGTCCAGCCGTACGGCGGCCCCGCCAGCAGGAAGGCCGAGGCCGTCCACAGCACGCTGAAGGCGGCGAGGCTCGACGCGCCGATGCCCGCCCGCCACCGCAGCAACGGCTCCTGCCGGAACATCGAGACCGTCGAGCGCAGCAGCCCCGGGTAGGACAGGCGTCCGCCGTCCCCGCCGAGCCTGGGCAGGAGGACGTGCAGCAGTACGGCCATCAGCGCCATCACGGCCGCGTGCACCCAGTAGACCGTCCGCCACCCGCCGAGCTCCGACAGCGCTCCGGACGCGGTCCGCGCCAGCAGCAGGCCGAGCATCAGCCCGGTCATCACCGTGCCGACCACCCGGCCGCGCTCCGCCGGGTCCGCCAGCGTCGCCGCGAACGGCACCACCACCTGCGCCCCGACCGAGGTCAGGGCGGTCAGGGCCGTACCGGCCAGGAGCATCGTCCCGTCGGCGGCGGTGGCCGACACCAGCAGGAACAGCGCGGTCGCCGCGTAGAGCGCCACCGTCAGCCGCCGCCGCTCCATCAGGTCGCCCAGTGGCACCAGCAGGATCAGCCCCAGCGCGTACCCGCCCTGCGCGGCCGTCACCACCAGCGCCGCCGACGACGGCCCGATGCCCAGCTCCCGGCCGATCAGGTCGAGCAGCGGCTGTGCGAAGTAGTTCCCCGCGACGGCCGATCCGGTCGCGGTGGACATGAGCAGGAGCAGTCCGCGCGGCAGGCCGCCGCCCGGGTGGAGTCTCGTCGCCGTCATGCCTTTCAGCCTCGGCCATGAACGATCAATGAGTCCAATGCATGTTAATCATCGGCAGCGATCGTGTATCAAGATTGATCCATGGAGCTCCAGCAGATGCGCTACGTCGTCGCCGTCGCCGAGACGGGCAACTTCACCCGCGCCGCCGAGCAGTGCCTGGTCGTCCAGTCCGCGCTCAGCCACCAGATCGCCCGCCTGGAACGCGAGCTGGGGGCCAGGCTGTTCGAGCGCACCAGCCGCCGCGTCCGGCTGACCTCCGCCGGCGAGGCGTTCCTGCCCGCGGCCCGCCAGGCCCTCGAGGCCGCCGAACGGGCCCGCGCCGAGGTGGCGGCGGCCGCCGGGGAGATCCGGGGCCGCCTCGCCGTCGGCGCCATCCCCACCGTCACGGCGGTCGACCTGCCGACCGCGCTGGAGCACTTCCACCTGCGGCACCGGCAGGTGCGGATCAGCCTCCGCTCGGGCGCGAGCGAGGAACTGACCGAACGGGTGCGGCAGGGCACCCTGGACGTCGCGTTCCTGGGGCTGCCGGTGGGGGCACCGCCCAAGGGCGTCCGCGGTCGCGAACTGGCGCGCGGCCGCCTCGTCGCCGTGGTGGCGCCCGGTCACCCGCTGGCCGACAGGGAGCACGTGGAGCTGCGCGACCTGTCGGGCGAGCCGTTCGTCGACTTCCCCGCGGGCACCGCCGGGCGGATCCAGTCGGACGAGGCGTTCGCGGCGGCCGGGGTGCGGCGCGAGGTCGCCTTCGAGGTGAGCTCCCCCGACTTCATGGCCCGCCTGATCCGGCAGGGCCTGGGCATCGGGATGCTGCCCGCGGACTTCGTCTCCGAGCTCCCCGACCTGCCCGTCGTCCGGCTCAGCGACGCTCCGGCCCGCATGGAGTACCTCGTCTGGAGCCGCTCCTCCCCGTCCCCCGCCGCCGCGGCGTTCCTGTCCGCCCTCGGCGTCCCGGCGGCCGGCCCGCCGGGCCCGTGACCCCGGGAGCCTGGGCCGGCATGGAGAAACCCCGCCTCCCTGGGGGGAAGGAGGCGGGGTCTTCGTCCTGGTCTCGGGAGTCCGAGTCCGAGGGCGGACCGGGAGCGCGGGCCTCGGCTCAGGCGGGTGCCCGGCGGGCCGGGGCGGGCTCCGCATGCCCTGAAGAGCCGCCCCGTCCCGCGCGGACTGCGAAACCCGCGCTCCCGGTCCTTCCTCGGATCAGTGAGCCTCGAACTGCTCCTCCTCCGTGGAGCCCTTCAGGGCCGTGGTGGAGGAGTCCGGCGCGATGGCCGTGCTGACCAGGTCGAAGTATCCGGTGCCGACCTCGCGCTGGTGGCGGGTGGCGGTGTAGCCGCGGGACTCGGCGGCGAACTCGGCCTCCTGGAGCTCGACGTAGGCGGTCATGCCCTCCTCGGCGTAGCCCTGCGCCAGGTTGAACATCGAGTAGTTGAGCGAGTGGAAGCCCGCCAGCGTGATGAACTGGAACTTGTAGCCCATGTGGCCGAGCTCGCGCTGGAACTTGGCGATGGTGGAGTCGTCCAGGTGCTTCTTCCAGTTGAACGACGGCGAGCAGTTGTAGGCCAGCATCTGGTCCGGGTACCGCGCCTTGATCGCCTCGGCGAACTCGCGGGCCACGTCCAGGTCCGGGGTGGAGGTCTCCATCCACAGCAGGTCGGAGTGGGGCGCGTAGGCCAGGCCGCGGGCGATGCAGGCGTCGACGCCGTTGCGGACCCGGTAGAAGCCCTCGGCGGTACGGTCGCCGGTGACGAACTTCTGGTCGCGGGGGTCGACGTCACTGGTCAGCAGCGTCGCGGCCTGGGCGTCGGTCCGCGCGATGATCAGGGACGGCACACCCGCCACGTCGGCCGCGAGACGGGCCGCGTTGAGGGTCTTGATGTGCTGGCCGGTCGGGATGAGGACCTTCCCGCCGAGGTGGCCGCACTTCTTCTCGGAGGCCAGCTGGTCCTCCCAGTGCACGCCGGCGGCACCGGCGGCGATCATGCCCTTCATCAGCTCGAAGGCGTTCAGCACGCCGCCGAAGCCGGCCTCGGCGTCGGCCACGATCGGGGCCAGCCAGTGCGGCGCGTTCTCGTCGCCCTCGGACCAGGTGATCTGGTCGGCGCGGAGCAGCGCGTTGTTGATGCGGCGCACGACGGCCGGGACCGAGTTGGCCGGGTACAGGCTCTGGTCCGGGTAGGTCTGGGCGCCGAGGTTGGCGTCGGCGGCGACCTGCCAGCCGGACAGGTAGATGGCCTTCAGCCCCGCCTTGACCTGCTGGACGGCCTGGTTGCCGGTCAGCGCGCCGAGAGCGTGGACGTAGTCCTCGCTGTGCAGCAGGTCCCACAGCCGCTCCGCGCCGAGCTTGGCGAGAGTGTGCTCCTCCTGGACCGAGCCCCGCAGCCGCACGACGTCCTCGGCCGTGTAGGTGCGCTCGGTGCCCTTCCAGCGGGGGTCGGTCTCCCACTCGCGCCGCAGTTCCTCTGCGGCTCCCTTGAGGCGATCATTCATTTTTTCACTCCTTGTCGTCCCCTGGGTGCCTTGCCCTGAGTGTGTGCCCCGACGAAACGGGTGAACAAGGTGCTTTTTGTGGAAAGAACGAGGATTTTTCTGATATCACCAATACCGGTCAGTATTCGATAGAGAAGAACATGAGAGTTTTCTCTATGGACTAGACCAATCGTGTGTGTGCTCCAGCTCACTCGGCACCCGCCGGGCGGCGGTGGCCGGGCGGTTGCGGAGACCGCGGCCGGAGGCGTGCGACGCGCGGGCCAGTCGGAGGGCGATCCGGAGCCGGTCGGGGAGGGTGGGGCCGTACCCGCATGCCGTACGGGGATGCGCGGCTCGCGAGTGGAAGATGGGCGGAATTTTCGCTTAGGATCGGGACATGACACCTCTGGTCGGAGAAGAACCGCTTTCTTTGACACAGGAGCTCGACCTCATCGCCTTCGGTCAGCGCCTGCGCCACCTGCGCAAGCAACGCGGCCTGACCCTCTCCGACCTGGGCGAACGGGTGAGCCGGGCGCCGAGCCAGCTCTCCCTGCTGGAGAACGGCAAGCGCGAGCCGAAGCTGTCGCTGCTCAAGTCGCTCGCGTCCGCGCTCAACGTGCCGGTGGAGGAGCTGCTCCGCCGGCAGGCGCCCAACCGGCGCGCGCAGCTGGAGATGGAGCTGGAGGAGGCCCAGCGCGATCCGCTCTACGCCGGCCTCGGGCTGCCCCGGCTGAAGGTCTCCGCGCGCGTGCCCAACGACGTGCTCGAGCACATCCTCGGCCTCTACGGCGAGCTCCGCTCCCGCCAGGCCAAGGGCACCGCCACCCCGGAGGAGGCCCGCGCCGCCAACGCCGAGCTCCGCCGCAAGCAGCGCGAGCAGGGCAACTACTTCGCGGAGATCGAGAAGGCGGCGGCCGAGGCGCTGGCCGCGGTCGGCTACCGCTCCGGCGCGCTCTCGCAGAGCACCGTCCAGGCGCTGGTCACCCACTTCGGCTACAGCGTGCGGACCGTGCAGGACCTGCCCCGGACGGTCCGCTCGATCACCGACCTGCGCAACCGGCGCATCTACGTCAAGCACGAGCAGCTCGGCATGCACACCCCCCGCACGATCCTGCTGCAGACCATCGGCCACCTGGCCCTCGGCCACCACAAGCCCCGCGACTTCGCCGACTTCCTGCGCCAGCGGACCGAGGCCAACTACTTCGCCGCCGCGGTCCTGGTGCCCGAGGCCGCCGCCGCGCCGTACCTGCGGGAGGCCAAGCAGGACCGGGCGCTCAGCGTCGAGGACCTGCGCGACGTGTTCGCGGTCTCCTACGAGATGGCCGCGCACCGCTTCACCAACCTGGCCACGCACCACCTGGACCTGGCCTGCCACTTCGTCCGCAACGACGTCGGCGGGATCATCTACAAGGCCTACGAGAACGACGGCATCGTCTTCCCCGCCGACGAGCAGGGCGCGATCGAGGGCCAGCGCATGTGCCTGCAGTGGTCGGGCCGGCAGGTCTTCCTCTCGCCCGACCGCTTCTCCGTCTTCTACCAGTACTCCGACTCGCCCACCGGCACCTATTTCTGCGTCGCCCACGTGGATCCCAGCCGGGAACGCGACTTCGCCATCACGCTCGGCGTGCCGTACCGCGAGTCGCGCTGGTTCCGCGGCCGGGAGACCGTGAACCGGACCAAGTCCGAGTGCCCGAACGGCGACTGCTGCCGCCGCCCGCCGCCCGAGCTGGCCCAGCGCTGGGAGGGCTACGCCTGGCCCTCGGCGCGTGCCAACTCGCACGTCCTGGTGGCGCTCCCGCCCGGGTCCTTCCCCGGTGTGGACGAGGCGGACGTCTACACCTTCCTGGAGCGCCACGCCGCCGACTGATCCCCGTCGCACGGGACCGGTCCGGCCGGTGATTCACTCCGCAACGGTGACGCATAGGGTGATACCTGTGCATTCCGGGGTGACGGGGAGGATGGGCTGTGCTGCCTGAGGTGGAGGCATGGCTGCGCCGCCGTACGTCGTCCTCGGATGACTGGTCCCCGCCGGAGCTGCTGGAGGCCAGGGGGGACGCGACGGTCAGCGTGGTGCTGCCCGCGCGCGACGAGGGGGAGACGGTCGGGGAGATCGTCTCCGCGATCCGGCGCGAGCTGATGGAGGCGGTGCCGCTCGTCGACGAGCTCGTGGTCATCGACTCCCGCTCCACCGACGACACCGCCGTGCGCGCCGCGGCGGCCGGCGCCCGCGTGGTGGCGCAGGACGAGGTCCTGCCCGATCTCAAGCCGCTGGACGGCAAGGGTGAGGCGCTGTGGAAGTCCCTCGCCGTGACCTCCGGCGACCTGCTGGTCTTCGTCGACGCGGACCTGCGGGAGTTCCGCACCTCGTTCGTGACCGGGCTGCTCGGGCCGCTGCTGGCCGATCCCGGTGTGGTCTACGTCAAGGGCTGCTACGACCGGCCGCTGCGGGACGCGCGGGGCGCGGACGCGCCGGGCGGCGGCGGGCGGGTCACCGAGCTGGTCGCGCGGCCGCTGCTCAACCTGCACTGGCCGCTGCTCGCCGGGTTCGTCCAGCCCCTCGCCGGAGAGTACGCCGGGCGGCGCTCGGTCCTGGAGCGGGTCCCGTTCGTCACCGGCTACGGCGTGGAGCTCGGGCTCCTGATCGATCTGCTGGAGCTGTCGGGCCTCGACGCCCTGGCCCAGGTCGACCTGGGCCGCAGGGTGCACTCCCACCAGTCCACCGAGGCCCTCGGCGGCATGGCCGCGCAGATCCTGCAGACCTCCTGGTCGCGGCTGGCGCGCCAGGACAAGATGATCCCGCTGCACACGCCGTCCCCGCGCCTGGCCCAGTTCCGCCGCGGGCCGGGCGGGCACCACGCGACCGTGCGGGACGTGGCGGTCGCCGAGCGCCCGCCCATGATCACCGTCCCCGGTTACGGTCCCCGTACGGCGGTCTGAACGGGGGCGGCCGCTGCGGCCGGGTCCCCGCCGCGGGGTAGGTGGAGGAGTGGCGGGGGCGGCTTGCGCGGATGGGTCTACCCGTCAGTAAGGTAGAGGGTGTTACCGATGGTAACGCTTTCCCGGAGGGGTGGACGATGAGCGAGAACGGCTTCTGCCCGGAACTGAGCGACGACGTGCGCGAGGTGCGCGACTGGGTGCGCGAGTTCGCCCGCACGGTCGTCCGCCCGGCCGGCGCCGAGTGGGACGAGCGGGAGGAGACGCCCTGGCCGATCATCCAGGAGGCGGCCAAGATCGGTCTCTACTCGCTCGACTTCTTCGCCCAGCAGTCCTTCGAGCCCAGCGGCCTCGGCCTGATGGTCGCCTTCGAGGAGCTCTTCTGGGGCGACGCCGGGATCGGCCTGTCCATCGTCGGCACCGGCCTGGCCGCCGCGGCCCTGTCGGCCACCGGGACCCCCGAGCAGATGGGCGAGTGGCTGCCCCAGATGTTCGGCACCCCCGACGACGTCAAGCTCGGCGCGTTCTGCGCCTCCGAGCCCGACGCGGGCTCCGACGTGGGCGCCATCCGCACCCGGGCCGTCCACGACGAGGCCTCCGGCGACTGGATCCTCAACGGTGTCAAGACCTGGGCCACCAACGGCGGCATCGCCGACGTGCACGTCGTCGTCGCCTCCGTCGACCCCTCGCTCGGCACCCGAGGCCAGGCCTCCTTCGTCGTCCCGCCGGGCACCCCCGGCCTGTCGATGGGCCAGAAGTTCAAGAAGCACGGCATCCGGGCCTCCCACACCGCCGAGGTCGTCCTCGACGGCGTACGGGTGCCCGGCTCCTGCCTGCTGGGCGGCAAGGAGAAGCTGGACGCCCGGCTGGCGCGGGTCCGCGAGGGCGGCAGGGCCGGGGAGCAGGCGGCCATGCGGACCTTCGAGACGACCCGGCCCTCGGTGGCCGCCATGGCGGTCGGCATCGCCCGCGCCGGTTTCGAGTACGCCCGTGACTACGCCCGCGAGCGTGAGCAGTTCGGCCGCCGGATCGGGGAGAACCAGGCCGTCGCCTTCCTCCTCGCCGACATGGCCACCCGCGTCGACGTCGCGCGGCTGATGACCTGGCGCGCGGCCTGGATGGCCCGCAACGGCCGGTCGTTCGACCAGGCCGAGGGGTCGATGTGCAAGCTGGTGGCGGGGGAGACGGCGGTGTGGGTGACCGAGCAGGCCATCCAGATCCTGGGCGGGGCCGGCTACACCCGCGACCATCCGGTCGAGCGCTTCCACCGCGACGCGAAGATCTACACCATCTTCGAGGGCACGTCCGAGATCCAGCGCCTGATCATCGGCCGCGCCGTCACCGGCCTGCCCGTTCGCTAGGATGCCCGGTTTTCTGATCGTGGTGTGAGGCCCCGGTTCCGGCCCCTGTTCCGTCAGAGCATCCGGCCGAGCGTCAGGGGAGATCATCTCCTGGTGTGGCGGTCCGGTCCGATCGTCACAGAGAGCGGCGTTAGGGTGACGGGCAGGGAGATCGACCGGAAGTGGATGGACGGGTCCCACACCCGCTACGTGGTCCGCGAGTGACGGGCCTCCGCCGCGGGCTGCCGGGCGCCGGTACGGGACCGTAGGTCGATAGGCTGCGGCGGGTGCGGCTGCCGAGTGCGATCTGAGCGGTGAGGTGCGGATGATTCGGGTGCTCATCGCCGAGGACATGCGGATCCTGCGTGAGGCGCTGTGCGGCCTGCTGGGGCTGGAGAGCGACATGGTGGTCGTGGCCGCGGTCGAGTCCGGTGACCGCATCGTCCCCGCCGCGCTGGAGCACCGGCCGGACGTCGCCGTGATCGACATCGAGCTGCCCGGGATGGACGGTCTCCAGGCGGCGGCGGAGCTGCGCGACAGGCTCCCGGACTGCAGGACGTTGATCCTGACCGCGGTGGGACAGCCGGGGAACCTGCGCCGGGGGATCGCCGCGCAGGTGGCGGGCTTCATGGTGAAGGACTCCCGGCCGCAGGATCTGACCGACGGGATCCGTACCGTGGCCGCGGGCGGGCGGGTGATCGACCCGCAGCTCGCCTACGCGGCGCTGGCCGTGGCGGGCAGCCCGCTGACCGCTCGGGAGGCCGACGTGCTGCGCCTGACCGCGTCCGGCGCGACACCGCGCGAGGTGTCCGCGCAGCTCCACCTGAGCTATGGCACTGTACGGAACTATCTCGCTTCAGCGGTGACCAAGCTGGGAGCGCGCAACCGGGTGGACGCGATCCGCATCGCTACTGCGGCAGGCTGGCTGTGAGCGTGAACGTGCCGTCGCGCTGACCGGCGTCCAGCCGCCCGCCCGCCCGGGTGATGCGCTCGGTGAGGCCGGCCAGCCCGGTCCCCCGGCGTTCCGGTGCGGTCACCGGCCCGGTTCCCGGGCGTTCCGGTACGGCCGGTGCGAGGCCGTCGTTGGTGACGCGCAGCCGTACCCCGCCGGGGACCGAGACCACGGAGATGCGGCAGGTGCGCGCGGCGGAGTGGCGGATGACGTTGGTCACCGCCTCGCGGAGGGCGACGGCCAGGAGCGGGGCGTCAGGGGGCGGTCCGGACGTCGAGACGGTGACGTGCAGGCCCGCGGCCTCCAGGATCGAGCGGGCGGCTGCGATCTCCTCCGGCAGGAGGAGTTCGGTGGTGAGGGAGCGGACCTCGTCGCGGGCGCGTTCGGCCAGGACGAGCAGTTCGGAGAGTTCGCGCCGGGCGCGATCGGGGTCCGTCGGCAGCAGGCGGGCGGCGAGTTCGGCCTTGAGGCTGATCCCCGACAGGCTCATGCCGAGCAGATCGTGGAGGTCGCGGGCCAGGCGCAGGCGTTCGGTGACGGCCGCGACACGGGCCACGCCGTCGCTGGTCTCCTCGAGCTCGCGGGTCACTTCGGGGATGCGGCACAGGGCGTACACCTGGATGGTGATGACGATGACGCCCGCGCTCCAGTAGACGTAGTCGCCGGCACCGGTCCAGTGCCGGCCGGAGACGAGGGCCAGCATGAGGGCGGAGAGCGGGGGGATCGCCCATGCCCAGAGGCGGCGCAGCCGGACGACGGCGGCGCCGGCCACGGGGAGGAACGGGGCCAGGATGGACTGCGGCGACCAGAACGGGATCGCCGTGGCGATGACCACGACGAGTGCGTGCAGGGTGAGGGTCCACGGCCAGGCCCGCGGCTCGGAGCCGGGCGCGCGGGGAGCCCCGTGATACAGCTGCAGTCCCACCGAGACCGCCGTCAACGAGCCGGCCAGCGCCCAGACGCCCGCCTCCATCCGAGGCTCCAGGGCGAGGCCGATCACGGTGATGGCCGAGTGGTCGGCCAGCATGAGGACCAGGAACCACCAGGCGAGGCGGGGCCGGATCCGCGCCGTCCGGTCGGCGTCCGGCGCCGGCGGCACGGCCGGCACCACCACGCGCTGGGCGTCGGCGATCGTGCGTGCGGTGGCCAGCGCCGTACGGCCGAGGTCGGCCACGCGGGCCAGCCGCCCCGTGGTCGGCGCGGTCAGGCCGTCGCGGATCAGCTGGATGATCGTGGACAGTTCGGTTCCGAGCGCGCCGCGCAGCCGGGCCGCGCTCTCCAGCCGCTCCCGCTCGGCGGCGAGCGCGGCGAGTCGTTCGCGTTGCCCGGTCGCCTGGTCGAGCCGTCTGGCCAGGTGGGTGACGGCGAACATGCCGAGACCGGTGTTGAGGACGATGATCGCGATGCCCGCCGCGGAGAGCGGATCGGAGCCGCGGTAGACGGCGATGGCGGGGTCGGTGGCCGTGGTGAGCGCGAACAGCGGCCAGGACAGCGGGGCGGGCACGGTCAGCAGGATCGCCGCGCCCAGGAATCCGGAGAGGGGGCCCCACGCCTTCCCGAGCGCGAGGTACGGCGCGAAGACCAGGAACGCCTGGGCCGCCAGCAGGAGGCGCGGCCGCCACGGCCGCATGACGATCACCACGTGGAGGGCCGCGACCGCCGCGATGGCGGCGACACCGAGCGCGGTGTCCCGGGCGGGGAGAGGTTCGCGCAGGAAGTCCCCCACGCGGGTGACGGCGAGGGCGCACACCATGGCGAGGACGAGTGTCCAGCCGAACCTGCTCATCCAGTCCCCGATCATCTGCGGAACTCATGATTATGTGCATTTTGCACGTGGGTGTCATGCGATGGGCAGATGGACCGGTGCACCAGGCACTGCCGTCATGCCTGCCCGAACCTGGATCGTGGAGGCATGGCAGAGGACATCAGGCCGTTCCGGATCTCGATCCCGGAAGTCGCCGTCAACGATCTACGCGACCGCCTGGCCCGCACCTGCTGGACCGATGAACCGCCGCCCGCAGAGCTGGCCGACGGCACGCCGTACCACCGGTCCGGCCCCGTGCGGCCGGACCGGTGGTACGGCGTGCCGTCGGCGTACGTGCAGGACCTCGCCGAGCGCTGGTGCGACTCCTTCGACTGGCGGGCGCAGGAGGCGAGACTGAACTCCTATCCGCAGTTCACGACCGTCATCGACGGCCAGACCGTCCACTTCGTGCACGTGCGCTCGGCGGACCCCGCGGCGACGCCGCTCATCCTCACGCACGGCTGGCCCAGCACCTTCGCGGAGTACCTGGACCTGGTCGAGCCGCTGTCACGCGATTTCCACCTGGTGATCCCGTCCATCCCCGGGTTCGGCTTCTCCGGGCGCACCCGCGGGAAGGGCTGGGACGCCGTGCGCGTCGCCCGGGCCTGGGCCGAGCTGATGCGGCGGCTCGGCTACGACCGGTACGGCGCGCACGGGAACGACGCGGGCTCGATCATCTCGCCGGTGCTCGGCCGGATCGATCCCGAACACGTGATCGCCGTGCACGTCAACCAGATCTTCCCCTCCGGTGACCCCGCCGAGTCGCAGAGTCCTCCTCCGGAGGGCAAGGGGTACCCGAACCTCCCGCGCTCCTTCATCGGTCCTGCCGTCCACGACGGGGCTCGGCAGGAGCGACCGCAGGTCCTTCGCCACGGGCTGGCCGGCTCACCGGCCGGTCAGCTCGCCTGGATCTGCCGGTTGCTGGCCGGTGTGGACTCGGACGTGGTGCTGACCAACGCCTCGATCTACTGGTTCACCGGCACCGCGGCGTCCGCGGCCCGTTTCCACCACGAGAACGACCGCGCCTCGGCGTATCCGAACCCGACCACGTTCCCGATCGGCCTGGCGAGCTTCGCCCACGACCTCCGTCCGGTCCGGAGACTCGCCGAGCGGGACCACCGGTACATCGTGTCCTGGAAGGAGTTCGACCGCGGCGGCCACTGGGCCGCGCACGACGCCCCGGACCTGCTCGTCGAGGACATCCGCCGCTTCTTCACCTGCCTGTCCGGCTGAGAAAGTGTCGGGTGACCGGCCCTGACCGAGGCGCTGGCCGGCGCGGACGCTGCGGCGCTGCGGGCGGTCGTCCCGGTCGCGGTGCGGCTCGGGGAGCGGCACCGCGGCCAGGCTCTGACCGACCTGGTCCGCGACGCGCTGCTGCGCGCCGACGCCGATCTGGTCCTTCCCTATCTGCGTGATCCGAGGCCGCGGGTGCGGGCCGAGGCCGTACGGACCCTCCGCCGGCTGGGTGCACGGGTCGATGTCTCGGCGGTGCTGGAGGACCCCGCGCCGGTGAAGGTCAGGGGGAAGGTACGGCGGTCGTCTCGCAGGCACACGACGGCTCCACAGTCGGATAGAGGTGGACGGAGGCGGGGCAGTCGTCGGATGCCGTGGTGAGCCGCCGAGTCCGCGGTGAAGTGCTCCACTTCCCGGCCCTGAGGTCAGGCCACCGTACCGATCCCGACCAGCGATGTGGCGTCGACCGAGTCGGCCTCCTGGCCGGCCAGGAGGCCGGGCAGCCGGTCCCGTACCCGGGCGACCGCCTCCGGGGCGAGGTCGTCGAGCATGCCGCGGAAGCCGGTACCGACGACCATGAGCCACGCCAGGTCCGCGGTGAGCGGAACGGTCAGCGGGATCCGGTGCACGTGCACCTCGGTGGTGCACGTGCACCCCGGTCAGGCCGAGGCGGGTCAGCCACGCGCGCATGGTGGCGTCGGTGTCGATCCGGGCCGCTGCGGCCCGGCTGGACGGCGGAACCGGGGGAGTGCCGCGTCCTGTCCGATCGCGGTGTGCAGCACCGTGCCGAACCGCTCCAGTGCGCCCTTGGCCCAGGCGGTGACGGCGAACCGGCCGCCCTTCCATGTCCGTCACCGGGCCCGTCACCGGGCCCGGACGGTTCTCAGCCGGGGGTGATCAGGCCGCGCCGGTAGGCGCGGACCAGCCGGCGGGGCACCAGGACCTCCCGGCCGCCTGCGGTGATGGTCGCCAGGTCGGGGGCGGCGGTCTTCCACTGGGAGCGGCGGTGGCGGGTGTTGCTGCGCGAGGTCTTGCGCTTGGGGACGGCCACGGCTCACCAGCTCGCCTTCGTCACGCCGGGCAGCTCGCCGCGGTGGGCCATCTCGCGGAAGCGGATGCGCGACAACCCGAACTTGGTCAGGTGGCCGCGGGGGCGGCCGTCGACGGAGTCACGGTTGCGCACCCGGGTGGCGGAGGCGTCGCGGGGCTGGCGGGCCAGCGCCCGTACGGCCTGCTCGCGCTCCTCGGGGGTGCCGGTGCGGACGATCTCCTTGAGCGCGGCGCGGCGCGCGGCGTGGCGGGCCACGACCGCCTTGCAGCGCTTGTTGGCGGCGATCTTGCTCTTCTTGGCCATCAGACCTTTCCTCCCCGGGCGCGGATGCGGGCCATGGCCGCCTCGACGCCGACCTTGTCGACGGTCTTGATCGCCTTGGCGCTGAGCGTGAGCCGCACGAACCGGCCCTCGCTCGGCAGCCAGTAGCGGCGGTGCTGGATGTTGGGGTTCCAGCGGCGGCGGGTGCGCCGGTGGGAGTGGGAGACACGGTTGCCGAAAACCGGCGCGGCGCCGGTCAGCTGGCAGTGGGCCGACATCAGCTCCTCCCGTAGCGCTGGTTGAAGCGCTGGAGGCGGCCGGCGGTGTCCAGTACGCGGCTGCGGCCGGTGTAGAAGGGGTGGCTGGCCGAGGAGACGTCGACGTCGACGAGCGGGTAGGTGTTGCCGTCCTCCCACTCGATCGTCTTGGCACTGCTCATGGTGGAGCGGGTCAGGAACGCGAAGTCCGCGCTCGGGTCGCGGAACACGACGGGGCGGTAGTCGGGGTGGATGCCCTTCTTCACAGGGTCATCGCTCCTCTCGGAAGAGCACGTGCTGGCGGATGGTCGGGTCGTATTTGCGCAGGGTGAGCCGGTCGGGGTCGTTGCGCCGGTTCTTGCGGGTCACGTAGGTGCAGCCGGTGCCCGCGCTGGATCTGAGTTTGATCACGGGGCGGAGTTCGTTTCGGGCCATGGGATTCCTTCCGTGCGGCCGACTCGTGTAATGATAATGGAAACGGTTTTCATTTCGTCAACCGATGCCCGACCGCGACGCCGGGAGCATCACCGCGCCCGCGCCCGCAAAGGAGAACCCCGTGTCTACCCCTGTCGTCCTCATCGCGGGCCTGCACGCACCCGCCCGCACCGCCGCCGTCGACCGGCTGCTGCACGACCACCCCGGCGCCGTCGCGATCCATCACGACCTGCGCGAAGTGGTCCGCGAACGGGTCGAGCGCGTGGTCCGTGACCGCTCCGGCATCCTCGACCTGGCCGAGGTGCGGCTCGCGCACGGCTGCGTCACCTGCACCGTGCGCGAGGACCTGCTGCCCGAGCTGATACGGCGCGCCGCCACCGCCTCCCTGCTGATCGTGGAGCTGTGGGACGCGGTCGAGCCGCGCGCGGTGGCCGAGGCGGTCGACTGCGAGGAGGCCCACGGCGTGTTGCGCCTGACCTCGGTGCTGACCGCGCTGGACGCCGTGCACATGCCGATCGACATCACCCGGGGCGACCGCCTGGCCGAGACGGGCCAGGTCGCGGCGGCGGGGGACCAGCGGTTCCTGGCCGAGGTGCTGGCCCGGCAGATCGAGTACGCCACCGGCCTGGTGCTGCACGGTGGCGACACCGAGGATGAAGAGCTGTCGCGCGCCGTGCTCGACCACCTCGCGCCCGTCACCCCCGTCTTCGGTGACGACGCCCTGCCCGAGGTGACGGGCGCCGCCCTGTGCACCGGAATGCTGGCCGAGCGCATCGACCCGGCCACCGCCCGGCTGCCCGTCGACGCCCGCACCGACGAGATCACCACGGTGGTCTGGCATCGGTTGCGCCCGCTGCACCCGGCGCGCCTGTTCGAGACCGTCGATGAGCTGGTCACCACCTCGGTCCGCTCCCGCGGCCGGTTCTGGCTGGCCACCCGCCCGGAGCAGATGCTGGCCTGGGACGCGGTCGCCGGCGTCGTCTCGGTGGAGGACGCCGGTCCATGGCTCGCCGCACTGCCGCAGGCCGCCTGGGAGATGGTCTCTCCGGCCCGCCGCGCGGCCGCCGCCCTCGACTGGGACGAGGTCACCGGCGACCGGGTGCAGCACCTGGTCTTCACCGGCCCCGACCTGGACCCCGGGCACGTCCACGCCCTGCTCGACTCCTGCCTGCTCACCGAAGAGGAGATGCTGGCCGGCTCCGACGCCTGGGCCGGCTACGACGACCCGTTCACAGGCGTCCTCGACCTGAAGGAGACCGCATGAAGCCCCGCCGTACCCCTCGCAAGAAGATCAACCTCCTGCTCGGGGTGGACCGTATCGACTACAAGGACACCGACCTGCTGCGCCGGTTCATCTCCGACCGAGGCAAGATCCGCAGCCGCCGGATCACCGGTGTCACCGTCCAGCAGCAGAGGCGGCTCGCCCGGGCCATCAAGAACGCCCGGGAGATGGCCCTGCTGCCCTACGTCTCCGCCCCCGCGGCTGACACCACCCCTCACCTCCGGCGCAGCCCGCACAGGGGTGATCGATGGACCACCGCGACGCCCGCGACCTCCAGTCACGGGGAATGACCGCGACCGGCAGCCGGCTGCCGGTGTTGCGCTGCCTGCGCACGCAGCGGGAGCCCAGGAGCGCCGGAGAGATCCACGCCCACCTGCGCTCCCGCGGCGACCGCGTCGGCTTGACGACCGTCTACCGCACACTCGCCGCCCTGGCCCGAGCCGGCCTCGTGCACGCCTTCGAGCGCAACGGCGAGACCGCCTACCGGATCTGCGGCGAGGGCGAGCACTGCCATGTGGTGTGCCGTGCCTGCGGAGCGGTCGCCGAGGCCGCGGCATCCGCTCTGGAGACCGTCCTGGCGGACGGTTTCCGGATCGAGGAGATCCACGGGACCTGCCCGGACTGCCTGGAGAGGTGAGCCGCCGGCCACCGCCCGTGGCTTCCCTTGACGCTGTGCTCGCATCCTATTGAAAATAGAAACCATTATCGATGCTGGTCGGGACGGTGCGAATGACTGATCCATACGAACGGTCGGCCGAGTTCGTCGACGCCATGATGGCCCCGCACTGGGAGGCCCTCGGCCCCCCGTTGGCGAAGGTGCTGCAGGCGTTCGAACCTGGCCCGGTCGTCGACCTCGGCGCGGGCGGCGGACTGGGCACCCTGGTGATCGCCGAAGCACTGTCGGACGCCGAGATCATCGCCATCGAACCCTCCCCCGCACTCCGGTCGGTGCTGACGGCCCGCGGGCCCCGACAGCGTCACCTGGCACATGGCCTACCGGGTCTACGAGGGGGAACGGCTCGTCCGCGAGGTCGAGACGGACTACGCCTGGCGGGTGCTCGGAGAGCGGGCGCTGCGCGAGGAGGTCGCCGAGCACGGCTTGACCCTGACCCCTACCGGACCGGAGGACCTCGGAATGTACCTCATAGAGGAGGACACGCATGTATGAGGTGATCGTGGTCGGCGGCGGCCCCGCCGACTGAGCGCGGGCCTCGTGCTCGGGCGGCAGCGCCGCAAGGTTTTGGTGGTCGACGCCGGCCGTCCGTGCAACGCGTCGACCGCGGAGTGAGCTTGTTCCGCTTTGACGGACACCTTTGGTGTGGTGGTCAGGCCGCGAAGGCGGCCTCGTAGGCGGCCTCGTAGGCGGCGGGGCTAACGTAGCCCAGACTGCTGTGCAGCCGGTGCAGGTTGTACCAGCCCTCGATGAACTCGAAGACCGCGCTGCGGGCGGCGGCCCGGCTGGGCCAGGCCCGATCACCGGGGCGGCATCGGTCGCAGGCGCACGGACCGGCCAGGGTCCGGCGCGGCACGAGAACGCGCGGCCTGCCGGACGCGATCCACTCCGCGGGAATAGGAAATGCGCCGCTCCATGGTCCAGGCCGGCGGTTCTACGGTGCGGCCCAGGCGATGATCGGGCTCGCGTGCTGGGGCAGCAAGACGACGAACTCACCCGAAGGTTGGGCGACCCGTGCCAGGTCGAGGCGATCGCGGGTGGCGAGCAGGGTTTTCACGGCGTCGGCTCCGTCGGTGATGCGGTCGAGGCGGGCGTAGAAGGCGATTTTGTCTGCCGGTCCGCCGACCCACATGGTGATCGCCGCGCCGTTGCGGCCGCCGGTCACCGTTCGCCACTTCCCGCACGCTCGCTTACGGTGAGGACACTACCGATCTCCTCACCTGGCGGAGATGCCATTACGGTTCGGGGGCAGTCCCTGGTCGCCGTGACCGGTCGCTCGACCGCCGCTCCGCTACCCCCCGGATGACATCGGTAGGACCTCTGCGATTTTCGCCGGCAGGCGGCGTTGAATCTTCAGTGCTATCCGGCCGGCGCGGATCCGCAGCGCGTTGTTCACTGCAACGGCGTGGCATCCCCTCCAGGGAGGCGCCGTGCGGTGAGCAGGACGTCGTCCGCTGTGGTGACGTCCGCGGCAGAGCCGGGCCCTTCGGTCACCCGAGCGGAGATGAAGGCCTCGATGGCAGCCATGTGGCCGGGCTGCAGCCCTCTGCCGGGCGAGGGCGCGATCAGCAGGGCCCGGCCGCCTCCGGTCAGCTCGTCATGGACCGGTCCGCTGGTGGGGACCTCGACGTCGTCGGTCCAGATGAGCCGCCGCCCGCGTGCCAGGACGTCGCGGGCGGCGGCGAGTTCGGCCGCCGCCGCGGCGTCGGCGGACAGGTGGCCGGACCAGGCGCGGGCCAGGCGGGGCAGGGCGAACAGCCGTTCCATCTGGTCGGCGTCGGGGCACCAGGTGCTGCACCAGCGGATCTCCACGTCACCGGCCCGGTGCAGGGCTCGGACGCGATCCAGCAGGGCCGGTGCCCAGCGCATGCGGTAGGCGTTACTGCCGGAGTAGGCGGTGCCGCTGCGCGGGGCGGCGCCCCAGCCGGGCCGGGAGGCGTTGATCACGCCGTCGACGTCGAGCAGCCAGACCGGCCGATCCATCAGCCGGGATGCTTCGTGGGCGCGGGGCGCGGGGCGCGGGGCGCGGGGTGCGGGGCGGACGTGTTCATGATCGGTCTCCTGGGGGTTGGGATGGGGCCGCCCCGGTGTCCGCCGGGAATCGGCCCTTTCGCCCGACCGTAGGACGGTGCGGCGCCGGGAAGCAAAGCGTTCCACTTCCAAGGAAGTGGAACAGGACTCTCGACGCTCCGTCAGACAATATGTGCCCCGGGGCGATCAGCTCGCCGACCGTTCCGAAAATCGTTCCACAAGATGCGTTCCGGGAAGAACGTACGAAGTTGACTTCCGGTACGGTCCGGCCATGGGAACCGACATGCACCACCCCACAGGCGGGCTCGAACTCGCGTACGCGCGGGTCAACACCGCCGATGAGGGCATGGGCCGCGTCGCCTTCCTGCTGCTGGCCCTGTTTGCCGAGATGGAGCGCACCTTCACCGCCGAGAGGGCCGCTCACGCCCGTGCCGTTGCCGAAGCCGCCGGCCGCCGCATCGGCCGCCCGGTCGCCCACTCCGCCGACAGGATCGAGTACGCCAAGCTTCTGCAACAGCAGGGCAGCAGCCTCGGCCAGATCGCGACCAAGACTGGCATCCCCAAAACGTCCCTGCATCGTTACCCGCAGGCGTAGCCCCTGCTCGACCAGGACCGGCACTCCGGTGCGGTGCCTAGACCGTCACCGCCAGCAGATCACGGAACGCCTCGGTGCCCTGCGGCGTCACCTCTACCGCGCGCCCGGAGCCGACCCGTCGCAGCCACTGCCGCTGCAATGCTGTGGCGCACAAGGCCGCGCCCAGCGCTCCGGCGAGATGTGGTCGACGCTCCGTCCAGTCCAGGCAGTTCCGTACCAAGGGGCGCCGGGCGCCTGGGGGCTGCTCGTATCCCAGGGCGTCGGCCAGCCATGCCCGACCTGCCGCGGTGACGGCGATCCCGGAGTCGGTGGCAACCAGCCCTCGGGCGATCGTTGCGTCTGCCAGGACCACGCCCAGCTGCCCCGCCAGATGGTCGTAGCAGGTGCGGGCGCGGGCTTCGGCGCTGAGCCGCACCGATTCGCGTAGATTCTGCGGACGCGGAGTGTCCGGAGCGTACGAGGCGAGGGCCTCGACGAGGGCGGCAGCCTCGGGGCCTGCCAGCCGGACGTAGCGGTGTCGGCCTTGACGTTCCTCGGTCAGCACTCCCCCCTCGATGAGGCGGGAAAGCTGCTCGCTGGCGGTGGAGGGTCGCACTCCCGCATACCGGGCGAGCTCGCCCGCCGTCCAGGCACGTCCGTCAAGCAGTGCTTGGCAGAAGACCGACCTGGTGCGGTCGGCGAACAGGCCGGCGGTCTCGGCGAGCGAAGGCATGCCGCCATGATGCCGCAGGGATGGTTCGGGCGGCGCCGAACTGTTCCGCACCTAGCGTCAGGTCCATGACGCACACGATGCATGAATTCAACCGTCATACGGACGTGCGCGCGGCGCTTGCCGACCCGGCGCTAGTCCCCGAGCTGCCGACAGCGGACGCCGGTCCCGTGGGGGCGAGTGTCGCGTGGCTGCGGGCCACCGTGGCCCGATTCAGTTCCGGTGAGCCTCATCGGCGGCGCAGAGCCTTCGTGGAGACCGAACTCGCCCGGCTGGAGCCCGCCGCGCTGTGGAACGCAGTGACGGCCGGCACTGACGGGGAGGTCCAGGTGCGGCTGGTTCATACCCTCGCCGAGGCCCTGGAGATGCCGCAGCCCAGAGAGGTGGCGGAGGCAGTGAGCATCGTGGCCGGGGTCTACTTCGGGGGTGCGGACCCGGCCGCGGACGAGGCTGTGGCCCGGCTGGTGGCGCTGCTGGTGCCAGAGGACGCGGACGAGTCCGCTTTGGAGGCCGCCGCCAACCGCATCGGGCTGCTGGTGCAGGCGTGCGCGGCGACGGCGGCACTGGTCGATGCCGCGGCCGGCGGCAACGTACCGCTGGCGCGGGTGCTCCGGGAGACTCCACCGGTGCGAACCATGCGTCGCATCGCCGTCCGTGCCACCCGCGTCGCCGGACAGGACATCGCCGATGGCGATGTGGTGCTCTTGGATCTGGCAGCCGCACAGAGTGCGCATCCCGTACCGGTCACTTTCGGCGCCCCGCCCAGGGTCTGCCCCGGCCGAGCCCACGCTCTCGCCCTGGCCAACGGCCTCCTCCAGCGGCCGCTGACCGCATTCGCCCATCTGCACCATCGAGCCGCCCCGCTGCTGCTGCCCAACGCCTGGGACTACGCCTCCGCCGCCGCCCTTGCGGCCCAGGGCTTCAACGCGATCGGCACCACCAGCCTGGGCGTGGCCGCGGCCCTCGGCCTGCCGGACGGAGCGGCCGCCACCGCAGCGGCGACCGTGGCGCTGGCCCGCCGACTCGGGCGGGGCACTTTCCTGTTCACCGTCGATGCCGAAGGCGGTTTCAGTGACGACCCGAAGGAGGTGGCCGAGCTGGCGCGACGGCTGTACGACGCCGGCGCGGCGGGGATCAACCTTGAAGACGGCCGCTCGGATGGCACCCTCGCTTCCGTCGAGCTGCATGCCGCGAAGATCGCTGCCGTCAAAGCCTCCGTACCCGCACTGTTCGTGAACGCCCGTACCGACACGCACTGGCTCGGATGCCAGGAGGAGAAGACCGCAGAGCGCCTCGCGGTCTACGAACAGGCTGGGGCAGACGGGGTGTTCGTGCCGGGCCTGTCGGATCCGGACGAGATCGCCGCCCTGATAGGGGCCCTCGTCGTGCCGCTAAACATCCTGTACGCACCGACCGGCCCCGACCTTACCGAGTTGGCCGCGCTGGGCGTGCGCAGGATCAGTCTCGGTTCGCTGCTTTACCGCAGAGCTCTAGCGGCGGCCGTGACCACAGCGACCGACATCCGCGACGGCCGGTCGACGGACCTCAGTGCACCCTCGTACACCGAGGTGCAGGCGACTTCGGTACTCCGTGCAGCCGACTCCAGAACCTGACACCACCGCCATTCACCGATGAAAGTCACACCCTCACCTAGATGATCTTCGTTGACCATCCCGGAAACGACGTCGTTAACCCGCGTTCCGCGTAATTCAGGCCCCTAGAGGCTGGCACGACCTGAACGTGCTGGTCAGC